>JBEBHE010000102.1:0-13534 GCA_040081205.1 Burkholderiales bacterium | reverse complement strand
GTGTGTATAATGCCGCACGGTGTTTGATTTCCGAGTTGATTCCTGGTACTAGGTTTGGATTTTCCGGTGTTGTTGGATGTTCGTCCTTGGGAAGCTTTGAGACCTAAACATTGGAGGGGGAAAGTTACCCCGATTTACATTACTCAATATCTTTTAAGGAACGCGCACAATGGCAACCGGTACAGTTAAGTGGTTTAACGATGCAAAAGGCTTTGGCTTTATTACTCCCGATGGCGGCGGCGAAGATCTTTTCGCGCATTTCTCCGCGATCAACATGGCTGGTTTCAAAAGCCTGAAAGAAGGCCAGAAAGTGACCTTCGACATCACCGACGGCAACAAAGGCAAAAAGCAAGCGAGCAACATTCAAGCTGCTTAAGCTTTACATTGCGTCAATAAAAAAGCCGGGCAGAGCCCGGCTTTTTTATTGAAAGTTTCCGGAGCTTACCGCTACTTCACCAACCCCTCCGCTGTCATCGCTTCAATCACCTTCGCCCGCTCGCCCACGCGCTTGTTAACTGCGGCCACGTGCGGCCATTTGACGAGGTCGATATTGTGTTTTTTGGTCCACAACAGGATGTTAAACAGGTAAGCGTCGGCAATACTGAAATCATCGCCCATCAGGTACTGTTTGCCGTCAAGCATTTTGTCGAGCGCATTCATGCGCCGCTCAATCACGCCAAGTTGCACTTCTTTCATCTCGGGCGTCATTTTGGGATTGAACAGCGCGCCGATTTGTTTGTGTACTTCGGTGGCGATGAAATTAAGCCACTCCAGCAGGTGATAGCGTTCGATGCTGCCGAACTTGGGTGATAGGCGCGCAGCCTGATTTTGGTCGGAGATGTATTGCAGTATCACAGCCACTTCGGTGAGCACGTTGCCGTCGTCGAGTTTGAGCGCGGGCACGTAGCCCTTGGGGTTGATTTCCCAGTAGTCGGCGCCCGACTCGGTGACTTTTTTGGGGATATCGACGCGCTCGATCTCAAACTCGCAGCCGGCTTCGTGCAACACGATGTGCGGCGCGAGTGAACAAGCGCTAGGGGAGTAATAAAGCTTCATATTTTATCCTTTAAAAACAACTACTTATTATACGCACTTCATTGCTGGCTCGTAAAGCGTTACGCATTGATCCTGCATATTCTGTACTCGCGCTCAATCCACCCGCGCGCCGGACGCCTTGACGATAGCACCCCACACAGCGGTTTGCTCTCGCAAAAATGCATCGCATTGCTCCGGACGCGAGCCGACAATTTCGATGTCGGCCTGCGCCAGCCGCGCGCGCACGTCGGGCGTCTGCAGGGCTTTGACGATATCGGCGTTGAGCTTATTCAGCACCGCCGGCGGCGTTCCGGCGCGCGTGACGACAGACCATAAACCGACGCCGGCACGATACGCCGGCAGCGATTCACCGATCGTTGGCACATCGGGCAGTGACGGCGCACGCTTGGGATTGGTGCCGGCGATCACACGCAGCTTGCCGGATTGAATGTAAGGCACGGCTTCGGCCAGAATGGTGGCCAGCACCGGCACGCGGCCCGGCAGCACATCGAGTATGGCCTGACTGGTGCCTTTGTACGGCACGTGCTGGATGTTGATGCCCGCGGCGAGGCGCAGCGCTTCGGCGGCAATATGGTTCGCTGTGCCGGAGCCGCCCGTGGCATAGCTAATCTCGCCGGGACGCGCTTTGGCAATCTGAATCAGCTGCGTCACATTCTTTGCAGGGAACGACGGATGCGTAAGCAGCAGGCCGTACAGGTTGCCAATCTGTGTCACGCACGAAAAATCTTTCTGCGTATCGTACGGCAGCTTGGCGTAGAGCGTGGCGTTGACGGCGTGCGAGGTAATTGCATGCAAAAGGGTGTAGCCATCGGGCGGCGCTTTGGCTACCACATCGGTGGCGATAGTGGTGCCGCCGCCGGGACGGTTTTCGACGACCACTTGCTGCCCCCACGTATCGCCGAGTTGCCGTGCCAGGGTGCGCGCGAAAACATCGGTCTCGCTGCCCGCCGGTAGTGGCATGAGGTAACGCACGGCACGGGCGGGAAAGGTCTGCGCTCCGGCGCTGGTTGTGAATATTGCCGCAATCAACAATCCCCCCCGCATGGCATGGCACCGCATGATGTGCTCCTTGTTTATTGCCAATGACTGTAGCAGCAAGCCCGCCCGCGCGCAAAAGTGCAAAACCATTTCGCGTGAGTGATAATGCCCGGCACGGCAATACTCGGGGAGGCAGTCCATGTCTGTAATGGGATTGGGATACATCGGGATGGACGCGCGCGATCTCGATGCGTGGCGCAAATTCGGCACCGAGGTGCTGGCGATGCAGGTGATCGAACGCGACGCGGACACCGTGGCGCTGCGCATGGACGAACGCTGCCAGCGCGTGCTGGTGCAACGCGGCGAAACCGATGCGCCGGCATTTTTTGGCTTTGAGACCAGCGATGCGCTGGCCATGCAGGCCGCCCTCGACAAGCTAGGCACGGCTGGCGTCGCCATCACCCGCGCCAGCGAAAAAGAACTCGCGCTGCGCCGCGTCGAGGCGATGGCTTGGTGCCGCGATCCGTCGGGTAATCGCATCGAAATTTTTCATGGGCAGGCCACGGGTGATGCCAACGGCGACGGCGCACTCACGCTGCCGCGCCCGCATGGCGGCTTTCGCACGGGGCCGCTCGGCATGGGCCACGTGGTGTTTCATGTCGAGGATATAGATGCGTCCAGCCGCTTTTATCGCGAACTCATGGAATTGCGGCTTTCCGATTACATGATCAAACCCTACCGGCTGATGTTTCTGCGCGCGAATCCGCGGCATCACAGCGTGGCTCTACTGCAATCGCCCAAAAGCGGCGTGCATCACGTCATGTTTGAAGTGCTTGCGCTGGATGATGTGGGCCGCTCGTACGATGCCGCACTGGAAAACTGGCGCATCGGACAGACACTCGGTCGTCACGCCAACGATTGGGTGCTGTCGTTTTACGCGTTCTGCCCGGCGGGCTTCATGATGGAAGTCGGGTTTGGCGGACGCACTGTGGACGAAGCGACCTGGACCGCGCGCGAAGTCACGCACGGCGGCAGCATGTGGGGCCACGACCGCTTGTATATGGATGAGGAACGTCGCCGCGCGTCCAACGAGGTGCGCCGTGCCGTGGTCAAGGCGGGACTCGGCGCGCCATTGCAAATCACGCGCGGACAATACACCGAAGTGAAGTAACGGATGCCGCGCCTGTCAGGGATCATGCTGTCCGTGCTGCTGTCGGTGACAGCAACCCACGCGAACGCGCAATCCGGGTACCCGGAGAGACCGGTGCGCATCATCGTCAACTTCGCCACGGGCGGGCCTTCCGATATTGTCGCGCGCATGATATCGGCCAAGCTCACCGAGTCCTGGGGAAAGCCGGTAGTGGTCGAGAATGTCGCCGGCGGTGGCGGCAATATCGGCGTGGAGCGCGCGGTGAAAGCCACGCCGGATGGCTACACGCTGCTGCTATCCGGCAGTTCGCCGATTGTGATTAATCCGAGTTTGCTCGACAAGCCGGCATTCGATCCAGTGCGCGATCTGGCGCCCGTCACCCTGATTTGCACCATACCGAATCTGCTGGTGATTCATGCCGCACTGCCGGCGAAGTCCGTCGAGGAGTTTGTCACGCTCGCCAAAAGCAAACCCGGACAATTTACCTTTGCTTCTTCCGGCAGCGGCACCGCCACGCATCTGGGCGGCGAATTGTTCAAGACGAGGGCGGGCCTCGACATTCGTCATATTCCGTACAAAGGCACGGGCCTGATGATTCCGGATCTGGTGGCCGGTCGCGTGACCATGACCGTGGCCGCCGTAGCAACGTTTCTGCCGCTGGTGCGCGATGGCAGACTGCGTGCCATCGCGGTAGCGTCTGAAAAACGCACGCCGGCACTACCGGACTTGCCGACGGTGGCTGAGGCGGGCTATCCCGGCTTCGACACGTCGTCGTGGCAGGGCGCATGGGTGCCCGCGAAGACGCCGACAACGCGGGTGCGCAAGCTCAATCAGGATTTTCGTGCATTGATTGCACTACCTGATATGCGCGTACGGTTCACGGAGCTCGGTATGGAAACCGCAGGCACCACCGAGCTGGAACTCGCGCGCCTCATTCAATCCGATCTGGTGAAGTGGGCAAAGGTTATAAAATCCTCGGGTGTGAAAATAGAATAGGAAGCTGCCTGTGTCGTCCTTACCTGCGCTCAACCCCGAACTCGCGGACTTCTCGCATGACATCCGCACGCACAATCTCGCGCCGCTGTGGGAACGCACGATGCGCATGCAGCCGGGCTCCGCCTGCGTGCCGGCGTTGTGGCGTTATGCCGACACCCGCCCCCTGCTGGCGCGCGCATCCGGGCTGATCACCACCCAGGCTGCCGAGCGCCGTGTGCTGGTGCTGGAAAATCCGGCGCTGCGTGGCAGCTATCAAATCACGCAATCATTATTCTCGGGCTTGCAGATTATTTTGCCGGGAGAAATCGCGCCTTCGCACCGGCACTCGCCCAACGCCCTGCGCTTTATTATCGAAGGCGAAGGCGCCTACACGGCGGTGGATGGCGAACGCACGCCGATGTCGCCCGGCGATTTTGTGGTGACGCCAAACTGGGCGTGGCACGACCATGGCAATCTCGGCAGTGGGCCGGTGGTGTGGCTGGACGGACTTGATACGCCGTTCGCACAATTATTCGGCGCGATGTTTCGCGAAAATCATCCGCAGGAAAGCCAGCCCGTCGCGCGCGCCACGGGGGATGCCGCCGCTCGCTACGGCACGAATCTGCTGCCTGTGGATTATCCTGCCGGCCACAATGGAGGACGCACGCCGCTGCTGCGCTATCCGTATGAGCGTACTCGCGACGCGCTTGAACAGCTTGCGACGCATGCGCCACTGCACGCGGCGCATGGTGCGAAGCTGCGCTACACCAATCCGACGACCGGTGGTCATGCATTTCCAACGATGGCGGCATTTATGCAGTGGTTGCCGAAAAATTTTGACGGACGCCGCTATCGCTGCACGGACGGCGCGGTGTACTGTGTGGTAGAGGGCCGCGGCGCGGTTTATTTTGGCGATGAGCGCCACGAATTCGCGCCGCACGATTGTTTTGTGATACCGCCGTGGCAGGCGCACCGATTGTCGGCGCAATCGGATTGCGTGCTGTTCAGTTTCTCGGATCGCGCGGCACAGGAAACGCTGGGGTTTTGGCGTGAGTCTTTGGATTAAACAAAATTATTTAAAAACAAAAGGTTATGTATGACCATCGTCAATGACTGCTGCAAGCTGGATATTTTCCCGCACATATTCCCGAAAACATTTTTCGACCGCATGAAACAGATCGCCGAAACGAATCCGGCGCTCGCCGCGACCATCCGGCGCTGGCTGCATATCCCCGTGTTGTGGGATCTCGACGCGCGCATAAGCATGATGGGCAAGTTCAACAACTACAAACAGATACTCACGCTGTCGCTGCCGGCGATAGAATTTTTGGCTGGCCCGGATGACTCACCCGCGCTGGCCCGCATCGCCAACGACGGCATGGCGGAAATCGTGCGTGAACGTCCTGATCTGTTCCCGGCATTCGTGGCCTCGCTGCCGATGAACAACGTCGCCGCATCGCTCGACGAAATGGATTACGCGATCCGCAAACTGGGTGCTAAAGGCATTCAGATATTCACCAACGTCAATGGACGCCCGGTCGATGAGCCCGAGTTCTATCCGATCTTCGAACGCTGCGTCAAAAAATACGATCTGCCAATCTGGTTACACCCGGCGCGCACGGCAAAGTTTGCCGATTATCCGAGCGAAGAAAAATCCAAATACGAAATCTGGTGGCTGTTCGGCTGGCCGTATGAAACCAGCGCCTGCATGGCGCGCATCGTTTTCTCCGGTATGCTCGATAAACTGCCCAACATGAAAATTATCACCCATCACCTCGGCGCGATGGCGCCGTACTTCGACGAGCGCATCCGCCTCGGCATGGCACAAATGGGCGCGCGTACCGTCGATGCCGACTACGGCAAGCTGCTGCGCGAACTGTCGAAACCGCCACTGCAATTGTTCAAGATGTTCTACGGCGACACGGCAATCAATGGTTCCGCGCCCGCCATTCGCTGCGGGCTGGATTTCTTCGGCGCAGACCATGTGCTGTTCGGCACCGATTGCCCGTTCGATCCCGAGGGTGGCCCGATGTTCATCCGCAACGGCATCCGCGCGATTGATTCGTTAAATCTCTCCACGTCCACGCGCAACAAGGTGTACTACGGCAACGCCATGAAAATGCTGCGGCTGGATCCGGATGTCAAAAAGGTGGAAGCAAAGCCAGCGATAAAAAAGAAAACAGCGAAGAAAGCGGCAAAAAAATAACGTGTGATCCGGCGGCGCCCGGCTTTGCCATAACCCGCCAAATCATTTACAACCAGCATAGATGCCGGCGACCGCCTACGACAACGATTTTCTGGCGGCAGCGACCTCCGCCGCCGTATCGGCGGAAAACACCCGTGCCGCCCGTCCGTACCAATAGCGCGCGTTGTCTGGATCGCCCTCCATCACATGCACGATGGCGTGTACCCAGCATCCCTCCGGCGATTCATCGCTTTGCACAATGTTGTGCGCGGCGCTCCAATTGCCTTTGCCCAGGTGATCGAGCGCGGTGCGCAAGGCATTGCCCCTGCTTGCATTCATGAAACCAGCGCCTTCATCGCCGAGTACAACTGATTCTGCGCCTCGAAACCGATGCCCGGGCGATCAGGCAGCTTGAGAAAACCGTTCTCCACTTTGGCATCATCGGCAAACCCCGCGAAGATGCCAAACACGCCCGGATACGCTTCGCAGCCGCCGAGGCCAAAACCGCCGACCAGATGCAGCGTCATTTGATTGCCGCCGTGTGGAAACACCGATTGCCGCGACCAGCCGCGCTGCTTCAACATCGCCAGCGTGCGTGAGAACTGCACGATGCCGTACGATTGCGGCACGTCGGTCTGGATAAAATCGACGCCCGCGCGCATACCGCCAAACGTCACCAGATTCTCCACATCCTGCGTGGAGAACAGATTTTCGCCGGTGCCCACCGCCGACCCATATTGCGCGATGAATTCGTTGAGCAGTTCGTAACCCAGCGGATCCGTCGGCTCCTCGAACCATTTGAGCTTGTAGGGCGCGAGCGCTTTTGCATACGCCAGCGCGCGATCACGATTAAAACCGGCATTGGCATCCACCGCCAGATGCTGGCTGGATTGCACGATTTTGAGTGACGCTTCGAGGCGCGCTACGTCTTCGGCAACGCTCGCACCGCCCACCTTGATCTTCATCACGGTGTAACCGCTATCGAGTTTGTCGCGAACCTCGTCGAGCAATTCCGGGATGCCTTTGCCCGGCTCGTACCAGCCACCGCCGACGTAGCAGGGGATTTTGTCGATGACCTTGCCGTCGTTGTAACGTTCGGCGAGTACGCGATGCAACGGCTTGCCAACGATTTTCGCCGCCGCGTCCCAGCAGGCGACTTCTATCGTGCCTATCGCCACCGAACGCTCGGTATGCCCGCCCGGCTTTTCGCGTTGCATCATCGCCGCGAGAATTTTTTCCGGATCGAGGTTATCGCCGGCGGCGTTGAGCAACGATTCCGGCTTCGCCGTCAGGATGCGCGGGATGAAACGGTCGCGCATCTGTGCACCGCACGCGTAGCGCCCGGTGGAATTGAACGCAAAACCGGCCACCGGCTTGCCGTCACGGATCACGTCGGTGATAACCGCCACGACCGAGGTAGTCATTTCGCTGAAATCGAACACGGCGTTGCGCAGCGTTGATTTCAGCGGGATAGCCGTTTCACGGATGTCTATTATTCGCATGGTTTTCTATGAAAGTTCATCAGAGTTTCCTATGCCTCACAAACCAGCACTGTCATTCCCGCGCAGGCGGGAATCCATGCGATGTGCCATATGGCACTGTGTTATGGATTCCCGCCTGCGCGGGAATGACACGGGGGGGAGTGTTCGCTTCTACGCCGTACAGGATCAGCGTGATTACTGCACCTGCACCTTCGCGTTTCTGATCACGCGCGTCCATTTCTCGACTTCGCTGCGTGTTTGCACCATGAATTGCTCGGGTGTGTTCATCACGAACTGAAAACCCAAACCTTCCACGCGCTCGCGGGTTTCAGGCATCCTCGCGATTTTCACGAGTTCGTTGTGAAAGCGCTTCACGATATGCTGCGGCGTGCCGGCGGGGAAATAAAGTCCCTGCATGGTTTCGGATTCCTGATCCTTATAACCGGCTTCAGTCATCGTGGGAATATCGGGAAACGACGGATGCCGCGCGCGAGAACCCATCGCCAGCCCGCGCAAACGCCCTGCCTTCACATGCGGCGCGGGCGTGGGGAGCGCAGAGCACGCGAGTGCGACTTGCCCGCCCAGATGCGCAGTCACCGATTGCCCCGCACCGTTATATGGAATATTACCGAGATCCATTTTCACTGCGTACTTGAGCATTTCCACCGCGAGATGCGGCGTGGTGCCGATGCCGGGCGTGGCAAAGCTGTATTTCTTTGGATCGGCGCCAGCCAGTTTCAATACGTCTGGCAATGTTTTGGCCGGCACGGTTGGATGCGCGGAAAACAAATTCGGCGACTCCGCGAAATTGGTAATCGGAATAAAACTTTTGAACGGATCGTAGGGAATCGATTTATACAAACCCGGGTTCACGCCGAATGCCGAGCTGTTGACAAGGATGGTTTGTCCATCAGGCGCGGCATTCGCCACAATGCCGGTACCGATGTTGCCCCCCGCACCCGCGCGATTATCGACGATGAATTGCTGCCCGGTGATCTCCGTCATGCGCGCGGCGATGATGCGCGCAATCACGTCAGTGGTGCCGCCGGGCGCGAACGGTACCAGCACGCGCACCGGCCGCGTGGGCCACGCGGGCTCTGCCGCGTGACTCGCGCCTGCCGCAAACAAAGAACATAACCATATGTTTTTAAATATTTTTTTCACTGAAACCCCTCTACTCGCTAATGCGATGCAAATCTGCATCAATCTGCTTTGATACCCGCGTCCCTGATAACTTTCGCGTAACGCACGGCTTCGGTTTGTATGAAGCTACCGAATTCCTGCGGCGTGCTGGTCAGCGGCTCGATTCCGGCGGTTGACAATCGCGACTTCAAATCAGGCGACGCGAGCGCTTTGTGCAGTTCTGCATTCAGACGGGCGATGACCGCCGGCGGTGTTGCTGCCGGCGCGAGCATGCCGTACCACAAACGTACAGCGAAATTTTCGTGGCCGAGTTCTTTTGCGGTGGGCACATTCGGCAATTGCGGCGCGCGATCAGGCGCGAGTATCGCAAGCGCGCGCGCCTTGCCTGCGAGTACCTGTTGCGCCGATGCGGGTACCGCCATGATCAGCACATCGACCTGTCCGCCGATCAATCCGATCAACGCCAGGCCCGATCCTTTGTACGGCACATGATTCATTTTGGTCTTGGTGAGACTCATGATGAGTTCTGGCGTGATGTGCGTGGTGGTGCCGACGCCGCCCGAACCGTAGTTGAGATTGCCGGGTTTCTGCGCGGCCAGTTGAATCAGTTCCTTGAGGCTTTTCGCCGGCACCGATGGATGCACCAGGATCACGTTGCGAATTTCCGCCACCAGCGAAATCGGCGCGAGGTCTTTTTGCTCATAATTCAGTTTCTGATAAAGCGATGGCGCAATCGAAATCACTGACGACACCAGCACCGCCGTGTGCCCATCCGGCGGCGATTTCGCGGCTATCTCGATGCCGAGATTACCGCCCGCGCCCGGACGATTATCCGCCACCATTGTCTGCCCCATTTGCTCGCCCATTTTTTGCGCCAATGCACGGCCCAGCATATCGGTCGGGCCGCCCGCGGGAAACGGCAGTACCAGCCGCATCGACTTCGACGGAAACGCCTGCGCATGGGCTTGGGCGCCCGCCAGGCCGCTCGCCACTGCAACCAACAACGCTATCGACTGCTTCAACATAATGCCTCCTTGTAGTATTTGATCGCTCGTCAGACTATTACTATTCACTGGCTTCCCAGACCCGAATAAATCAATACCCGGACCACACTATCGCTTGGGCCACAGCACGCCCTGATTGCCGCGCGGCACCGCTCCAATACCTTTGTTCACAAACTTTTGCAGGCGTTTGCCTTCGTACGTTTCGGTCGTGTACAGGTTGCCTTTCGAGTCGGTCGCAATGCTATGCACGCCGTAGAACTGGCCGGGCTGGCGCCCGCCGTCGCCAAATGCGCTTAACTCCTCGAGCGTGTCACGCAGGATAATGCGTACACGTTCGTTCTGCCCGTCCGCCATGAAAATAAATCGCTGCTGCGGATCTTTGGAGAACGCAATGTCCCACACCGAGCCGGATGCGAGCGTGTTCTTTGCATAGAACTGCTCTTTGACGAAGGTACCGTCGGGCTTGAACACCTGCAAGCGGTCGTTGGCACGGTCACACACATATAACAGCCCGTCATGGGAAAGATCGGCACAATGCACCGGATTGCGAAACTGCTGCGCGGGCGGCGCTTTCGGATCGTACGGGCCGAGATTGGTGTCGTCGGGCTTGTTGCCATAGGCGCCCCAGTAGCGTTTCATCTTGCCGCTATCGGCGTCGAGTACCGCCACGCGCTTGTTCTGATACCCGTCGGCGATGTAGGCCTCGTTTGCTTTCGGATCAACCCAGATTTTCGCCACGCGCCCGAAGTTGCCAAGATCGTTGCTGCCGGCGTTCTTGCCCAAGCCGCCGACCTGCATGAGGAATTTTCCTTCCTTGGTGAACTTCAGGATATGCGCATCAGCCTTGCCGTTGCCGCCGATCCATACATTACCCTTGTGATCGACATAAATACCGTGATTCGACAGCGGCCACTCGTAACCTTCGCCCGGCCCGCCCCACGAGCCGACCAGATTGCCCGCAGGATCGTAGCGCAGCACCGGCGGCGCGCCGCGGCAGCATTCCGCAATCGGCGGCTTCAGTTCCGCGCCCTTTTCATTGTTGTGCAGCGTGGCAGAACTGCGATGAATAATCCATACATGATCCTGCTCATCCACCCACACGCCGATCGCCATGCCGAGCAACCAGCCGTTGGGCAACGGCTTGGGCCATAGTGGATCGACCTCAAACATCGGCGCCTGCACGGTGTCGCGCTGCGCTTCGGCGTTGCTTTGCAACAGCGCTTGACCGATGCCCAAAACAACGACGCTTAACGCCAGCACGCCGCCGATAAGGTGGTTACGCTTCAGTCCACGAAAGTTCATGATGGCCTCCCCCGGTTAACCGCATGACGTGAATCTTGTGCCGTCATTATACGCACAGCGATTTAACATGGAAGAATAGGGCATACAGGATAAAATCGATGCCGTTCATCCGGTATATCCTGCATATCCTGTTTATCCATGCTGAAATTCGTTTTAGGGCTTGTCGTGGCGTTCGCGGGTTACGCGGCGTCCTTAGCTGCGCACGCACACGATATCCCCGCCGACGTGCGCCTCAACATTTTCTTCAAGCCCGCCGGCAATAAACTGGAAGTGCTGGTGCGTGCCCCGTTGTCGGCGCTGCGCGAAGTGGATTTTCCCAAAAGCGGCCCCGGCTACCTGGTCGTGTCTAAAGCCGACGACGCGCTGCGCAACGCCGCCAAGCAATGGCTCATCGACAGCCTGGATATTTTTGAGAACGACGCGCGCCTGCCCGCGCCGCGCATTGTGCATGCGCGCGTGGCGTTGCCGTCGGACACGTCGTTCACCGCGTATGAATCCGCGATGGCCACACTCAAAAGCCCGCCACTCGCGGACAATCTCAATCTTTATTGGAACCAGCAACTGCTCGATGTGCTGCTTGAATATCCGATTCAGTCGGACCGCGCAAATTTCTCCGTGCGCGCGCGCGTAGACCGGCTAGGGCTGAAAGTCGCCACTGCGTTGCGCTTTCTGCCGCCCGGCGCGACGTCGCGCGCGTTTGAATTTCATGGCGATCCGGGTCTGGTGCGCCTCGATCCGCGCTGGCATCAGGCCGCGGGACGATTTGTAGTTTCCGGCTTCTGGCACATTCTGGAAGGCATCGATCATCTGCTGTTTTTATTGTGCCTGATTATTCCGTTTCGGCAATGGCGGCCACTGGTGGTGATCGTAACGTCGTTTACCGTCGCGCATTCGATCACGCTGGTCGCTGCTGCGTTCGGCTTCGTGCCAGACGCACTGTGGTTTCCGCCACTGATTGAACTCATGATCGCGCTCACCATTATTTACATGGCGCTGGAGAATATCATCGGAGCCAATATCCAGCGACGCTGGATCATCACCTTCGCCTTTGGATTGGTGCACGGCTTCGGATTCTCGTTTGCACTGCGTGAATCATTGCAATTCGCAGGCGATCACCTGCTGACGTCGCTGCTCGCATTCAATATCGGCGTGGAAATAGGCCAGCTCGCGGTATTGATCATTCTGCTGCCGGTCCTCTCGTTTCTGTTCAGGCATGCGTGGGCGGAACGCATCGGCATCATCATCCTGTCGGCGCTGGTCGCGCATACCGGCTGGCACTGGATGCTCGAGCGCGGCGAACAACTTGGCAAGTTTCCGTTGCCAACACTTGATGCAGCGTTTCTGGCGAGCGCGATGCGCGGCCTGATGGCGTTGATTATTCTGGCGGCACTGGTGTGGCTGGCGAACGGTGTGGTGCGGCGCTGGATCGGCCAGAGCAAGACACATTAAATTTTAAAAACAAACGGAAGACTATCACCGCTAACGCTCCATCTTGCGCTGAATCAAACAATAGAGCTGTGCCCGATCACTTTCCGACAGCGCACTGTCGCTGTCGATCCCCGAAAAACGCCGTTTGAACGCTGCCACGGCGGCATTCAAATTCGATACATCGTACCCGAAGCCCGCCAGCAGCAATGCGTCGCTCGCGCCGGCGGGTGCTGCCGCAAAGGGTACAGCGGGTGCCTCACACCACAAGCCAAACCCGCGCTCCGCCAACCGCTTCCATGGAAAGTGGCGGCTGGGATCCACTTTGCGCCCAGGAATAATATCGCCGTGCCCGAGAAAATTAGCTGTTGGAATTTTATAGCGCGCCTTCAAGTCTGCCAGCAATTGCAGCAAGGTCTCGATCATCGGTTCGGCGAAAGGCTCGAAACCGTTGTTATCCAGCTCGATGCCGATAGAAGCTGAATTCAGATCACTCAAGCCGCCCCAGTACGCCTCACCCGCATGCCACGCGCGCGCCAGTTCATCCACCAGATAATAAAGTTTGCCGTCGCGCCCGATCAAATAATGCGAGCTCACCTCAAACTTCGGATTCGTCAGCGTGTGCAGTGACTCCTCGGCGGTATCGTCGCTGGTGTGATGGATGACCACATAGTTTGGCCGTCGCGCGCCGAAATTTACCGAAGGACGTTCAACCAGCGGCAGGCTCGTGTACGACGGCAGACCCGCGCCCGGCAGCGACGTGCAGGCCGCCAGCAGCACCAGGAGGCATAGGCCAAAAAACTGAGAAACATTATTTAAAAACATATACTTATAG
>JBEBHE010000101.1:0-13546 GCA_040081205.1 Burkholderiales bacterium | reverse complement strand
TCATCCGTGAGGATGACGTGTCGTTGCTGTTCCAGCACGTGCGTGAGTCGATGGCAGCCACTGCGCGCGGCGAAGAGCCGAAGGAATCCGAAGCAGTGACGCGCCGCACCGAAGCGATACAACGCGAAGTTGCCGCACGCGGCGGCGTGCTGGTGGATGTGTTGTTGTCGGCGTTTGAGTCGGCTGCGAAGCAGATGATCCGTGAAGCGTTGAGCGATATGTCGTCGGGAAATTCGCGGTCGCACACTGCGCCGCCTTCCGGCGCGACTTACTGACCGCACACCGATGTAGCGTTGCGTTGTAGTCCCGTCCGGCTTCCATCGGACGGCTAACCCCGCTGTGGTAGCATGCGGCAAATTCTAATTCCGCATGTCTGATTCCTATCTTATCGCGGTCATACTCGGCATCGTCGAAGGTCTTACCGAGTTTTTGCCGATATCCAGCACCGGGCACCTGATTCTCGCGGGTGATCTGTTGGGCTTTCACGACGAGAAAGCCAAAGTTTTTGAAATCGCGATTCAAACCGGCGCCATGCTCGCCATCGTGTGGGAGTATCGCCGCCGTTTTCTCGGTGTGGCGATGGGCGCATTCAGCGACCGGGCGGCGCAGCGCTTCATCATCAATCTGATCGTCGCGTTTATTCCGGCGGCGGTACTCGGCCTTGCATTCGGCAGCCTGATCAAGCAACACTTGTTTTTCGCGGTGCCGGTAGCGCTGGCGTTCATCATCGGTGGCGTGATTATTCTGTGGGTTGAAAAAAGTCGCGGGCGCGGACAAACCGTGCGTGTTGATCGCGTGACTAGCGTTGATGACATGACGTGGCAAGACGCGCTGAAAGTCGGCATTGCTCAAACCTTCGCGTTGATTCCCGGTACTTCACGTTCGGGTGCCACCATCATCGGCGGTATGCTGTTCGGGCTGTCGCGCAAAGTGGCGACGGAGTTTTCTTTTTTTCTCGCTGTGCCGACGCTGGTGGCGGCCGGCGCTTATAGTTTGCTGAAGCATCGCGCGTTGCTGAGTTCGGCGGATATTGGATTTTTTGCAGCAGGTTTTATCACTGCGTTCATCTCCGCGTTTATTTGTGTGCGCTGGTTGCTTCGCTACATCGCCACGCACGATTTCACTGTGTTTGCGTGGTACCGCATCGCGTTCGGGCTGCTGGTGCTGGCCACCAGCACTACCGGCGCGGTGCGCTGGGCCGCATAAAATACCTTTAACAAAATGTTACTGGACAGGTATCGCGCGCTGTTTCGCGTGCCGGCGATACGCGCCACGATGCTGGCGTCGATTCCCGGACGCTTGCCGATCGGCATTGCCGGCTTCGCGATTTTGTTGCTGGTGCAAAACAAGTCGGGCTCTTTTGTCACAGCCGGAGTCGCCAGCGCGCTCTACGTGCTGGGGCTTGCGAGCGTGGCGCCAATGATCGGGCGAGCGATTGATCGCGCCGGGCCGCTGCCGGTGTTGCGTCTGTGCGCGTTCGTTTACCCGGTGATGCTCGCCGCCTTGGTGGCGTTGGTTACGATGCAGGCGCATGCGTTCGCCATTGCGCTTTGCGCATACGTCGCGGGTGCGGCGTTGCCGCCGATCACGATTTGCATGCGCACGCTGTATCCGCGCGCGCTCACCGATCCCGCATTGTTGCAAACCGCGTATTCAGTGGATTCGGTGGTGGTTGAATCCGTGTTCGTGATTGGTCCTGCGCTGGCGGCAATGTTTCTCGCTTATGGCATTCCCGAAGGCGCGGTATTGCTTGCCGCATTGACAGCAGGCGCGGGCACGGTGTGGTTTGCGCGCACGCCGGCGATACGCGATTGGGACGTTCGGCCGCGTGGCACAGGCGGCCGCTGGGGCATCTTTGCCGAGCCCGGCCTGCTGGTGTTATTTGCCGCGACCATTTGTTATTCCGTGGCTTTCGGCTTATACGAAATCGGTGTAACAGCCTATGCCACGAATCGTGGCACGCCGGCGATGGCGGGCATCGCGCTGGCACTGGCGAGCGTGGGCAGTGCGCTGGGCGCGTTTGCCTATGGCACACGGCATTGGAAAGTGCCACTGCGGAAACAGTTTTTGATCGCGCTGGGGTTGATGGCGGCGGGTTCGTTGTTGGTAGCGCCCGTGGACAATATTTATCTCTATCTACTGGTAAATATTCTCGCCGGTGCGCCGATGGCGAGCGTGATCGCCACGCAGTCGTTGTTGTTATCGCGGCTTGCGCCGCAAGGGAAGCTTGCGGAAAGTTTTACCTGGGGCGGGACGTGTTTGCTCGGCGGCATCAGCGGCGGTCTTGCGTTAGGGGGCGTGCTGGCCGAAACCATAGCGCCGGCGTGGATCATGGTGTCCGCGGCAAGTGCTTCGGGAGTGGCTGCGCTGATTGCGATGGCGATTCCGTACTCGGACAAATTTGATACGACGGATACGCACTACGTCGGGTAATCCGCAAATCTGCTTTGGCGCCCGGCGCCTTCGCCGCGGTCTTGAAAATGTGCCCGCGAGAAACGCGCTGCCGCTGCGGATGGCCGCACCGTCGTGCTTATCGTTGTGCCTGGTGGTGCTGATACGGATAATCCATCTGCTTCGCAATACGCGCGCGTGCGTCGGCCCCGGCGAGCCGCTCAACCAAATGCAGCCCCAGATCGATGGAGGTGCTCACGCCGCCGCCGGTGACAATGCTGCCTTCATCGACGATGCGCGTTTGCACGACGGAGGCGCAGTAAGGCGCCAGTTCCTGATACGCGCTGGGATGCGTAGTGGCGCGCTTGCCTTTCAAAAATCCCGCCGCGCCGAGCAGTAATGCGCCGGTGCAGACGGAGGTTTTTAGCGGCACATCTTGCGCGGTGGCGATCCAATCCACAAACACTTGGTCACGCTGCAACGGGCGCGTGCCGAAGCCGCCAGGGATGAACAGTAAGTCGTAGCCGGCAAGCGATTCACCGACGGTGCCGGCCGCGATTTTTAATCCGCGATCGTCCGTTATTTGTGACTGTCTTGCGCAGATTTTCCAATCGAAGTCTTCCATGAATTTCATGGTTTTCAGTCGCGTCACCGCATCGTAGAAGCCGATGAAGTCGAGTGTGGTCATGTTGTCGAATACAACAAATGCCGCTTTCACTGTGCGCGCTCCCGGACCAAATTAACTCTGTGACCACGGCAAGCCCGCCGCGCGCCAGCCGCCGGCTTTGTTGCGCTGGCCGCTGGCGTCGCGGTCGCCTTCAAAGCCTTCAAGCACGTTGTAGCAATCGGCGTAGCCTGCTTGCGTGGCGTAACCGGCGGCGTTGTGTGAGCGCCCGCCGCTGCGGCACAGGAACATTACCAGTGCGTCCTTCGGCACTTTTTTCTCTAACTCTTCAATGAACGCCGGATTCGGACGATTGCCCGGATAACTCATAATTTCAACTTCAATCGCGCCGGGCACGCGCCCAACCCAATCCCACTCGGCGCGCGTCCGCACATCAACGAGTTTCGCTTGCGAGTGATGCTGCATTACGTCGTGCGCTTCTTGCGGGGTAAGTGCGCCCGCATAGGGCAGGCCTAGCTGTTTGCCGCGCAGTTTGGCTGTGTTGAGAATGTCGTCGATGTTCATGATGAGTGTGTCGTTAAAACAGTTAAGTTTACTCGATGCGATTTGTCACGTTGGGCTGTACTGGACTGGCCCTCTGTGAGTGGGCACATACAAATAGTATAACCATTTGTTTTTATTATATTTTTTCGGTAATCAAAAATTTTCTCTCGATAATTCAAAAGTATCCCGCTACGTGAAATGTCAGTGCACCATTACAATGCTGTAGCGCATAAATACGCACCAAAATAGAGCATAATGTCTTGAGTTTGGGACAGAATTGCCTTGTGGCACAATGCCAATCCCGCGCATCAGCTTGGCATGCTTCATGCTGATACAGGTTTCGCACTGTTGTATTCATTTATATCCGTCAGGAGAGGAAGAAAATGGCTAACGCCGCTGATGTATTGAAGATTATCAAAGACAACGAGGTCAAGTTTGTGGACCTGCGTTTTACGGACACCCGCGGCAAGGAGCAGCATGTTTCCGTGCCCACCAAAATGTTTGGTGCGGATAAATTCACCGATGGCCATGCGTTTGATGGTTCGTCGATTGCCGGTTGGAAAGGCATTCAAGCGTCCGACATGCTGTTGATGCCGGACCCGGATTCGCAGCGTATGGATCCGTTTACCGATGAGCCGACGCTGAATATCACTTGCGACGTGGTTGAGCCGTCGGATGGCAAAGGTTATGACCGTGATCCGCGTTCGCTGGCCAAGCGCGGCGAGGCATATCTGAAATCGAGCGGCTTGGGTGACACCGCCTATTTTGGTCCGGAGCCCGAGTTCTTCGTGTTTGATTCGGTAACGTGGGGCGTCGACATGTCCGGCTCGCACGTGAAAATCGAATCCAGCGAAGCGCCGTGGTCGTCGGGTGAAGAATTCGAAGGTGGCAACATGGGCCATCGTCCGCCGGTTAAGGGCGGCTACTTTCCTGTGGCTCCCGTTGATTCGTTACAAGACATTCGCTCGGCAATGTGTCTCGCGCTGGAAGAGCAAGGCGTGCCGGTGGAAGTGCATCACCATGAAGTAGCGGCACCGGGCCAGTGCGAAATCGGCACGTTGTTCAGCAGCCTGGTGAAGCGCGCTGACTGGAACCAGATTCTGAAGTACACCGTGCAAAACGTGGCGCATTCCTATGGCAAAACGGCAACGTTTATGCCGAAGCCCGTGGTGGGCGACAACGGTTCCGGCATGCATGTGCATCAATCAATCTGGAAGGCCGGACAAAATCTGTTCAGCGGCAACGGCTATTCGGGCTTGTCGGAATTCGCGCTGTTCTACATTGGCGGCATCATCAAGCACGCCAAAGCGCTGAATGCGATTACCAATCCCGGCACCAACTCCTACAAGCGTCTCGTGCCCGGCTTTGAAGCGCCGATCAATCTGGCTTACTCCGCGCGTAACCGCTCGGCGTCAATCCGCATTCCGTTTGTGTCGAGCCCGAAAGGTCGCCGCATCGAAGTGCGCTTCCCCGACCCGACGGCGAATCCGTATCTTGCTTTCACCGCGATGATGATGGCCGGACTTGACGGTGTGCAAAACAAAATTCACCCGGGCGATCCGATCGACAAAAATCTCTACGATTTGCCGCCGGAAGAAGCCAAAAAAGTGCCGAACGTGTGCTCGTCGCTCGACATGGCGCTGGAGTGTCTGGACAAAGACCGTGAGTTCCTCACGCGCGGCGGCGTGTTCTCCAACGACATGCTCGATGCCTACATCACGCTGAAAATGGAAGAAGTCACCGCGTTCCGCATGACCACGCATCCGCTGGAATTCCAGCTTTACTACAGCCTGTAACTGGTTTGTTCGCAGCATTCCTGGCCGGAAAGCCGGGCGAATATAAAAAAGCGGGCTTCGGCCCGCTTTTTTTACGCGCAAAGCAAAAGAATAGCTTGACGCACCAAAATAGTGCTAATAATATTATCTTTTTTAAACAAATACTTGCGTAATTAACTTGAAGTTGTGCCGTCAACCACCTACAGTATGCAGCGTTATTTTCGATATCTGGAAATTCATGAGGTTAGCGATGCGATCCATGCTGGTAATGTCGGCGATGTTGTTGAGCGTGATGGCAGGGCCGCTGCGCGCGGACATGTGGGAATGCGAAGAGCCGGGCGGCGGAAAACGCTTTACCAATATCAAGGCGGATGCGAAAGGCTGCAAACAGCTCACCATCACGCCCAACGTGGTTTCTTCGCCACCGCCCGCAGGCAAAGCCGCCAGCAGCCCGACGCCGGGAGACTTCCCCAAAGTGGCGCCGCAGGTGCAACAGCAGCGCGACATCGACCGCAAGAAAATCCTGGAAACCGAGTTGGTCAACGAGGAGCGCAATCTGCAGGCGGCCAAGCGCGAGTTGGCAGAGCAGGAAAACACCCGCCTAGGGGGCGAACGCAATGCCCAGCGCATGCTCGACCGCATCGAGCCGTATCAAAAGAAAGTCAAACTGCACGAAGACAATATTGCCAATCTCAAAAAAGAGTTGGGCAATATTCGTTAATCCTCTCCGCTAGGCGCTGTTTGGGCGACGCGGATCGCCGAAACGCGTGGCTGCACTTTCCCCCGGGCTGGCCTGCTTCTTGCTCATCATGGAGTAAGGAATGACACCATGACGCCTGCGGCACTCTCAGGACTGGATTTGTTGGCGACCGCAGTGATCCTCGTGGATAACTCGGATGTGTTGCGCCATATGAATCCCGCCGCTGAAAACCTGTTGGAACTCTCCAGCCCGCACGTGGTGGGGCATAGTATTGCCGACGTTTTTGCGGATCACGATCTGCTGGCCAACGCGTTGCAATACGCACGTAAAAATAATTGCAGTTTTTCCGAACATGATCTCGCTATCGCGGTGAGCGGACGCCCGCGCGTGCATCTCACCTGCACGGTGACGCCTATCGATCCGGGCAGTGCGTTCGATCTCGAAGGCTGCCTTGTCGAATTCCGCCAGATTGAGCAGCAATTGCGCATCGCGCGCGAAGAGCGTGTGCTGGATCAAAGCGTCGCGAATCGGGAATTGATGCGCAATCTCGCGCACGAAATCAAAAATCCGCTGGGTGGCATACGTGGGGCGGCGCAACTTTTGGATCGCGAGCTCGAAAACCCCGAGCTACACGAATACACCCAGGTCATCATGAAAGAGGCGGATCGCCTGCAGGCATTGATGAGCCGGCTGCTGTCGCCGCATCGGGTGCCGCGTCCAGCGCATTTGAATATACATGAAGTGCTGGAGCGCGTGCGCAGCGTTTTGCTCGCCGAATTTCACAAAAAGATTACGATTCACCGCGACTACGATGTCAGCCTGCCGCATATTTACGGTGATAGCGAACAACTGATACAGGCGGCACTAAACGTTGCGCGCAATGCAGCACAGGCACTCACCGAATCGGATACGCCCGCAGGCTCGATCACACTGAAGACCCGCGCCGCGCGCCAGGTGACGCTGGCACGCAAACGGTACCGCCATGCCATTGAAGTGAGCATTACCGACAACGGCCCGGGCATACCGCCGGAAATTGGCGAGCGCGTGTTCTATCCGCTGGTGTCTGGCCGTGACAATGGCAGCGGCCTCGGTTTGACCATCGCACAGAATTTCGTGAGCCAGCACAACGGCACACTTACCTTTGAGAGCGCGCCGGGGCAAACGTGTTTTACCATGCTGTTGCCGGTGGCGGACGCGCTGGAGCATGGCATTTCAGGACATGCGCAGTAACATCATGATTGTTCGCGATCCAACACTCAAGCTGCACAGCGATAAAGGAATCACACCATGCAACCCGTCGTGTCTCAACCACTTTCATCTGCCGCCGCGTATCCCGCGGACGTGGTGCGAAAGCTCACTATGTCGGTAAGTCCGGTATGGATCGTTGACGACGACAAATCGATACGCTGGGTATTCGAAAAGGCGCTCGCACGTGAGAACATCGCGTATCGCGCATTTTCATCGGCGCTGGAGGCGCTCGATGCGCTCGACACCGAAACGCCCCAGGTAGTGGTGAGTGATATCCGCATGCCGGGTGAATCGGGCCTGACCTTGCTGCAAAAAGTGCGCGAACGGCATGCCACGCTGCCGGTGATTATCATGACCGCGTACTCTGATCTTGAAAACGCGGTAACGGCGTTTCAGGGCGGGGCGTATGAATATTTGCCCAAGCCGTTCGACGTTGATCACGCGGTGGAATTGATACGCCGCGCGCTGAACGACAATCAGACCGAGCAAAGTGTCGCTGAATCCACTGAGGCTGTACCAGAAATATTAGGTCAGGCACCCGCGATGCAGAATGTGTTTCGCGCGATTGGCCGCCTCGCGCAGTCGAATGCGACGGTGATGATTACCGGCGAGTCCGGCAGCGGTAAGGAACTCGTCGCCAACGCGCTGCACCGTCACAGCCCGCGCGCGAAGTTGCCGTTTATAGCCATTAACACGGCAGCGATTCCCAAAGAATTGCTCGAATCAGAGCTTTTCGGCCACGAACGCGGCGCATTTACCGGTGCGCAAACCACGCGCCGCGGCCGCTTCGAGCAAGCCGAAGGCGGCACACTGTTTCTGGATGAAATCGGCGACATGCCCGCTGAATTGCAAACGCGTTTGCTGCGTGTGTTGTCCGACGGCAATTATTACCGCGTGGGCGGGCATCAACCGATTAAAGCCAATGTGCGCGTCATCGCCGCCACGCATCAGGATCTCGAAGCGCGCGTGAAGCAAGGGCTGTTCCGCGAAGATTTGTTCCATCGCCTGAATGTGATTCGCCTGCGTTTGCCGTCGCTGCGCGAGCGACGCGAAGACATACCGTTGCTGGCGCGGCATTTCTTGCGCAAGAGCGCGCAAGAATTAAACGTCGAGGCCAAGCGCTTTTCCGAGCCGGTCATCAAGTACCTGTCGTCGCTGGATTTTCCAGGCAACGTGCGGCAGCTTGAAAATCTTTGCCACTGGCTGACGGTGATGGCGCCGGCGGCACAAATTGAAATCGAAGATTTACCGCCGGAGATTCGCTCAGAAAACGTCGTTCTTTCCGATCAAAGCTGGATCAGCGCGCTGGAACGCGAAGCCGAGGTGCGTCTTGCACGCGGCGAGACGCGCATCATGGATGAACTCACCAATCAGTTCGAGAAAGCGTTGATCCTGAAAGCGCTGGCGCAGACTGGAGGTCGCCGCATCGAAGCGGCGCTCCTGTTGGGGATTGGTCGCAATACGCTTACGCGCAAAGTGCAGGAGCTTGGAATCGACGACGGCGGGTAATCGTCAGTTTGTGATGTCGGCAAACACCGGTGCGTGATCCGAAGGCCGTTCGAGTTTGCGCGGTTCGATATCCACCGCGCAGGCGGTGCAGTGTTGCGCGAGCGTTTCCGACAGCAGAATATGATCGATGCGCATTCCCATTTTGCGTTGAAACGCCTTCATGCGGTAATCCCACCACGTGAATGAGCGCTCCGGCTGCTCAAACAGGCGAAAGCTGTCTTTCAACCCCAGTGCAAGCAGCGCATTCAACGCCGCATGTTCCGGCGCGCTGAACAGCACTTTGCCTTGCCATTCCTTCGGATCCCACACATCGCGGTCTTCGGGCGCGATATTGTAATCGCCGAGCAGTGCGAGCCGCGGATATTTTTGCAGCTCGGCGCGCAGCCACTCAGTCAACGCGGCAAGCCACTTGAGTTTGTATTGATACTTGTCGGATTCAACCGATTCGCCGTTGGGAATGTAAACGCAAATCACGCGCACGTCGCCGTAGGTTGCAGCGAGCACGCGTTTTTGCGGATCGTCAAAACCGGGAATGCCCGCCGTAACGTCAGTGCCTGTCGTCGCACGTGAGAGCAATGCCACGCCGTTGTAGGTTTTCTGGCCGCTATACAACGGGAGATAGCCCGCATCGGCAATGGCCTGTGCCGGAAAATTTACATCTTCGGTTTTGGTCTCCTGCAAGCACAACACATCCGGCTTTTGTTGCTCCAGCCACGCCAGCACGTGTGGAAGGCGTACTTTCAGCGAATTGACGTTCCAGGTGGCTATGCGCATAACTATGGGTTGTTAAAGAACTATTTCTTTGTGCTGTCCGTGGATGGTGTCAATACGGGCGCGCCGGGTTGCGCAGGTGGCGCAGCGGCGGCGGTGTCGGCGGCAGGTTTCGCCGCAGGGGGTACGGGCTTGGGTTTTATCGCAACGACCGTACGTGGGTACCCTGCAGAATCGAGCGTGTTTTCGTATTCTGATTCGAGATAACCTTTCAGGCGAATCGCGCCGACTTGCAGATAGGGCACCTCCAAACCGCCGGAGAGCTTTTTGAAGGCTTCGATATCTTCCTGCGGACTTTTCTCGGTGTACGGCGTGCCGCGTCGATTCAGATGCGTACGTGCGGTGTTGCAGGCGTTGCCGCAATCCGGAGACGCCCAAAACGTTACGGGATGGTTTTTCATCGCCAGTTGCATCGAAAACGGCGCTTCGCTGGTTGAAATGACGTTGTCGCCGATTTTTCGCTGTTCGACTTTTTTGGCGGCTGCTGCCGAGGGCGGCGGTGTGTCGCGCCACTCAACATTGCCTTTTGCGTCAACCCAACGATACAGTTGAGCTGCGTTTACGGACATCGCGGTAAATAAGAAAACCCACAAAAAGATTTTGAAAATTTTCATGATGTCATTCCTCGCAAGAGGTGAAACGTGAAGGGTGAAACGCGCCTGACCGGACGCTCACGGTATGCGCAATGCAGGCGAAAGCTTACCTCAAAAACACCGCTTTTGTTACAACTCAGGCTGCTGACATTCCGTTGTGCCTGAGTAAAGCATCAATACTCGGATCGCGTCCGCGAAACGCCTTGAACGATTCTAGTGCCGGGCGACTGCCGCCAACCGCGAGAATTTCGTTGCGAAAGCGCTGGCCGACAGCAGGATCCAGCACGCCTTTTTCTTCGAATAGGCTGAACGCATCGGCGGACAATACTTCTGCCCACTTGTAACTGTAATAGCCTGCCGCGTAACCGCCCGCAAAAATGTGCGAAAAGCTGTTGGGGAAGCGGTTGTAATCGGGCGGGAATATCACCGACACGCGCTTGCGAACCGCGTTAGCGAGATCGAGTGCCGTTCTGGCGCCCGCCGTGCCATCCGGATCAAAGCTCGAATGCAATTCCAGATCAAACAGCGAGAATTCAATTTGCCGCACGGTTTGCATGCCACTCTGGAAATTTTTCGCCGCAATCATTTTTTCGAACAGCGATTTGGGCAGCGGTTTCCCGGTCTGAAGATGTCGTGTCATCGGCTGTAGTACGTCCCATTCCCAGCAAAAATTTTCCATGAACTGGCTCGGCAATTCGACGGCATCCCACTCGACGCCGTGGATGCCGGAAACGCCCAGGTAATCCACCTGTGTCAGCAAATGATGCAGGCCGTGGCCGAATTCGTGAAACAGCGTGATCACTTCATCGTGCGTGAACTGCGCGGGTTGCCCGCCTACCGGGGCCGAAAAATTGCAGTTGAGATAAGCGACCGGAGACTGCACGCCGGACGCCAGCCGTCTGCGTGTGATGGCGTCATCCATCCACGCGCCGCCGCGCTTGGTGCTGCGCGCGTAGAGGTCGAGATAAAACTGCCCGATGAGCGCGCCGGATTTATCGTGTATCGAATAAAAACGCACGTCCGCATGCCAGCTCGGCGCCTCTGCGGGCGTGATGGTCAAGCCGTAGAGCGTTTCGATCAGCTTGAACATGCCGGGCATCACCGTGGTTTCGGGCAGGTATTGTTTGACCTCCTGCTCGGAAAACGCATAACGAGACACGCGCAGCTTCTCGGAGGCGTAGGGAATGTCCCAGGCTTCGGGTTTGTTCATGCCCAATTCGGTGCGTGCGAAATCGTTGAGTTCTTGCAGATCGCGCTCGGCATAAGGCTTGGCGCGCACCGCAAGTTCGTTCAGAAACTCGATGACTTGCTTTGGCGTTTCCGCCATTTTTGGTTCGAGCGAATATTCGGCGTAGTTGGCGAAGCCGAGCAGTTGCGCGAGTTCTTTGCGCAGTTTTACGATGTTCGCAATGAGCGGCGTGTTATCCAATTCGGGCTTTCCGAACTCCGACGCGCGTGTAGCCGATGCGCGATACATCAATTCGCGAAACGCACGGTTATCGGCGTATTGCATTACCGGCAGATACGACGGCGCATGCAGCGTGAATTTCCAGCCGGCCTTTTTATCGGCCTCAGCGGCTTCGCGCGCGGCCTGCTGCACGTCTTCGGGCAATCCCGACAAGCCTTTTTCGTCTTCGACAAAATGCGCGAACGCATTGGTGGCGTCGAGTACATTGTCCGAAAAGCGCGATGACAATTCCGACAGTTCTTCGCAAATTGCTTTGAAGCGCACCTTTTTTTTCGCAGGTAATTCCGCGCCGCCGAGTCGAAAATCACGCAACTCGTTATCGATAATTTTTTGCTGTGCGGACGACAGCTTCGCAAATTCGGCGGATGATCGTAAATATTTGTTTTTATTGAATAATTTTTCGTTCTGCCCGAGTTCGGTGTAATACGCCGTGATCTTCGGCAAGTTGGCGTTATAGACCTCGCGCAGCGCCGTGCTGTTCATCACCGCGTTGAGATGGCCGACCTGGCCCCATGCGCGGCCCAGACGCTCGTTGGCGTTCTCCAGCGGTTCGATAAAATCACGCCACGTCGCAGGCGTAGCATCGGCGGCAACGCTTTCGACCACGGCGTTGCATTCGGCGAGCAACGCATCAACCGCTGGCGAGATATGCTCGGTTTTGATATCCGCAAAGCGCGGCAGGCCGGAGAAATCGAGCAGGGGGTTCGTAACATTCATCGCAGACACTCAGCAAAAAGCAAGGGAGGGAAGTCTAGCAGAACCCTCAACGGGCGTTAGGTCAGCCGATGGTGGATTAAAGATTACAAGCGGCCATGCAAATGACGCATATCATCTACGGCGATGGTCAGGACTCACTGAAAGCGACTAATTCATCACGGCTCGACTGAAGGTTATTCGGTCCGGCCTGACGACGAACCTCCATGGCGATAGCGCGGCGACATTGCGCGGGGGCGTGCCAGGTGTTTGTTTCTATACGTATAGGGAATTTGCTTGCGCCAGTGGCGCCAGTGGACCAGCCTTTCGCCTGAACATGAAATGTGTCAAAGGTGCCGGCCAACACCGTTATTTGTTCCCGCGCGACGATGCGAAAATCCATGTCGATAGTGCCAAATCCAGGGCTAGCGCCACGAACCCCTGCTTTGGACCCTTGCCCACGTGCACCACCGCCTTTAGACCCTCGCTGACGTTCGGTGCCGCCCTTGGTTTCTCCGCCAGCATCGCCCCCAATCCTGTACTTTCTCCCACTCCAGGGCTCGCCGTCCGGTAGCATCACGTTAAACCGTGACGACCATCGTTTCCCCACCGCGAATTCCAGGGGCATGGCCTGGCTGTCCGTAAATCGTCGGCCGTCAGGGGCGCGCAGGCGGTTTCCCAGCAGATTGGTAACGAGTCCGCGATCATAAATGACTTCCGTATCAGTAATCTTGACTATCGTCGTGGTGAAAGTTCGCTCAACCAGCTGGGTTGTTAGGTCCAGACTGCGGTAAGTGTAGCTATCGCCAATCTTGTAGCGGGTATTGGCTCTAGCGCTACCTTTGGTAAACGGGTTTTTTGCATCGGAAACTACTTCAATTCTTTTTTCGCCTTTCTGCGCAAGCACCTGATCGAGCCGTAACTGTGCTACCTCGGAAAATCGTCCGCTGGGGTAGCGCAACAGGTAATTCTCGAAGAGTACCGCCTCCCTGGACTCCACAATCTTTTCCCAGAATGCCAGTTCTTCCTCGAACTGGCGTTCTGTCACCTCTAAATCCGATTCTTTGTTGGGCGCCGGCTTCTGCGCACGCTGCCGCTCGGTCGCCTGTGCGCGCTGCTGTTCGCGCACGACCAGTTCCTGCTGGAATTTTCGTTCGGACGTTTCTTCGGCCAGTTTGGCTTCGCGTAACCCTTGCTCTTCCTTGCGCTTGCGCGCGGCTTCTTCCTCGG
>JBEBHE010000100.1:0-13627 GCA_040081205.1 Burkholderiales bacterium | reverse complement strand
TAGGCGTCGGCGTTATCCCAGTAACCGATTTGATGCGCATACTTGCCCACCGCGAACGCTGCGCGCGCCGGCACGCAAACCGGACTGGTGGTGTACGCCGAGGTAAACATCGTGCCGCGTGCCGCGAGTGCATCGAGATGCGGCGTCTTGACGACAGGATGTCCACTGGCCCCCATGATCTTGGGGTTGTGTTCATCCGACATGATAATGACGAGATTGGCGGGTTTCATTCGATTGTGGCTTCTGCTTGTTTCGTGGACGTAATCCACAATATTAATTTCCTTTCGATCATTCGTCTCAGGTTTGCAGATTTCGCATCCGCGCAAGGTGCTGTTCCCAAACTTCAGGATTGACAAAATTCAAAGGCCGTTCGCCGTTCAACAAACGCACCACCTCCTGCGCAGAGCCGATACTCATGCGCTGCATGCTTTCCCGGCTCAAGCCCGCCACGTGAGGCGTCAACACCATATTATCAAGACTCAGAAATGGATGATCACGTCGCAGCGGTTGTTCCTGATACACATCCAGCGCCGCCCCGTTAATACGGTTCTCGCGCAACGCCGCCGCAAGCGCGAGTTCATCGATCACCTGCCCGCGTGCCACATTGATAATGGATGCGGTGCGTTTCATCAGGCCGATACGAGCAGCACTGAGCAGGTTTTGCGTCTGCGGGGTCAGCGGACAGCTCAGAACAACGAAATCGCTATCGCGGCAAAGCACATCGACATCCACCCCTGTTACAAACGACGGCAGCGCATCCAGCCGCCGTTGATACCCCAGCACACGCATGCGAAACGCGCCGTGGCAGATTTCCGCCAAACGCCGGCCGATGTTGCCCACGCCGATGATACCCACCGTGCAGCCAGTGATTTCCGTCGCCTGATCCGAAATTACCCGGCTGGCGCTCCAGTCCGCCATTCGTAACGCCTGATCTAATTGATGCATGCGGCGCGCCATCAATAGCATGGCACTGATGCAGTACTCCGCCACGGCATTGGCGTTCACACCAGGCACGTTAGCGACAGGAATTGCTTTCGCGGTCGCCGCCTCCACCGGGATCATGTCGAGCCCCACGCCGTAGCGCACCACACCGCGCAAACGCTGAGCCGCGTCAAAAATTGTCAAAGGCAGATAGGCGCGCACCAGCAAGGCGTCCACATCCTTTACCATATCCAGCAAGGTCTCGTGGCGGGTATCCGGCGCAATGATCGCATCGGCGACGGCTTCGATGATCCGAATGCCTTCCGCATCGATGGGATTGGTCAACAGTACTTTTGCGCGTGCGCGTGACATTGCAGTCTCCAAATTTGCGGGGCAGTCTGCCACGAAACGAACGCATCATGCAATTCTGTCAAAACACACGCAATTGATTTATATTCCGTGCGCGTACCGCATGCCTGTATTGACGGCCTGCCCCGACCATTTTTGGGAACACAACATGACTTATCAAACCTTGCTCATAGCGAAATCCGCTGATGGTCTGCTGCAAGTCACGCTGCACCGGCCCGATGTGCGCAATGCACTCAATACGCAAATGGGTATCGAGTTGCGCGAGATATTCGCGCCGCTGGCGTTTCATCCGCAAGACGTGCGTTGCGTGTTGATCACCGGCTCCGGTGACAAGGCCTTCTGCGCCGGCGGCGATCTCAAGGAACGCAACGGCATGAGCGACGAGCAATGGCGCGTGCAACACGCCATTTTCGAGGAAGCCTACTACGCGATAATGAATTGCACTACGCCGGTGATCGCCGCGGTGAACGGCTCCGCTTTCGGCGGCGGCTGCGAACTCGCGCTGGCGTGTGATTTTATTTACGCATCGACCAGCGCGCGCTTTGCGCTGCCCGAAACCACGCTGGGTATTTTGCCGGGTTGCGGCGGCACGCAAAATCTGCCGCGTGCCGTCGGCGAGCGCCGCGCCAAAGAACTGATATTGATGGGCACGGCGTTCACCGCGCAGGAAGGTTACGAGTGGGGCATGGTGAACCGCGTATTTGAACCGGCGGCATTGATGCCCGCCGCGCTGGAAGCGGCGCGCATCCTCTGCGCCGGTGCGCCAGTGTCCTTGCGACAGGCGAAAACCGCAATCCGCCGCGGACTGGATGTCGATCTGCGCACCGGCCTCGCGATTGAAATCGAAGCCTACAACCGCACGGTGGTCACTGAAGACCGGCTCGAGGGCGTGCGCGCATTCGGCGAGAAGCGCAAACCAAAGTTCACCGGAAAATAGGCTACTGCCGGCACCGGCTGCGCGCCGCACTCACAATGCGCCGGATCAAATCCGGGTAACGAACGCCCGCGAAACACCGCTCGCGCCCGAACGTGTGCCGCCCCAGATCAGGATTGGGATTCGCCTCAATAAAGACCAACCGATTGTCGGCCGTCAACCGATAATCAATGCGCGCATAGTCGCGCAATTTGAGCGCGTGAAAAATTCGCCGGCTGGATTCGCTAATCTCGCTTAACACCGCAGCAGGCAAGCGCGCCTTTTGATAATGCACCTGCCAGCGACGCTGGTAGTCTTTATCGTGTTTCACGCGTCCAGTAGCGAACTGCGGCGCGCCACGGCCCTGCCGCCCGATCACCAATTCGAGCGGATGCGAAACATTCGGTTTGTTGCCGAGCAACGCAACAAAAATGTCCCGGCCTTCAACGTATTCCTCGCATAGCGCCGGTCCGCTATTGATCGCCGCCGTCACGCGCAGGCGTTCGCGTAATTGTGCGGCGTTGCGCACCAGCGCGGCAGTGCCGATGGCATCCGAGCCATCACCATCGCGCAGCTTCACGAACAGCGGAAACGTCAAGCGCGACGATTGCGCGTCCGCGCGGATAACATAGTGGCGAGGCACCGCGACACCCAATGCAGCCGCAATTTTCTTCGCCCGCACTTTGTCGCGCGAGCGTTTCAGCCCGTCCGCGTTGCTACCGGTATAGCGCAGCCGCAGCGCTTCGAGCAATTTCGTAATAACGTGATCCCGGCTGCGGTCGCCGTCTATCCATTCGGTAAGGTTGAATACAAGCCGCGGATTGAACGCCCGCAATTCCGAGATCGTGGCAGTGGCATTGGCGTCGTACGGGACAACAACAACACAGCGATGTTGTCGTCGAAGCACGCGTAACACCTGCGACTCCACGCTGCCCGCATCAACGATGAATACGCCGCTGCGAGTGCGCTCCCCGGTTTCCGCATCGACCAGCAACACAACATCACAGCGCGGTTTGCGGTTTTTCGGCGAAGACATGCACGGATTTTAGCGCGGAATGCCAAGAATATTCCGGCACGCCAGTTAATGATGGTCCCAAGAGATCAGGTAGGATGCGCATCGCGCACGCGGTACGATGGTGAACGGTGGTGCGCGATGCGCACCCTACAATTGCTTCAGCCGAGCCGATAGAGTCAGGTGGTGTTGTCAGGTGATGCTACTCCCTGAAATTGGCAACCTTGCGCGCATCGTCCATCGGCTCCAGAATGTGTAATCCCATTCCCACACGATCCGTCATATAAACATAACCGTGGTCGTCCACCTCGACGTTATTGGTGACTATCGCGATTTTGCGGCAAGCGTAGCCTGGAAAAAGCGTAGCGTATTCCGGGATCGCAGCCAAGCATGATCCGATATCACTACAACCAAATCACTGGTAGAACACCAGTGCTATCTGAAAAATTTTAGCGCGGAACGATCGCTCCCGGAATACGCTGCGCTCCTTCCGGGCTACCATTTCTTAAGACGCATCACACGCCATATACGACAACCACTGCCACAGCCATCGCGACGATAACCACAGCCAATAGCAGAATCACGCGCAGATTCCGGATATTCCATTCCCCGGTGGTAATGACCACGTCGACAGCGGGAACCACATCCACCGACATGAAGGTATTCCATAAACCGGCCGATACGACGTTGTGCTCCTGCAGCGGCAGCGTCACCGGCGATCCGGGAATGATCCAGCGGGATTTGCGGATTTCCACGGTTCCGCTTACGGACTGCCCGGGGGCAGCGGCCGTGGCGCTGAAGGCGTAGTCGATGGGCACGCTGCTGAAGGCGCGGCGGATGATCGCGACCCGCCGCCCTGCTGCTGCATTGATATTCGCCATTCGGGATATTATCGTAACTATTTGTTTTTATTAACTATTTTAAGCTATGTTATTCGTCGAATCGAGCAGCGCCTGCTTCACGCGTCCCGCCAGCATCGGCTGCTGCCGCAAGCGCACACCGGTCAACTGAAACACTGCATTCGAAATTGCCGAAGGCACCAGCGGCACGGCCATCTGTCCCGCGCCGGTCGGATGATTTTTGGTTTGCACCAGTTTGATGTGCATCTCCGGCACGTCGCGCATGCGCGGCACGTGGTAATCAAAGAAATTCGATTGCTCCACTGCGCCGTTGGCGATGCTGATACGTTCGATCAGCGCCAGCCCCAATCCGTAGACGATGGAGCTTTCGGTCTGCGCGATCACATTATCAGGATGTACAGCGACCCCGCAATCAATCGTACACCAGAAGTTGTGCACCTTGATCGCGCCGCTGGCTTTATCCACTGACACATCAGCGATGCCAGCGATTTCCGTACCGGAGTAATTCACATAAGCGATGCCGAGGCCGTGGCCCGCGCGCTTTCTTTTCCAATCCGCCATTTTCGCGGTTTCTTCGATGACGTGGCGTCCGCGCGGGTCTTTCTTCAACATGCGCAAACGGAACTCGACCGGATCAACACCTGCTTTCGCCGCCAGTTCGTCGATAAATACTTCGGTGGCAAAGCTGTTCGCGGTAAAGCCGATACCGCGCAACGGGTTGGTGCGCATGCCCGTATGCACCAGCACGCCTTCCGACGCGCGGTCGGCAATTTCGTACGAGCCTACGCCAATGCCGTTCAACGCAATGCCGTCGCGCCCTTTCACTTGCTGGTAGCGCACCGGGTCCATGAACGCCATCACGTGATCGCATACCGCGCGATGATGGTAGCCGGAGACATTGCCCGACGCATCCAACCCCGCGCGCAGGCGGTTTACATACAGCGGACGGAAACGCCCGGAATGAATATCATCTTCGCGCGTCCACATCACTTTTACCGGTTTGCCAGAGGCTTTCGACAGCAACACCGAATCCAGCACGAAATCGGCATCACGATTGCCGCGCCGGCCGAAACCGCCACCCAGCAAATGGTGATTGAATTTCACCTTCGATTCCGGAATGCCAAGCGCCTGCGCGGCGACTGTCACCGCGATAGTCTGGCTTTGCACACCGCACCAGATTTCCACCGCGTCGCCCTTGGGCGATACCGCCGCGACGGAATTCAGCGGCTCCATCTGCGCGTGGTAGGCGTAATCGGAGCGGTACTCCGCCTCGACAATATTCGCAGCGCTTTTGAGTTTGCCTGTGGCGTCGCCCCGCTTCTCCCAATCGATCACGGGATGCGCCGGGTCTTTCGCCGCTGCGGAGAACTGCGCATACCCGCCGCCCGTGGAAAAACCCGCGCCCTGCGCCTTGCTGCCCCACGTCACCTTGAGCGCCTTACGGCCCTGGAATGCCGCCCAGGGATTTTCAGCGAGCACGCCGACGCCGTTTTTAAGCTGCACCACGCTGATCACACCTTCCACTGCGCGCGCGACAGCGTCATCGACTTTGGCAACGCCCGCGCCTTCCACCGGTTCGCGCAGAATCGCGCCGTAAATCATGCCCGGCACCTGCACGTCGATGCTGTATTTGACGCTGCCATCTTGCTTGCCGGGAATGTCCGCGCGCGGAATATCCTTGCCGATCAATCGAAACTCGGCGGTAGCCACCGGCTCTACCGTCACCGGCGGCGCTGTGGCGGGAATTTTCGCAAATGCCGCGATTTCGCCATAGGTCAGTTTTCTGCCGGTCTTCTCGTGCAGCACCACACCAGGCTGCGTGGACAACTCCGTCACGGGCACGCCCCAGCGCTGCGCCGCGTTGTCCACCAGCACTTGCCGCACCTGCGCGCCGAATTGCCGCAGATTGTCAAAATAACCGGTTACCGTGGCGCTGCCTGCGGTGTACTGATGAAAGCCGCGGCGCGGATTACCAAAAATCTTGTCGCTGACTGCCGACCCGTCTATTTTCACCTTCGACCAGTCGGCATCCATCTCGTCGGCCAATATGCGCGGCAGCGAGGTCAGCGAGCCCTGCCCCATCTCCGACGCTGGCGACATGATTACCACGGTGCCGTCAGTATGGATGGTCACCCAGTTGTTGAGCTTGACGCTGGTGTTTTGCGCCTGTGCTTCGCCTATCAACAATGCCGGCGCGCCCACCGCAACGCCGAAGGTGAGTCCCGCCGCACCCACCATGAATTGGCGGCGTTGTGTATTGATGGCCGTTTTCATACCGCCTCCTTAGCCGCGCGCTCAATGGCCCGCGTAATGCGCGCGTACGTACCGCAGCGACAAATATTGGGGCTCATGTATTCAACAATTTGCTCGCGCGTGGGTCGTGGCGTTTCCTTGAGCAACCCTGCCGCGCGCATGATTTGTCCCGATTGGCAGTAGCCACACTGCGGCACCTGCTCGGCCAGCCACGCTTTTTGCAGCGGATGGCTGGCATCTTTCGACAAGCCCTCGATGGTCGTCACGCTTTTGCCGGCAACATCCTGCAGGGTTTGCAGGCACGATTGCACCGGCTGGCCGTTCAGATGCACGGTGCAGGCGCCGCATTGTCCGGCGCCGCAGCCGAATTTGGTACCGGTCAATTTGAGTTGCTCGCGCAACACCCACAGCAGCGGCGTGTCGGCTGCCGCGGTAATCGATTGACGTTGACCGTTGACGGTCAACGTGACGGTGATTGGTTGTGCCATCGAAATCCCCTCCGTTTCGTTTTGTAGCTACATTCTAGGCGCGCACCCTGCGCATCACAACGCGCATCAGTACCGCTACAATCGGCTGCACCGCTTGTTGCTGGCGCAAAGCCGCGAAAAAACTACAAGTAATTGTTTTTATTAGAAATTCTAGAATTCTTTAGCATCACGCCAAATCATTCCAGGGAGATTGATGATGGAATTACTGTCCGACCCGCAGGCCTGGATCGCTTTTCTCACGTTGACTGCGCTGGAATTAGTCCTCGGCATCGACAACGTCATTTTCATTTCGATTATCGTCGACAAACTGCCTGCCGCGCGCCGGGAGTTCGCGCGAAAGTTGGGATTGTTCCTGGCGATGTTCATGCGCATATTGCTATTACTGCTGCTGTCATGGATCGTTGGCCTTACCGCGCCACTATTCAGCGTATTGAGTAATGAAATATCCGGCCGTGACCTGATCCTGATCATCGGTGGATTATTTCTGATCTGGAAAAGCACCGGTGAAATTCACCAGTTGCTTGAAGGGCAGGAAGGCCATGCCTCTTCGGCCGTGGCGCCTGTATTTTCGGCGGTTATTTTGCAGATCATTATTATCGATTTGGTGTTTTCACTGGACTCCATCATCACGGCAGTCGGCATGGTCGATCGCGTGGAAATCATGATCGCTGCGGTAATAGTCTCGGTCGCGCTGATGATGCTGTTTGCCAGCGCTATCGGCCGCTTTGTGTCGGCACACCCCACGATCAAGATGCTGGCGTTGAGCTTTCTGTTGTTGATCGGTGTGGTGCTGATTGCCGATGGATTCAGTCACCATGTACCCAAGGGGTATGTTTATTTCGCCATGGCGTTCTCGGTCTGTGTCGAAATGCTTAACATCCGCATGCGTAAAAAGTCGGCTAAACCTGTGGATTTGCATGAACCCTACACGCCGGACCGAAAGTAATTTGGTAATCTTTAACCTTGCACCACTTTCTCGATTCACAAGGACAAAATATGCCTCTGAAAATGCTCTACCCCGACAGCCGCTCGGATGTGCTGGATCTCGAAGCCAACGTCTTCGGCGCCGGTACGTCTCTCATCAATCCCCGCAAAAAGAGTTTTGAAGAAATCGATCTCAAAGCCTGGCAAGATTGCGACGGCATCGTCGTGGCGCGTATCCAGATGAACGCCACCGTGGTGCCGCACCTCAAAAAATGCCGCGTCATCGTGCGCAACGGCGTCGGCTACGACAATGTCGATCTCAAGCTATGCGGCGAAGCCGGCATTGCGGTATGCAACGTGCCCGACTACGGCACCACTGAAGTGGCCGATACCGCGATTGCGATGATGCTGGCGTTTGCGCGCGGCACCGCAATCTACGATGCCGCGCTGCGCGAAAACCCCACCGCCAACTGGACACACACGCACAACGTCACCGCGCGGCGCTTAAGAGGGGCGACGTATGGCGTGATCGGTATGGGACGCATCGGCACGGCGTCGGCGTTGCGCGCGCGGGCGTTCGGCATGAATGTGGTGTTTTATGACCCGCAACTTTCCATCGGCGCGGAACTGTCGTTCGGTTTCGCGCGCGCGGAGAAACTTGAAGACCTGCTCAAGGTTGCCGACGTAATCAGTATTCACGCGCCGCTGACCACCGAAACCAAAGGCATGATCAATGCCGACGCCGTATCCAAAATGAAACCCGGCGTGTACATGATCAGCACGGCGCGCGGACCGATCTGCGACACTGGCGCACTACTCGACGGTTTAAAAAGCAACCGTATTCTCGCCGTGGGTCTCGATGTGCTGCCGAGCGAACCTGCTACGCTTGCTGATCCACTGGTCGCCGCCTGGCGCGCCAACGAACCGTGGATCAAAGGCCGCGTGCTGCTGGGACCGCACTCCGGCTTTTACAGCCCGGATGGCCTCACCGACCTGCGTACCAAGGCCGCGCAAACGGCATATCTGTATTTGAAGGACAACAAGCTTATCAACTGCGTGAACGCGGAATTTTTAAAGAATCCTCGATAGCCGCTTTCGGCAGAGGGAGCCGGTGGGCCAGCGGTCGCGCGCTGTAACCCACCCGGACTTTCCTATCGACCTGGCAAAACATACGCGACGCTATAATTCCCACTTAACTCTCCTTCTGGCCAATCCACCATGACCGCGATCACCGTATCCCCCCAAGATTTGAAAAACAGGTTGCACGACGGCGGCGAAATCGCGCTGCTGGATGTGCGTGAAGACGGCCAGTTTGGCGAAGGCCATTTGCTTTTCGCCACGCCCTTGCCCTATAGCCGGCTGGAACTCGGCATCAGCGCGCTGGTTCCCCGTAAGAGCGCGCGCATCGTGTTGTGCGACGATGGCGACGGCGTTGCCGAACGCGGGGTAAAGCGCCTCGCAGCCATCGGCTATACCGATGTGTCGGTACTTGCCGGCGGCAACCCGGCATGGAAAGCCGCGGGCTACGCCGTTTTCAAAGGCGTGAACGTACCCAGCAAGCTGTTCGGTGAACTGGTGGAGCACGTGTACGACACGCCACGTGTCACGGTGACCGAACTCGCGCAGATGAAACAGCGCAACGAGGATTTCATCATTGTTGATGGCCGCCCCTATGCCGAATACAACAAGATGAATATTCCCGGCGGCATTTGCTGCCCGAATGCAGAGCTGCCGTTGCGCATCCGCGGAATCGTCAAAAACCCGAAAACCAAGATTATCGTCAATTGCGCCGGGCGCACACGCTCGATCATGGGCGCGCAGACGCTGCTCAACTTCGGCATTGAAAATCCGGTGTATGCGCTGGAAAACGGCACGCAAGGCTGGGTGCTCGCGGATTTCGAACTGGAGCGCGGCGCCACGCGCAAGTATCCGGCGGAAATCGATGCAGCTGCCTTGCCCGGCCTGCAAGCCACGGCAAAGAAATTGCTGACACGATTCAACGTGAAAACGGTGACGGCAACACAAGTCGAAGCCTGGCGCGCCGAAACCAACCGTTCGCTCTATCTGCTCGACGTGCGCACACCAGAGGAATTTCAGGCGGGCTCGCTGCCCGGCGCCGCGCATGCACCGGGCGGACAACTGGTGCAGGCCACCGATCAATGGGTCGGTGTGCGCAACGCGCGCATTGTCCTGGCGGACAGCGAAGGCGTGCGCGCGCCAGTGGTGGCCGCATGGTTGAAACAACTGGGTTGTGATGTGACTGTGCTCGAAGGCGGCGTGAATTCCGGCTTGAAGTTGCCCGCACCGGCGAAGGCTGTATTGCCCGCGCTACCGAAAATTTCTGCTGATGAATTAAAACAAGCGCTGGCAAACAAAACGTGCAGCGCGTTTTATCTGGGCCCCAGCATGAATTACCGCAAACAACATGTGCCGGGCAGCCGCTGGAGCATCCGCTCATGCCTTGTGCATGACGCCGGGAAAGCAACGAACATCGTATTGATCACGCGCGACACTGACGTGGCACAAGCGGCAGCCGTCGATCTTGCCGAAGCGGGCATCACGAATGTGAAATTGCTGGAAGGCGGGCTGGCCACGTGGACCAACGCAGGCTACCCATTAGAAGCGTCGCCGCAAACACCGCCCGATGCCGAGTGCATCGACTATTTGTTTTTCGTGCATGATCGCCATGCGGGCAATCGCGAGGCGATGAAACAATATCTCGCGTGGGAAACCGGCCTTATCAAGCAATTGGACGAACAGGACAAGGCTAGCTTCAAGGTCGGCGCACCCGCATAAAATATAAATAAAACAAATAGTTACCTAATACTGGAGGAGCGCCACATGCTCACCTCAACGCACTGGGGCGTTTACGATGTTGCGGTAAAAGACGGCATCATCACCGGTGTTACACCGTTCGAACGCGACGCGGACCCGTCGCCGATCGGCAACGCTTTGCCGGGCGCGGTACAAGGCCCGATGCGGGTACGCCATCCGGCAGTGCGAAAAAGTTATCTCGAAGGCGGCCCGGGCGCAACACGCCACAAGCGCGGCGCGGAAGCGTTCGTTAACGTAAGCTGGAACGAGGCGCTTGATCTCGTCGCTACCGAATTGAAGCGCGTCACCACAACATTCGGCAACAGCGCCATTTTCGCCGGCTCGTACGGCTGGTCCAGCGCGGGACGCTTTCATCATGCGCAAAGCCAGGTGCACCGTTTCATGAATTGCATCGGCGGCTATGTGGCGCATCTAGGCACCTACAGCCTCGGCGCAGCGCGCACCCTGTTGCCGCGCATCCTCATGGACATGGATGTGATGCGCGGTCAGCAAACCGCGTGGGTATCGCTCGAACAGCATTGCGAGCTACTCGTTGCGTTCGGCGGCGTGCCATCGAAGAATGCTCAGGTCAACTCTGGCGGCATTAGTCAGCACGAAGTGCGTCCGATGCTAAAACGCCTGGCTGCTGCCAACGTGAAATTCGTCAATGTGTCGCCGTTACGCGAAGACATGGATGCGGCACCCGGCGCTGAATGGGTTCCCGTGCGCCCCAACACCGATACCGCGTTCATGCTGGGCCTCGCGCACACGATCATTGCCGACAACAAACACGATAAAGCGTTTCTCGCGCGCTACTGCACCGACTTCGAGCCGTTCCGAAAATACGTGATGGGCGAAACAGACGGCGTCGCAAAATCCGCGCAGTGGGCCGCAGCTATTTGCGATGTGCCCGCCAACACCATCACCACACTGGCGCGCCGCATGACCGCCAGCCGCACCATGATTAATGTCGCGTGGGCGCTGCAACGCGGCGATCATGGCGAACAGCCTTACTGGATGGGCATCACCCTCGCCTGCCTGCTCGGACAGATCGGCACGCCGGGCGGCGGCTTCGCGCTCGCGTACGGCCCCGTCGGCATAGAGGGTGCCAACGCGCGGCCCTTCTCCGGCCCCGTGCTGCCACAGGGACAAAACGGCGTGAAAACGCCGATCCCCGTAGCGCGTATCACCGACATGCTGGAAAACCCCAACGGCCCCTATGATTTTGACGGCAAGGTCTGCACCTACCCGGATATCCGTTTGATCTACTGGGCCGGCGGCAATCCGTTCCACCATCACCAGGATTTGAATCGTCTGCTGCGCGCGTGGCGCAGCAAACCGGAAACCATTGTCGTCAACGAGCAATACTGGAACCCCAACGCCAAGTTCGCCGATATCGTGTTGCCCGCCACCACCATGCTGGAGCGCGACGACATCGGTTCCAGTTCACGTGATCGCCACATCATCGCCATGAAACGCGCGATTGATCCGGTGGCCGAATCGCGCAGCGACTACGCTATTTTTACGGAACTGTCCGAACGCCTCGGCAGCAAAGAAAAATTTACCGAAGGCCGCAGCGAAGCCGCATGGCTGCGCCACCTGTACGACGAATCCGCCGAGCGCGCGCGAAAATTCGATATTGCGTTGCCATCGTTTGAGGCGTTCTGGTCGGAGGACTTCGTCGAAATACCGCCGCCGCCAGAGCCGCCGGTGATGATGCGCAAATTTCGCGAAGACCCGCTGGCGAACAAGCTGCCCACGCCGTCGGGGAAAATCGAAATCACTTCGCCCACCATTGCCTCGTTCAACTACGACGACTGCCCCGGCCATCCCGCGTGGTTCGAACCGGCCGAATGGCTGGGTAGCCCGCTTGCCGAAAAATATCCGCTGCATTTAATGTCGCATCAACCGTCCACACGGCTGCACAGCCAGTACGACCATGGCAGCGTCAGCCTCGCCGCAAAAATACAAGGGCGCGAAGCGATCACGCTGCATCCGCAAGACGCGTCGGCACGCGGCATCAAGGCCGGCGACGTGGTGCGCGTTTTCAACGATCGGGGCGCGTGTCTCGCCGGAGTGAAAATAGATGACGGTGTGCGGCCCGGTGTTGCCGTGCTGCCGACCGGCGCATGGTTCGATCCGCTCGACCTCACGCAAAATAATTCGCTGGAAAAACACGGCAACCCAAATGTGCTGACACTCGATAAAGGCACATCGAAGCTCACGCAGGGTTGCAGCGCGCACACCGCACTGGTGGAAGTGGAGCTGTTTCGCGATGCGTTGCCGCGCATCACGGCGTTTGATCCGCCGTTGTTCGCAATACGTGAGTAGTGATTACTTTAAAAAGCCTATAAAAACAAATAGTTACCAGTGATACGCCCTGCAAGCACCACAACCTATCAGGTACGCACGCATAACCCGTCTACGCAATCCGAAAACCGTATGCATAGCGACGATGTCGCGCGCGCGTTCGGATTCAAAGGCGGATTGGTGCCCGGCGTTACCGTGTTCGCGCACATGACACAACCGCTGGTCGCGCGTTATGGTGAAGCGTGGCTCGCGCGCGGCACAGCAGACGTGCGTTTCAGCAAGCCCGCTTACGAAGGCGAATTGCTATCGATACACACCACCGACGCAGAGGATGGATCGCACACGCTTACCTGTGTGAACGAGCAAGGTATCGAACTCGCGCGCATGAGCGCCGTATTACCGTCCGCATCCGCAAGTCCTGACGCGCGCAGCGACACGGCACCCGCGCCGCCACTGCAAGAACGTCCCACTGTCACCTGGGATTTAATGGAAATCGGCAAACCCTTCCCCGCGCTCGCGTGGCAGCCCACACGCGACGAAAATGCCAATTGGTGCAACGACTCGCGCGACGAACTCGCGTTGTATCGCGAAGGATCAGCGCCATTTTTGCATCCGGGATTGATTTTGCGCCAGGCCAACTTCGTGCTGCGAAAGCGCTTCTTGATTCCTGCGTGGATACATGCGGCCAGCCGCATCACGTTTTATGAAGCCCTGCGCACGGACGCTAACTACGAAGTGCGCGCGATTCCCGAAGAAAAATGGA
>JBEBHE010000399.1:0-3638 GCA_040081205.1 Burkholderiales bacterium | reverse complement strand
CACCCGTTTGAATCCTTGCGCGATATTGACGGCCTCGGCGCCGTGGGCTGGCGCTCCGAGGCGGGCTTGCCGCCACCCAAGCGTGTCGTGCTTATCGACGACACCATGAAAGCCGATATGGCTTATCGCCTGGCGTGCGGGGGAACAGCAATGTTGTGGCGTGGCGATTTTCAGAACGCAAAGATGTTGTTGCAGGCGATTGCCCGGCGTGTGGACAATCGCGCGAATGCGGCGCGCGAAGCAATCAAAGCCGGCGCGCCCGCGCCATTTCCGCAGGCCTTTCATTTGCACCGGCAGGCTCAGGCACAACGGGCGCGCACACTGGGCATGCTGCTGATTCCGTTTGATGCTGGCCACGTGATTCCGCTGGGACGCGCGCCTGAGGTTCAGTTGGCGTGCTACCAAGTGTACGGCGCAGCCGATGCGCCCTATGTCACGTCGCTGCGTGAACTGCTGGGCATCGTCGGCGCGCACGAATGGCGCAAGAGCGGCATCGAACTGCACGCGGTCGGCGGACGCATCCATCCGCACTACGGCGTATTTGCGCCGGTGCGCAGCGAATATGTGCAATTGGTGGCGGATGCAACACTGCCCGCCACGGAACTCGCGTTCGATATCGGCACCGGCACCGGCGTGCTGGCTGCGGTGCTGGCGCGCCGGGGTGTGGCGCGTGTAGTTGCCACCGAAAGCGATGCGCGCGCGCTGGTGTGCGCGCGCGAGAACATTGCGCAACTAGGATTGAGTGATCGCGTTGAAGTTCAGGACGCGAATCTATTTCCCGAGGGTGTTGCGCCGCTCATCGTATGCAATCCGCCGTGGATACCGTCGCGCCCCAGTTCCCCGCTGGAACACGCGATTTATGATTTCGAGAGCCGCATGCTGCGCGGTTTTCTCGACGGGCTGGCTGCGCATCTCACGCCTGACGGCGAAGGCTGGCTGATTCTTTCAGATATCGCCGAGCATCTGGGACTGCGCACGCGCGACGAACTGCTGGCGTGGATCGAAAAAGCCGGATTGAAAGTGCTCGGAAAAACCGACATCAAACCCAAACATCCGCGCGCTGCCGACGCCACCGATCCGCTGCACAAGGTACGCGCGGCGGAGGTTACGTCGTTGTGGCGGTTAGCGGCAAAGAGCTAACGACTTCCGAATCGGCGGCTTTACGCCGTATCCACCGGGATCTTCCAGAAGTCCCGCGCGTATTCCGGCATGGTGATATCGAAATTCACGCCGTTGGGATCGGTGTACTTACGCTCGGTTTCAAGCCCACTGCCGGTACCGAGGATGCCGCCCACAAAAACGCCGCCGCTCGATTCGACTTTCTCGGTGACTTCTTTCATGTCGTCGATCAGAAAACCGATGTGATGCAGCCCACGCACCGTTTCGCCTTTCATGTTGGCGTTCGACGGGTGAATGATCACCAGGCTCATGGTGCCGTCCGTCAGCGCGATAGCGGTTGGCGTTTGACGCGCGCGCGTCATGCCAAACGCTTTTTCATAAAAGGTAGCGGCGCCTTCCATGTCTTCTACAAGCATTGCGATGTGGCGCAGTTTTGCCATGGCATTCTCCTCTGGATGTGATTACGGAAACATCGCCCAACCGACGCGATTCGTCTGCGCCTTGAAGAAATGCCCGTTGGTGCTGGTGACAAAAACGGTAGTCATGTCGGGACCGCCGAAGCACACATTGGTCGGGCGGTTCGCTGCCACCGGGTGCGTTTCGAGCACGCGGCCTGTCGGTGAAAACACGTAAAGCATCGGGCCGGGACCGCTCACCTCCCAGCCGGCGGTGGCGATGATGTTACCTTCCGCGTCAAGACACATACCGTCGATGCCGCGATGCACACCGCGCGCGTCGTCACCCCAGGTAAACAGCGCGTCGTAGGCGCCGAGACTGCCGTCTTCGCGTATCGGGTACGCGCGCAACTGGCGCGGCACGCCCATGGTGTAGCTGCTTTCGGCGACATACAGCGTGCGATTGTCCTGCGATACCAGAATACCGTTGGGCTGTGTGGTATCGAACGTTACGCGCGTGACTTTGTAGCTGCCGTCGCTTTGCGGATCGGCGCGCAGTACCGAGCGGTTGTCCAACTCCTCCACTTCGGTTTTGTCCCAATTGCCGTCGTTCACCGGATTGGTAAACCAGATGCGCCCTTTGCGATCAATCGCCAGATCGTTGGGCGTGCTGAGTTTTTTGCCATCCACCCGATCGGCAACCACCACGTTTTTACCATCGGGATCGAAGCGGACTATGCTGCGCCCGCCGGAGCAGCACCCGAACAACCGGCCATGCGCATCGAAGCACAGGCCGTTAGTGCGATTGGTGCCGGTGCGCCATTCGGTGATGGCGCTCGATTTCAGGTCGTAACGCAAGATGCGGTTTTTACGGATATGGGTGAACAGAATCTCCTCACCGGCCCACACCGGGCCCTCGGTGATGAGCTCGCCTTCGGGTTTCATCAGCAATTCAAACTTCCATGCCATAGTTTTCCTTTTTTGACGCAATGGATTGCTAATCGGCTAAATACTCATTTCCAGTGTGTAAAGTCCGCCGCTGAAACGATCGGCCGCGTAGACAATACCGCGGTCGTCCACATACACATCGTTCATCTGGATCGCACCCTTGGGCGACAGCGCCGGCGCACCCGGCACGAAGTAGGCGACCTCACGCGGCTGATATTGATTTGAGATGTCATACACGCGAATGCCGGCATTAAAGCATGAGGTGAAGATGATGTTCTCGGAACGGAACGCGTGTTTCGCCGGATAGTTTTCGTAAATATTGTGCGCACCGAAGCGTCCACCGCGCTTGCCGAACGCCTCCACCGGCGGCAGCGGCAGTGTTGAAATCGTCACCAGATTGGTTTCGTCGTGCATGTCGGCAATCCAGTTCAGCTTGGGCCAATCCACGCCGTCGTCCTTGTTACACTCGTCGGCGAGCACCATCAGGCCGCGGCCCAGCAGCGGCATCGCCGTGTGCGACATGCCATTGTATGGCGGCGAAATTTTCAGGCGCGAAACTTCCTTCGGATGCGCCTTGTCGCTGATGTCGAGTATCACCACGCCGCCGTCGATGTAACCCATGTAAGCACGGTCGGGGCGTTCCGGATAGACGCTGATGTTGTGCGGGCGATAACCGCCATCGAATTTGGGATGGCGCGGCACCGGCGGCTCGGCATCGCCTTCCTTGGTGCCCGGATACCACCAGCGTCCCGCTTCCACCGGCTTGGAAGGATTGCGCACGTCGACAATGCGGTAGATCTGGTGATCTTTCGGATTGCGCGGTTGATGATCCGGCGCGCCGCAGCTCATATGAACGAATTCGCCATCAACAAACCAGCAGCAGTGCGCACCCAGCGAATGTGGCCCCGACGCATCGAAGTGCGAAATCAGTTTCGGCTTTTCCGGCGTGCTGATGTCGAACAAATCAAAGCCCGCCGGTTTGCCGCCCGCCGACTGCTTGAGATTATTGGGATCGTTCGGATTACCTTTGCCGCCGCGCACCTGATAACACACCACCATCATGTCGCCGACCACTTCCAGCGAGTTCGAGCGCACCAGCGCGTGCGGCAATTCCGTCTGCACCACCATTTTCAGGTTGCGCGGATCCGTCACGTCCACACCGGTGAAGTTCTTCGG
>JBEBHE010000398.1:0-3643 GCA_040081205.1 Burkholderiales bacterium | reverse complement strand
GTGGGGCTTTGCATGCGTCCCGATCATATCGCGCAGGGCTGGCATTCGGGCGCGACGCTGGGCGTGTTTTCGTCAGCGGCAGGTGCTGCGCGCGGTCTCAAACTCGATGTCGATAAAACCGTGCATGCACTGGGCATCGCCGGCACCCAGTCCGCCGGGTTGATGGCGGCGCAATACGGCGCGATGGTCAAGCGCATGCACGCGGGCCGCGCATCGCAGTCCGGTTTGTACGGTGCGCTGATCGCCGAATCGGGATTCACCGGCATCGTCAACGTGCTGGAAAGCGAATACGGCGGTTTTTGCACCACGTTCTCGCGCTCCAATGACCGCTTCGATCTGAAGGAACTCACTGCGGGTTTCGGCAGCGTGTGGCAAACCATGGGCGTGGCGCTCAAGTTTTACTCGTGCGTTGGCAGCAATCACACCACGCTCGACGCCATTCGCGAAATGCAGGATGAGAAGCCCTTCGGTGCCAAAGACGTGAAGAAGATTTCCGTCCACGGCTCGCAGGTGACCATGGATCACGTCGGCTGGAAATACGCGCCGCTGGGGTTGGCCTCCGCACAAATGAACCTGCCGTACTGCATCGCCACGTGGCTGCTTGATGGCGATTGCTTTGTCGATCAATTTACCGATGCGATGGTCGCCGATCCCGCGCGCATGAAACTGTCCGAAGTCGTCGAAGTACATCACGACGACGCTATCACCAAGCTCGGTGCGAAAATGCGCCACAAGGTGCGTGTGGAAGTAACCCTGAACGACGGCACGCGCATGGAGCGCACCGTCGAATCCGCGCGCGGCAGCGAATACAAGTTCGCCAGCGAGTCCGATATCGTTGAAAAATTCGAGAAGCTCGCGGTTAAAGCGTTGCCGAAATCGCAGGTTGAACAACTGCGCGATGCGATGCTGGGTTTGGATAAACTCGACGACGCCACGAAAATCGCACAGTTGCTGGGCAAACGGTAGTCTTCAGTAAGTCATCAATAAGGATTTCCTACTCACCCAAAAGCATCTCTCCACCACTGTCATTCCCGCGCAGGCGGGAATCCATACAATGTCTCTGGTGGCACTGTGTTATGGGTTCCCGCCTTCGCGGGACCGACGGGTTTGGTCGGTGGTTTATCCGAAAACCGAATCATCCCAAGCGCACTAAGTACACCAACCTCGAAGAGGCAACCACCATGACCGCACCCTCCAAAGCCGCTATCAGCGAACTCACACCCACCGGCAAACTCCGCGTCGGCCTTAACATGAGCAATTTTTTGTTGACCGCGAAAGATGCTGCTGGCGCGCCTATCGGACTCGCGCCCGACCTCGGTCGCGAACTCGGCAAACGACTCGGTGTTGAAGTGGTACTGGTGCCCTACCCCAATCCCGGCGCCCTTGCCGACGACGCCAGTAAGGGCACGTGGGACGTGGGGTTCCTCGGCGCTGAGCCGCTGCGCGCCAACCAAATCGATTTCACTGCTGCGTACGTGGAAATCGAAGCCACCTATCTGGTGCCGCCCGGATCTAGTCTCACCACCATCGCGGCAGTGGACGCCAAAGGCAACCGCATCGCCGTGCCGGAGAAAAGCGCCTATGAGTTGTATCTCACGCGCAGCCTGAAGCAGGCCGAACTGATTCTCGAAAAAGGCGCCGACAACGCGTTCAAAAAATTCGTCGACGGCAAACTGGATGCGCTCGCCGGCTTGCGCCCGCGCCTCATCACGGATCACGCCAATTACCCCGGCTCGCGCATCCTCGACGGTAACTTCACCGCCGTGCAGCAGGCAGCGGGCACGCCCAAAGGCCGTCCGAACGCTGCGCAGTATCTGCGCGAGTTCATTGAGGACATCAAGGCGACCGGGCTGGTAGCAAAAACCATTGAGAAGAATAACGTGCGCGGGTTGACCGTGGCGGCTGCGGCCTGATCGTTCTTCGCACCGGGCGCGCACGACGCTCAACGCCGCTGCACGCGCGGCACGCACTTATCACAGAGCACACCACTTCGCGAAACGGTCGAAAAGTTGAACCTTCGGCGGGATTTTCCTGTCTTTACAGGGTTAGCCATTCGCTTGCACGCCCTGCGGCCTTTTCCTTCCGATGCCATCACATTTCAGTCTTTTTCGCCGACGCGTGTCGCGCATAATCTGTAATTTCTTTTGCAGAGCACCGGTTGCCCTGTACGCCGCGCTCACGCTGTGGATGCCGCCGGCCACTGCCGCGGAAGAGCCGCCACTTCAATGCAGCAAGACCAACGCATGCGAACTGCAGATCTACATCGAGAATGACAGCTTCGGCAATGGCACCGACCGTTATTACACCAACGGTATCAAGGTGGGCGGCGGCGTCAACGCCGACCGCGTGATTGAACGCCTGTTGCAGACACCGGCACGCAGCGCGCTGGAGCGCATCTCGGATCATCTGGGCGAAGTGCATGTCGGCCTTTTTCTCGGGCAGAACCTGTACACGCCCCGGCGCATCACAACCGCGCAGCCGCAGCCATTTGACCGGCCATGGGCGGCGTGGCTGTACGTCGGCGGCGTCGCGCAGAGCGTGCTGGGTAACCGGCTGCAAACCGTCGAACTCGACCTTGGCATGGTCGGCCCCGCGGCGCTCGGCAAACCGGTGCAGAGTGAATGGCACAAGTGGGTGGACGCCGACCAGCCACAGGGCTGGGGCAATCAGTTGCGCAACGAACCCGGCGTGCTGCTCGCCTATCTCGAAAAATGGCGCTACGGGCCGACGACGGGATTACAAGCCGTGCCGCACTTCGGCGCCACCGTGGGCAACGTGATGACACTGGTGCGCGCCGGCGGCATCGTGCGCTTCGGGCAAAACATGTCGGGCTTTGGCCCGGATACCATCGAGCCCGGCGGCGCCATGCTTCAGCGCACGCGCCTCACCGACAGCCAGTCACAAAACGGCGGCCGCGAATGGTACGTGTTCGCAGGGATTGATGCGCGCGCAGTAGGACGCAACATCTTTCTGGATGGCAACACCTTTCGTGACGGTCCATCGGTGAATCGGCGCGTATTTGTGCATGACTTCAAGGCGGGATTCTCCCTGCGCATCGCACCCGTGCGCGTGTCGCTCACGCACGTGCGGCGCAGTCCGGAATTCACCACGCCGCTGGGCAGCAGCGGCATTCAACGATTCCAGTCACTTAACGTGAGCTGGGAATTCTGACGCAGCCAGCCGCCCTGCTACGAATCGGCTCAGGCGTCCGCAGTCTTGTTGCGATCAAGCACTGCGATGGAGGTGACACGCGGTGCGACATCCGCTGGCAGCGGCAGCGTTTCAGCCTCGCACTGTGGCGGCTGTTCCTCCGGTGACACCTTTTGTTCGTACATGCCGAAGAGACATGCGACGATCAGCAGAGGCGGGTACACCATGAATATCGCTTCCGGATGACCCGTGCACAAAAAAACGGCTGGAAGAACAGCGACGCCGGCAAACCAAAAATCCGTTCGATGTGCATGTTTCATATTTCCACCTTGCGCGTTGACTGAACCGTGTTGCTTCAGGCTCCGCCAGCGCGCAGGCACGCGAGGCCAGAAACAACCCCACTCTTCCGCCGCCTCCCACTCTCATTCTTAGCAAATTGGATGCCAGATAAAATAACAAATAAAAACAAATAGTTACGAATTAAAAGAGAACA
>JBEBHE010000397.1:0-3650 GCA_040081205.1 Burkholderiales bacterium | reverse complement strand
GCCGAACATGCCCAACGCCATCAGCAAATTAACCATGTGCTGACCGCTGAACACGATGGGCGCGCCGCTCATGCGGCCTGAGAGTTTCAGGAACGCGATCACCGAGCCCGAAAATGTCATCGCACCCACAAAGGTGCCGATGAAGAGTTCGAGCTTATTGCCGGCAGGTATCGATTCCCCCGCTGCTTTGACGATGCCAAACGCGAAAGGATTGTTGACCGCTGCAATCGCAATCAGCACCGCCGCCATGCCCACCAGCGAGTGCATGAAGGCGACCAATTCCGGCATCGCCGTCATCTGCACCTTGCGCGCGACCACCGCGCCGATAGCGCCGCCAAGTGCGATGCCACCAACGATGATGATCCAGTTTTTGGTGAGTGTCAGCGTCACGGCCAATGCAATGGCCATGCCGATCATACCGAACAGATTACCGCGCCGCGAGGTGAGCGGCGACGACAAACCTTTCAGCGCGAGGATAAAAAATACCGACGCAACAAGGTACGCCAGTGCAACCTGATTACCGGAGAGCATTTACTTCGCCTCCAGTTTCTTCGGTTCTTTTTTCTTGAACATCGCCAGCATGCGCTGCGTCACCAGAAATCCGCCGAACACGTTGACTGCCGCGAGCACCACCGCTACCGCACCAACCCACACGCCCCAGTCGGCTTCCGCCGGACCAGCGGCCAGCATGGCGCCCACCAGAATAATGCTCGATATCGCATTGGTCACCGACATCAGCGGCGTATGCAGCGCAGGCGTGACGTTCCACACCACGTGGTAGCCGACAAAAATTGCCAGTACGAACACCATCAAATTCATGATTAAAGGATCTACAGTACCCACGTTGTTCTCCGTTATTTCTTCGTAACTTCGCCGCCCGCGCACACCAGCGTGCCGGCGATGACTTCGTCTTCGCGATTGATTTTGAACTCACCGGTTTTAGCGTCGAGCATCAGCCCGAGGAAGTTCAGCAGGTTGCGCGAATAAAGTGCGCTGGAATCCGCCGCCACCAGCGCCGGTATATTCGCCACACCGATCAGGCTGACGCCGTGCTTGACCACGGTTTTATCGAGTTCCGACAGCGGGCAATTGCCGCCCTGCTCCACCGCCATATCGACGATCACCGAACCCGGCTTCATCGATTTCACCATGTCTTCCGTCACCAGCACCGGCGCGGGACGGCCCGGAATCAGCGCCGTGGTAATCACGATGTCGGCCTGTTTAATGCGCTCGGCCACCAGCGCAGCCTGGCGTTTCTTGTAATCCTCGCCCATGTCGCGCGCGTAGCCGCCCTGCCCTTTGGCCAACTCTTTTTCGGCATCGGTGAGCGGCACGTCGATAAATTTCGCGCCCAGCGATTCCACTTGCTCCTTGGTTTCCGGACGCACATCGGTGGCTTCCACCACCGCGCCAAGGCGCTTGGCCGTGGCTATCGCCTGCAAGCCGGCAACCCCCACGCCCATAATCACCACGCGCGCGGCTTTCACCGTACCCGCTGCGGTCATCAGCATCGGCATCATCTTGCCGTAGGTGTTGGCGGCCATCAGCACCGCTTTGTAACCGCCGATGTTGGCCTGTGACGACAACACGTCCATCGATTGCGCGCGCGAAATGCGCGGCAGCGCTTCCATCGCGAATGCGGTGACGCCGGATTGCGCCAGCGCGGCGATACCTTCCTTGTTGTGCGGATTGAGCAAGCCGATCAGCGTTTGCCCGCTTTTGAGTTGAGCCAGTTCACCGGCATCAGGCCCGCGCACTTTGAGTACAATTTCCGATTGCGCATAGACATCCGCCGCATTGGCTACGATCGTCGCACCCGCTGCGATGTACTGCTCATCGGGAATGGCTGCCGCAACACCCGCACCGGATTGCACGATGACTTGATGGTGGCCAGCCTTGGTCAGTTTGACGATCGTTTCGGGCGTGGCCGCGACACGCTTTTCGTGAGTCCGCGTTTCCGCGGGTATGCCGAACTTCATTATTTTTTCCCTGAATATGCCGAATGCTGCGTAGCCGCAATTATAACCGGAGATTTACGGTTAGTATAAAAATATCAATAAAAACATATACTTAATAAAATTCATCGCTAAAAACGGTATAACGCTGCGGGATTTGTCACCAGCACGCGCGTCCACGCCGCCTCGTCCGGCACCCATGCGCGAAGGACGTTCAGCAAATCCATTTCATCCGGGAAGTTGCGCTTCACCATCGGATGCGGCCAGTTGGTTGCCCATACCATGCGCTCCGGTGCGGCTTTGAGCAACGCCTGCGCGAACGGAATCATATCGTCGTAATGTGGAGCGCCGCTTGCGGAGCCGTGATACGGCGCAGACAGTTTTACCCAGCAACGGCCGCTTTCAACCAGCTTAAGCAACGCGAGCCAATTCGGATCGTTCGCATTGAAGGGCGGATGTAACCGCCCGATGTGATCGATCACCACATCGCACGGCAGCTTATCAATCAGCGGCAGACGCGCGGCCAGTTCGCCGCCGTCGAATTGCAACTGCACATGCCAGTCCACGTCTGCCGCGCGGCGTGCCATCACCGGCACGCTGTCCCAATCCGCGCCCGCGCCGCTCATGCGAAAGTAACGAAAGCCGCGCATGCCCAGCGCATCCAGGCGTTTGATTTCCGCATCGGGCGTCTTCGCGTCGCAGGTGGCAACACCGCGTGATTCGCCAATTTTCGCCAGTGCCGCCATCGCATGGAGCGATACCGTATTGTCGGTGCCGTACGCCGACGATTGCACGACCACGGCTCGCGTCAAACCGAGGCGCTGACGCACCTTAAGATAATCGGCGAGTTCACACGGTTGTGAAGGCTGATTGCCGCCCGGCATCATCGGCACCCTCGAATCGTAGATGTGAAAATGCGTATCGCACGCGCCCGCCGGTACGGGCCAGTTATTTTCGGTTGGCATGATTTCCTCCCCATCGAAATTTTACCCGCTAACAAGGTGTGGCGCGCGATGCTATGATCCTGAATCACATATACCCGATGGAGCATCGCTTGAAAAATCGCATCCTGGCACTCGCATTGTTCACATTGGCCACGCTGTCGTTCGCCGCATTCAACGCGACGGCACAAAATTATCCCACCCGCGCGGTGCGTATCGTCGTCGGCTTTGCGCCGGGCGGCGCCACCGACGTGACAGCGCGCATCCTCGCGCAGGAACTAAGCAAGCTGTGGAGTCAACAAGTGGTGGTCGATAACCGTCCCGGCGCCAGCGGCGCGATTGCCGCCGAACTGGTGGCGCGCGCAGCGCCCGACGGCTACATGCTGCTGGTGTCGCCGCAAACCAGCGTGGTGGTTGCGCCGATATTGATCAAGAAACTGAACTACGATCCGATCAAGGATTTTGCCGCCGCCGGCGTGGTCGGTTCAACGCCGCAATTGCTGGTGGTATTGCCGACGCTGCCCGCGAAAACGTTCAAGGAGTTCATGGCATTTGCGCGCGCCAATGCAGACAAACTCTCCTACGGCTCCGGCGGCATCGGCTCCACGCCGCATATGGCCGGCGAATTGCTCAATCTGTCGCTGGGCGTGCGCGTGACGCATGTGCCGTACAAAGGCGAGGTGCCGGCGCTCACCGATGTGCTGGGCGGGCAACTGCCATACATGTTCGCCAACATTCCGGTCGCGTTGCCGCA
>JBEBHE010000396.1:0-3652 GCA_040081205.1 Burkholderiales bacterium | reverse complement strand
GCTCAGAAGACGAATTATTCATATAAAACAAATGCTTATGATAATTCCATTACATCGACATAGACTACCCATTGTAAAGCTCGTCAAGGCTTGCCGCTTTCTCAAAAGACCACACCAGTTCAAGCATGCGGTCGCACTTGGCCTTGCCCACCATCGGTTCGCAGTTGGAGCGGAACTTGTGCGCGAGGTCTTCATCCGTCATCGGATTTTCGACTTCACCCCTGGGATCCAGCACACGCTGTTCAAACGATTGGCCATCGTTCAACGTGATTTTCGCCACGCCCGAACGGCGGCCCGGATAAATGCGCTCGCATTCAACATCCACGCCGGCCGTGGTCAGACCAATCAAACGCTGCACGTCGGCGCTCTGAATGTTTGCCGTATCGTAGGTGCCCACCGTGACGTCGCCGTACATCATCGCCAGCGCCGTACTCACCGGCGCGCTCATCTGCGCATCGAGCAAGCTATGCGCGTGACGATGATCGTGCCCCCGCGCACCGACTTCATACATGCCGACATCAATACGCGCCACATCCGCCGGCAAGATGGAATGTTTTTTGCGCAAATCCCGCACTGCATCCAGCGCGGCATGAAAATGCCGGCACGCCGGGTACGGTTTGAAATACACATGGGCAATTTCAAAACGCTCGCCGAGCGCCTCGCACATGCGTCCCCACACCACATCGCCGCCGGCCAGCGCATTGAACAGTCCATGCTTGCCTTCGAGGACTTGCTCCGGCCCGGTGAGACCGCGCTTTGCCAGCTCGGCGCAGGTGATGCCATCGCGCGCCGCCTTGCCGGGATGTATGCGTTTGACTTCCGCGCCACCAAAAAGATATTCACGCAGGCCGGACGAGAAACTGCCCGCAATACCCATCGCATCCAGCGTGGTTTTTGCATCAAGGCTCAACAAGCGCGATACGCCCGCCGCCGCACCCAGCACACCCGCTGTCGGCGTGTTATGAAAGCCACGCTTGGCGGACGACGGATGCATGGTCGCCGCAATGCGCGCGGTAACGTCATAACCGGCGACACCCGCCGCAATCACATCCTTCGCGCTCGAATGCTGCTTTTCGGCAATCGCAAGCAGGGCAGGAAACACCGCGCCTGCAGGATGCACCGAACCCCGCGTGTATCCATCGTCAAAATCCAGCCCATGCGTGCTGGTGCCGTTGACGAAGGCCGCGTTCGGGCACGACAAGCGTGATGTTGTGCCCATGACCGACGCTTCGCGCGACTGATCCCAACTCGACACGTAGTCGAAGACAATTTTGGTGGGCGCCATGCGCGAACCAGCAATCGCGCAAGTCAGGTAATCCAGCAGCGCGCGCTTGAATGCATGCACGGCGCTGACCGGCAGTTGGTCGTAACGCAACGCCGACACATAATCGGCGACTTTTTTGCTTGCGCCTGCAGCGTGCTGCGGAAGGTTGTTTACCGTGTCCATGCATGGCCTTTCATATTGAAGTCAGGCGTTGTGACGGAAAATCAACGTCCCTTGAAAACGGCAGCGCGCTTTTCCTTGAATGCCGCCACGCCTTCGAGATGATCATCCGTTAATTTGGCGACGGCCTGGCACAGGTTTTCCTGCTCGAGATGCGCTTCGAGGTTCGGCGTGTACATCGACTGAAACATTTTCTTGGCCAGTGCCAAGGCGAACGTTGCAGAACCCGCCATCTCTTGCGCCAACGCCAGCGCGTTGGTTTCAAGTTCGGCATCAGGCACCACGCGATTGATAATGCCCCACTCGCGCGCTTCTTCCGCCAGCAGCATGCGCGCGGTGTAAACCAATTCTTTGGCGCGCGCGACACCGATGCGCTGCACCAGAAAGAAAATAGAACCGCCGTCGGGGATCAAGCCGATTTTTTTGAAAATTTGCGAGAATTTCGCGTTGTCAGACGCGATGATCAGATCGCACGCCATCGCCATCGAAAAGCCGATGCCGACGGTGGCGCCGCGCACCGCGGCGATCACCGGCTTTTCAAGATTGACAATCGCATTGATCATCTGATGGCGCGTCTGCATGCGTGCGCGGCCCGCCACCAGATTGGTATTCACCATCGTCGTCACGTCACTGCCGGAACAAAAGGCGCGCCCCGCACCGGTGACAATCACCGCGCGCACCTTGTCGTCGGCCTGAAACGCCGTGAACAACTCGGTGAGCCGGTTATACATCTCATCCGTCATCGCATTCAGCTTGTCCGGACGATTCAGCGTGATGATGGCCACATTGCCGTCGTGCTTTAATTCAACTTGCGCGGTCATGCTTTGACTTCCTCTGTTTTGGGAGCGGGTGATACGCGGGGCGGGCGCTGCGAAAAGCGCCGGTCAAAAATAATCTCTGCCAGCCGGTTTTTAAGGATTTCGATGGAGCCGCCGGCAATCATCCAGCCCCGGCAGCGTTTCAGGCAATACTCAACGAGTGTTTCCTGCGTATAGCCGAGACCGCCCATGACCTGCATCGCTTCGTTGGCGACATCAAAGCCGGTTTGATTGCACATCAGCTTGGCTATAGTGGTCTCTTCGGGATCGGGAAATCCCTTGTCAGCGTTGGTCGCCGCGCGATACAGCAGCAATTGCGCGGCCTCGAGCTTCATTTTCATGTCGGCAAATTTCCACTGCAGGCCCTGAAATTCGCACAGCGGACGCCCGAACTGCTTGCGCGTCATGGCATATTCGCGCGCGGCATTGAAGCAGTAGCGGCCATAGGCGAGCGAACGCGACGCATTGCCCACGCGCTCAGCGTTGAAGCCCTGTATCTGTTTCTTGAATCCACCCGCCGGCAACAGTACATCTTCCGGCGGCACATACACATTGTCGAAAAATATCGGTGCCCAGGCATTGCCTGACATGAATTTACCCGGCTTGCCAATCGAGAACCCCGGCGCGCTACGCCGCAACATCACGGATCCGATACCGCCGACACCCGGCCCATACCGCACATAAACCAGATATTGATCCGCATGCGGATTGGGAAAAACCTTCTGCCCATTGATGCGAAAGCCCGCGCCGTCGGGCGTGGCGGTGGTTTGCAAATCCGTAGTGGCGGAACCCGCGCCCGGCTCCGTCATGGCCACCGCAATCACCTCGTCACCTTTCAGCAACGGCTGCAGGTAACGCTTTTTCTGATCTGCCGTCGCGAAATGCGCCAGCACGCGGATCGCACCAAAATTACCTTCCTGAATCACATCCGCGCTGCGCGGGCACACCAGCGCCACCTGTTCGATAGCGAGCACCGCGTCCATCAGCGTGCCACCACCGCCGCCGTCGTCCTCCGGCAGCGTGATGCCGAGTAACCCTGCCGCGGACATCTTGCGCGCGATGTCATGCGGAAATTCGGAGATATGCCCGCGCTCAAGCGCACCGGCGGCGAGTTCTTTGCGCGCGAACGCCGCAACAGAATCGCGAAACGCGCGCTGGTCATCCGTTAAATTGAAATCCATTTGAAAAATCTGAATAAAATAAGATTGATAATCACAATCCGGGCCGGGCGGACCGGATGCGCTATTTTAGACCATCGACGCGGGCTACGGGCACGATGAACCCGGCGCAACGCGCACCGCCGTCAGGTCGGTGCCTTAGCGCTTGCGCGCAAACAGCGCCATCAGTTCGCCGACGATGCCTCTCCGGAATGCCAGCACGCACACCACGA
>JBEBHE010000099.1:0-13707 GCA_040081205.1 Burkholderiales bacterium | reverse complement strand
GGAATACTTCGGTGTGCGCGCCGACATCGTGACTTACGGCAAGACGCTGGGCGGCGGTTTGCCGGTCGGCGTGGTGTGCGGCCAGAGCGCCTGGATGAAACGGTTTCGTGATGATGCGCCGGCGGATATCTGTTTTGCGCGCGGTACTTTTAATTCGCATCCCTATGTGATGGGCGCCATGAACGTGTTTCTGCGGCGCATGGAAAGCACGCCGGTTCAGGCGTTGTACAAAGATCTCGATGAAACCTGGAACCGGCGCGCGCAAGTCATGAATCAGCGCTTGCGTGAGGCCGGAGCGCCCGTGCAGATTGCGCATCTGTCGTCGATCTGGACCGTGTTCTATACTCAGCCCGCCTGTTACAACTGGTTGTTTCAGTACTATCTTCGTCTGGAGGGGCTGGCGTTGAGCTGGGTTGGTACGGGCCGCGTGATTTTTAGCCTCAACTACAGCGACGCGGATTTCGAGGCGGTTGCGCAACGTTTTGTTCGCGCCGCGGCCGCGATGCGGCGCGATGGCTGGTGGTGGCGTAATCCGGAACTCACCAATAAAGCAATTCAGCGCCGCTTGCTGCGTGAGATGCTGGCGCACCGCTTTTGATGCGCCGCGCCGCCTGGCCCGGCGGCTTATGGATGCGCCTTGCGCGGCTCGATCCACTCACCGCGCAGCAGCGCCAGCGGCGCCTTGTAGTAGAGCTTGATGTCGTGGAACGGATCGGTGAGTATTTTGGACATCCATGCCAGTCCTGACAGCACATCCTTGATGAAGAACAGATGAACGGTTCGGAATAGCAATCCACTGACGCCGATTGCGAGCCACATCCATCCGGTGTTGTGGGCGAAGCCGGCGAAATTCACGTGGGGCTCGAAAATACCGAACAGCGAAGGATCGTGCATCAGCAGCAGCGGTGACGCAGCCCAAATTCCCATCAGCACGACCTTGCGGCGCAGGTTATAGCCAACCTTGATTTCTTCCTTGTATTCGTGAGTGGCCTGATTCACTTCGTCGTAGCCCTTCGGCTCAAAAAAGAAATGGCCTGCCTGACGGCTGGTCATGGCGATCAGCCAGGCTATCAGCGCAGCCGTCGCCGGGTCGTTCCACAGCATGGCGTATGCACAGAGGAAGCTGACCGCGCTGAGCAAATGCAAAGATTGATTGACGCGGCTGTGGTGGTAGTAGCGATGATCATCCCAGCGTTGCGTCGAAAGCTGCTTCAGGAACTCGGACATGTTGACTCCTGGTTGAGTGTCGGATAAAGAGGCGCTGCGTTGTAGTGTAAAAGCAATAGATGACAGTCAAGTTACGGGCAGCATGTCAGCGGCGTTACTCGTCAATGCCCCGCGCGGCGGGCAGTAGGCACGAGCGCGTTCCGACGTCAGGCGCGCAGGCGCTCTTTGTGTGGTGCCTTGATGGCGGCGGGCAGCGGCGAGAGCGGAGGGGTGATGCGGGATGCGGTTGCAGGCGGGACCGCGGGTGCGAGCGACGGCGCGATGGTGGCGAGTTTGAGTTCGGGCATGCTGCGTACCAATTCCATTTGCCCGTCGATGTGTTCCACCAGAGCGGTGCAGCTGTCCACCCAGTCGCCGCAGTTGTAGTAGTGGATGCCGCTTACGGACTTCATGGCAGGAGTGTGTATATGGCCGCAAACGACGCCATCAAGCGTATGTTGCGCGGTGGCGTGCGCGGCGGCTTTTTCAAAATCACCGATGTAAGCAACCGCCTTCAGTACATTGCGCTTGGCGTAGTCCGCCAGAGACCAGTGTCCGCCCACACCGAGCTTGCGCCGGCTCAGCGACAGCAGACGGTTAATATGAACCAGCGCCGTGTAAGACACATCGCCCAACACCGAAATCCAGCGATGGCAAGTTGTGACCTGATCATATTGATCGCCGTGCATGACCCACAGTCTTTGGCCTTCCGCAGTAGTGTGAACATGGTCGGCAACGATCTGGACCTCGCCGAACGACATGCCGACGTACTGGCGTAGCGCTTCGTCGTGGTTTCCAGGGATGAAGAATACCTTGGTATTGTGACGTGCCATGCGCAGAATCTTCTGCACCACGGTGTTGTGCGCCGCCGGCCAGTAGAAGCCGCGTTTGAGTGCCCACAGGTCGATGATGTCTCCGACGAGATACAGATAGTCGCTTTCGTATCCCCGGAGAAAGGCGAGCAATCGCTCTGCCTGGCAGGCGCGCGTGCCCAGATGAATGTCAGACAGAAATAATGTTCGTACGCGTTTCATGATCGGCGAGAGGTTTCCGAAGGTTCCGATGTCAGAAAGGCAGGCTGGCGCTGGAAGGCGCGCCGCAATATCCGTTGTCAGCGTACCCGGCAAACTTCAAATGGCATCCCTAAGTAGTTAAATTATTGGTGAATATTATTGGTCATGTGTTGCGGCTTTGTGACACGGCCCCCGTCCGGATCGCAGATTGCGCCTTGTCGCAATATCGCCACACAGTCGCCGTACAGGGGATCCAATCGGTCACGGGATTCATGATGCGGTCGCGTTGCAGCCCGCAGCCATCCGCGCAACCTATAATGACAAAAATCCAGCGGCATCATTCAGGGAGTTGCTTCGTTCATGTCAGTGAATATCGCTAAAGGTACGACAGTTAGTACGACGGTTGCGTTGGCCGAATGGGCTGCGGATTATTGTCTTGACGATGCGCCGGATGAGGTAGTGCAGCGCATGAAGGCGCTGGTGCTGGATTTTCTGCGCGTGACTGCCGTGGGTGCGCGTTTGCCGTGGAGCCGATCCACACGCAAGCTCACGCTCGCGCTTGGCGGTAAAAGCGAAAGCAGTCTGTTGCTGTGCGGCAGCCGCATCGACGCTGCGCGCGCGGCGTTCGTGAATGGCGCGTACGCGCATGCCTGCGATCTTGATGACACGCATGTTGGTTCAATGCATCACGCGGGCGCTTCCATTTTGCCGGCGGTGCTGGCGGTGGCCGAGCGGGAGAATTCCAGTGGCCGCGCGGCGCTTACCGCTGCGATCATCGGTTACGAAGCATCGCTGCGCATCGGACTTGCCACGCAGCCTGCGCTGTTTCAACGCGGCTTCATGGCTACACCCACCTGCGGCGCGATGGGCGCGGCGCTGGCGGTGGGTAAGCTGCTGAATTTCAATGCCACGGATATGGCGGGCGCGCTGGGTGCGGCGGGTGCGTACGCCGGTGGGCTGGCGCAGTTTTATCACTCCGGTGGCGTAACCAAACGGCTTAACGGCGCGCGCGGCGCGGAGTCCGGCGTGATGGCGGCATTGCTGACGCAAGCCGGCATTTGGGGGCCACGCGACATTCTCGAAGGCGAGGCAGGATTTTTTCGCGCCTTCTCGGGCAATGCGAATCCGGATAAAGTCACAGGCGATCTGGGGAACGGCTACCGGTTGATGGAAGTCAGCACGAAAATACATGCGGGCGCTGGCCGGTTGCAGGCGACGGTAGACGCGGGTTTGCGATTGGGCTTTGAGCATAAGCTCGCACCCGCACAAATCGCCGATGTCGAAGTAGGCATACCCAAGGTGGTGCAGGGGCGGCTGACGCAGCTCGATCCGCCTGATTTGCAGAGTGCGCAACTCAGCATCCCGTTCAGTCTGGCAATGGCGCTGTCGCTGGGCCGAACGCGTGGCGGACAAGCCGCGCTGCGGCGCGAGGATTATGAAACGGCGCTGGTCGATAAAGACGTGCGTGCCCTGTCAAATCGCGTGCGCTGTGTGCTGGATGCAGACATCGAAGCCGGGACTAATACCGAAGAAGTCCCCTCGCGCGTGAGCATCACGTTGGCGGATGGACGCAAATTCGAGGCGTATGAAGCGCATCCACGCGGCAGTCCGCACCGGCGCATGAGTTGGGAAGAACTGTCCGCGTTGTTTCGTGACACGGTGGCGGATGCCATGCCCGCTGCGACACTGACGACAGTGCTGGATCTGGTAGCGGGGCTGGATCGTGACGCGCGTCCACGCGAAATCATGACGACCTACGTTGCCGCGCCGGATTGGCTGAAACGAGATCGTTGATTCCAGGAGCCTCCGCATGGGAAAACAAATTGCAGTGCTCAGCACCGGTGCCATCGGTAGCAGCATCGGCGCGGACCTTACCCACGCGGGTTATAACGTTTCGCTGATCGATCAGTGGCCCGCGCATGTGGAAGCGATGAAAGCCAACGGCCTGCGCGTGACGATGCCGGATTCTGAATTGCATACCAAGGTGAACGCGTACCATCTGTGCGAGCTTTCGTCGCTGAATCGGCGGTTCGATATCGTGCTGCTTGCGGCAAAGTCGCAGGATACGCGCTGGATGACCGAGTTTATCAAGCCATACCTGAAGGACGACGGTATGTTCGTCGGCACGCAAAACGGCATGAACAACGCCGACATTATCGACATTATCGGCAAGTCGCGCGTGATGGGTTGCGCGCTGGAGCTGTCGGCCGAGGTGTTTACGCCGGGGTTGGTTCAGCGCAACACCGATCCGGCGCACACGTGGTTTGGCCTGGGTGAATTCGACGGCAGCGTCACACCAAGGCTTACCGAGCTGGAAAAATTGCTCAAACATTCCGGCAAGATCACCATTACCGACAACATTGAGGGTGCTAAGTGGACCAAGCTTGTCAACAGCTCGATGATCCTGGCGCCCTTCGGTATGCTGGGCTTGCAATCGTGGCAGGCGGTGCAGATTCCAGAAGTCTGCAATCTGTGCGCAAAACTCGCTAGCGAAACCATGCGCGTAGGCACTGCGCACGGCTATAAGCTCGATGCCATTTTTGGTTTGAGTCCTGAAGAATTCCTTGGGCCTGAAGAAAAAGTCATCGACAAGTTGCTGTTTACGATACTTGGTCATCTCGGCAAAAAGGGGTCGCGTACCGCTCGAGGCGTCGTATTGCAGGATTTCCTGAAGGGCCGCAAAACCGAAACCGATTTTCTGAATGGCCATATTGCACGCAAGGGCCGCGACGCGAACATTGCAACACCTGCGAATGATGCCGTGGTCGAACTGTGCCGCCGCATTGAGCGCGGCGAACTGAAGCCGGATCGTTCAAATATCGAACTCATAACGAAGCGGTTGAGCTAGCGTTGTATGAAATATTGTTTTAAAACAAATACTTATAATATATTAGCCGGTGCGCTGTTGTGGCTGAACGTTGCGCATGCGCAAACGGCGATGCCCTATCCGGCGCGTCCGATACGCCTGGTGGTGCCGTTCTTCCCCGGTGGCTCCCCCGATCTTCAAGGCCGCCTGCTCGCGGAGAAATTACGCGTTGCATTAGGGCAACCCGTGGTGGTCGATAATCGTCCGGGTGCCAACGGTACTATCGGTGTGGGCATAGTCGCGCGCGCGCCCGCTGACGGACACACGTTGATCATCGCGCCAGTCGGGCCGTGGGTGGTGAATGCCTACCTGTACAAGTTGCCGTACGATTTGCAAAAGGATCTTTCACCGGTGATTCAGGTATCGTCGATGCCCGCAATACTGGCAGTGCATCCGTCGGTGCAAGCGCAATCGGTAAAAGAGTTAATCGCACTGGCGCGGCAAAAGCCTGGAGAACTCAATTACACCTCCACCGGTATCGGCGGATTTGGTCATATGTCGGCGGCGTTGTTTTGCGTGATGAGCGGCATCAGCATGACGCACGTGCCGCACAAAAGCGTGGCGGCGGCGTTGACCGATCTTGCCGGCGGGCATGTGCAGGTATCGTTCAATGTGTCATCTACCACGCTGCCGCACGTCAAATCCGGCAGAGTGCGCGCTCTGGCGACTACCGGTAAAACGCGCTCGGAACATCTGCCTGATTTGCCTGCGGTCGCGGAGACCGTGCCCGGCTATGAAAATCAAACGTGGAACGGTATCGGCGTGCCCGCGCGCACGTCGCCGGCGATCATTGATCGGCTAAATCGCGAGATCGGCGCCCTACTGCAAACATCTGAAATGAAAGAGGCCGCACGCGTCGAGGCTTACAGTATCGTCGGCGGAACACCGGCGCAGTTCGGCGCTTATCTGCGTGCCGAGCATGTCAAGTTTGCGAAACTGGTTAAGGATGCTGGCATTGCAGTGAGCGCGGAGTAACATGTGCCAATTACCGGAAAGGGGGCAACGAATGCAGGCTGAACGGAAAACGAACGCGCGATCCTTCGCGCAACTGGGGTTCATGGCAGGGTGTCTGATGTGCGCCGCGAATTTTGTTCACGCGCAGACGTATCCGCAGCGTCCGGTGCGCATGGTGGTTGCGGTTGCCGCCGGCGGCAGTACCGATATTATTGCGCGCGTGATTGCAGCGAAACTCGGCGAGCGCATCGGACAGCAGGTGGTGGTGGACAATCGGCCCGGCGGTAGCAGCATTATCGGCGCCGACATCGTGGCGAAGGCGCAGCCTGACGGCCACACGCTGCTGATGGGGTCGGGTTCGATGGGTACCATCAGTAGTCTGTTTACCAAGTTGCCGTTTGACCAGTTCAAGGATTTTGCGCCGGTGTCGCTGATTGGCACCTCGCCGTACGTGGTGGTGGTGCAGCCGTCGCTGCCAGTAAAAACCGTAGGCGATCTCATTGCCTATGGCAAAGCAAATCCCGGCAAGCTTAATTTTTCCGGCTCGACGCCGGGCTCGCTGCAACGGCTCACCGGCGAAATGTTAAAGCGCAACGGTGGTTTCGACATGTTGTTCGTGCCCTACAAAGGTACCGGCGCACTGATGCCTGATTTGCTGGGCGGGCGTTTGCACGTGGCTATCGACAACGTACTGATCCTCACGCCGTATATTCGCAACAATTCGCTACGCGCACTGGGGGTTACGAGTTTGAAACGCTCGGTGCTGTTTCCCGATTTGCCGTCGCTGGCGGAAACCGGGCTGCCGGGCTTTCACGCAGTCGGCTGGTTTGGCGTGTTTACCACAGGGCGCACGCCGGACGCCATCGTCAACCGGCTGAATACCGAATTGTCGGCGATCATGAAAACGCAGGACATGCGCGAGCGTTTTGTCACGCAGGGCTCCGAACCCCTGTTTGGTCCGCCGGATGACTTGCGTAAATACTTTGCCAATGAAGTCAGCAAGTGGGGCAAAGTGATACGCGAGGCCGGCATTAAAGCGGATTGATGTAAATATCCATTCACCCGTGCCGGCGCTGTGCCCGTCGCAGCGGCCGGTGTAAGTTTCAGATTTGGTTTCCAATCGCGTTTCGCGTCTGACACACCATGAGCAACTTTTCAAAGCTACTAAATCCACGCGGCGTAGCCATCGTTGGCGCGACCGCAGACACCAATCGCGCGGGTGGGCAGGCGCTAGATGCAATTTCGCGCTATGGCTACGCGGGAGGAATCTTTCCGGTCAATCCGAACTACGACACGTTGGGCACGCAGCGTTGCTATCGCGGCATCGCCGGGATTGACCAGCCATGTGACGTGGCTGTCGTGGCCGTGCCCGCTAAGCATGTGCCGGGTGTCATTGAGCAATGTGGTGCTCACGGCATACCTTTTGCCGTGGTGCTGGGCGGCGGTTTTCGTGAAGCCGGCCCGGAAGGCATCGCCAACGAAAACCGCATGCTGGATGCCGCACACAAAGCAGGTGTTCGTCTTATCGGACCGAACTGCCTGGGTCTGGTCAACATCCATCAGCGCGTGTTCGCCGGCTTCGGCAGCATTACCAAACCACCGATGTTGAAACCGGGACCGGTGTCCGCGGTGATTCAGAGCGGCGGTTTCGGCAATAGCCTGGTCGTGCAAGTCGCCGCGGCCGGAGTGGGCTTTCGCTACGTGGTGGCGAGCGGCAACGAAAGCGATATCAAAGCGCCTGAGTTAATCAACGCGTTTGTGGATGATCCGGAAACCAAAGTGATCCTCGCGTATCTCGAAGGGGTGGCCGACGGGCGTGGATTGATGGCGGCTGCGCGCCGCGCGCTGGCGGCCGGCAAGCCGGTCATCGTGCTGAAGGCAGGCAATACGCAGCAGGGTTTGCGCGCGGCAGCATCGCATACGGCCAATCTCACCAGCAGCTACGATGTGTTTCGCGCCGCGTTGAAGCAATGCGGTGTGATCGAAGTGCGCGACACGCACGAAGCTGCCGACTACGCGCAGTGTTTTGCGACGGGACGCATCGCTCGCGGGCGCAACGTGGTGGTGTTGGGCGGTTCCGGCGGGTCGGCGGTGGCTTTTTCCGACGCGGCCGATGAAATGGGTTTGAAACTCACGCCGTTGTCGGCAAAGACCATGAGTGTGCTGCGTGAAAATCTGCCAAACGTGGCGTCGCTGGAAAACCCGGTTGATTATGCCGCCGGATTTACCACCGATGCCAACGCGCCGCGTTTTGTGCGCGCCATCGATGCGATACTGGCGGATCCCGATGTGCATCAGGTCGGCGTGCTGCTCGCGACCTCCACCGGCCGCGCCATGTACAACGGTGCCGCGGGTGTGGCGCAGGCGCTCAAAAAGTCCGACAAGCCAGTGATGCTGTTCTGCTCGATCCCGTATGACGCTGCCGCTGAAGGTTTTGATGTGATAGCGGCAGAGCAAATCCCGATGCAGCCTTCACCTCGCCGCGTGGCGTATGCCATGGGCACGCTGGCGGACTATGCCGATGTGCTTCAGCAGCGCGAGCGCATCGTCCATCCGCCGGCAGTAAAACCGCGTGCGTTGCCGGCACTGCCGGATGGTTCGATGACGCTCGATGAACACGAAAGCAAGAATGTGCTGCGTGCTTTCGGGATTGTGGTTACACACGATCAACTGATGGCACCGGGAGCACTTTTGTCCACGAGCGTTGGATTCCCCGTGGCGGTGAAAGTGGTCTCCCGCGATATCGCACACAAATCCGACATGGGCGGTGTGCGTCTCCATGTGCAGGACGCAGCGCAACTGGAAAAAGCGATTGCCGAGGTGCTTGCCAACGCAAAACGCGCCGCGCCGCAAGCGAATATCGCCGGTGTGCTGGTATCGGAAATGATTACCGATGGTCTGGAAACCATAGTCGGCGTGGTCAACGATCCGTGCTTTGGTCCGGTGGTTGCGTTCGGCCTCGGTGGCGTACTGGCTGAAACCATACGCGACGTCACCTATCGCATCGCGCCTTTTGACAAAGCGGAAGCGCAAGCCATGGTGCGCGAGATTCGCGGCGCAAAATTATTTGATGGCGTTCGAGGCCAACCGCCGCGTGATGTGGATGCGTTGACGAATTTGCTGGTGGCTGTATCGGAGATGGCGTGGCTTATGCGTGAACGCGTTGCCGAGATGGATATCAATCCGGTGCTGGTGCGGCCAGCGGGCAAAGGCGTGGTCGCGGCGGATGCGCTGGTGGTGCTGAAGTAATATCGTGCCCCTGCCTAGGGCAGTCAATCATAAGTATTTGTTTTTAATGATATTTTACATGCCTTCTTTCATTGTTGTTCCTGAGTCACTCAACCACTGCGGAGCCCGCCATGTTTACCCGTATTGACCATGTGATGATTTGCGTGCCTGACCTCGCACAGGGCATCGCACAGTACACCAAGCTGGGCTTCAATATTTTTGCGGGCGGCGTGCATCCCGGCAAGGGAACGCACAACGCCATCGCGCTCAATAATCACGATTATCTTGAATTGCTGGCGATACACGATCCGGCCGAGTACGCGACCTCGGGCAAACCCGGCAATGCAAACACCGGCCTCACGGATTTCATAGCGGCGGGCGGTGGCATACGATACGTCATTTTGCAAAGTGACGATCTCACCGCCGATGTTGCCGCCATGCGCGCGCGTGGTGTCGAGGTCAGCGACGCCATCGACGGCAGCCGCACCACGTTGGTGGGGCAAACCTTACGCTGGAAAGTGGCGACGCTCGGCCCGAAAAATCCACTGCCGATCTTTTTTATCCAGCAGCTGACGCCGATGGAAGAGCGCCGCAAGCTGGCGCCGGTGACGGGACCTCATCCGAACGGCGTGTATAAACTGGAGCGTGCGTACATCGTCACGCACGACGCTGAAGCGGACGCAGCAATCTACGCCAACGTGCTGGGCATGCCCAAACCGGAGTTGCATAAGGGTACAGTGGTGATGTCGAACATGGCCATTTTTGAAATAGGCGACACCGGACTCGGCGTCGTCACGCCCTATGCCGATGGCCCTGCTGCAGATGCATTAAAACGCCGCGGTCCCGGCCTGTTCCAGGCACTGTATCGCACCACCAGCATGGGTGCCGCCGCGCAGTGGATGCAGGAACACGGCTTGCCGCCGCCGGCGCGCGGCGTGCGCAGCAACGGAGAACACGCGATGCTGGCAACGCCCGCCGACACCTGCGGCGCGTATATCGGCTTCGTCGGGCCAGCGTAGCAGGTGTGTCTTGTAACTAAATGGGTGTAATTTAGCGCACCTTAAACACCAGCTTGCCGCGGAAGTGGCGGCCTTCGCTGATCCTGTGCGCCGCTGCGGCTTCTGACAGCGGAAACAGGGTGATTTCGGGAACACGCACTGCGCCATTGGTGGCGAGCGAGACGATACGTTCGAGGTGTTCGCGGCTGCGTCCCACTTTCGGACGCAGCGACAGCACATTGGAGCGATTTGCTTGTGGCGCTGAATTGCCCGACGCAATAAATGCCGCGCGCCCGCCCGCCCGCAGTACGGTGAACGAGCGTTTTGCTACCTCGCCGCCTACTGTGTCGAACACCGCGTCGCAGGCGGAGATCGCTTTGGTGAAATCCTGCGCGTTGTAGTCGATGATGCGCTCCGCGCCGAGCCGGCGCAGGTAATCGTGATTCGCAGCGCTCGCCGTGGTGACCACGCGCGCGCCGATGTGTTTGGCAACCTGTATTGCGAAGCTGGCGACGCCGCCCGCGCCGCCCTGGATCAGTATGGTTTCGCCCGGCCGCAGTACCAGCGTGTCTTCGATCGCGCTTAATGCGGTCAAACCGATCAGCGATAATGCCGCGCAATCCACATGCGTGAGGCTCGCCGGCTTTCGCGCCACGATGGCCGAGCGCATGGCGATTTTTTCCGCATAGGCGCCTTCCTGGCCGACATCGCATACACCGAAAACTTCATCACCGACCACGAAGTCCTTCACCCCCGTGCCCAGCGCGCACACCACGCCGGAAAAATCGCGGCCGGGTATATAGGGAAAGGTTTCCAGCGGTGCGTAACTGCCGGCGCGCACTTTCCAGTCGGCGCCGTTGACGCTCGCCGCGTGAACGTCGATCAGCACCTGCCCGGGTCCGGCCACCGGATCCGGCACATCGCCGTATTCCATTACCTCGGGTCCGCCGTGTTTCATGAAATAAGCCGCCTTCATTTTGTCTCCATGCGCGTGGTTTGTTTAACGGCTATCGTAGCACGCGGCGCGCCAGAGTTGCCGTAAGGCGGAGCGCGTACCCGTCACGCGGAAGAATGATGGCTGCAAATCGAACGTGCAGCGATTGCTGAGCGTTCTGATCTATGCGGGTTCAATCAACCCGTATTCCGGCGGCCTTGATCACCCGGCTCCACTTCGCTGTCTCAACCGCATTGCGCTTGACCGCCGTCTCTGTCGTGCCGCCCAGCGGTGTAATGCCCAACTCACCCCAGCGCCGCTGCAAGTCTTGCGCTTTGACGAAGGCGTCTACATCGGTGGCGAGTTTGCGCACGAGATCGGCGGACACTTTGCTGGAGGTCGATAGCGTGTAGTACGGCACGGCTTCGTAGTCGGGCAGACCTGATTCCGCAATGGGCGCGATATCCGGCAGATTTGGCGCGCGGCTTCGACCGGTGACGCCGAGCGCGCGCACCTTGCCGCTTTTCACATAAGGGGTGGCGGTGGCGACGTTCTCGAACATTACCTGTATGTTGCCGCCAATGAGATCAATCATCGCAGGCGCGCTGCCTTTGTAGGCGATATGCGTGAGGTTGACGTTGGCCACCCATTTGAACAACTCTGCCGCCATATGAATCGCGGTGCCTGCGCCGGCAGATCCGTAATTGAGTTCGCCGGGACGTGCCTTGGCGAGCGCGATGAATTCCTTGACGTTACGTACTGGCAACGAAGGATGTACTACCAGCGCGCCCTGCGATTCGCCGAGAAGCACAATGGGTTGCAGATCTTTGCCGGGGTCGTAGGTGAGGCCCGAGTACATCGCGTAGGCGGCGTTTTGCGCGATGGTTGCTTGCAGCAGGGTGTATCCGTCGGGCGCGGATTTAGCAACGAGGTCTCCCGCGACATGTCCGCCCGACCCAGTGCGGTTTTCGACAATGACCGGATAACCATACAAGGGTGTCAGCCGCTGCGCAGCGATGCGGCTTAACAAATCCGAAATGCCGCCTGGCGCGGCGGGGCAGATAATACGGATGGACTTTGACGGATAGCCCGCCGTTTGTGCCTGCGCGTGAACGGTGCCGCATACGCTCAAGACGGTCAGTAACGCTGAATTCAGTTTTGACATCCTCTCCCCCCTTGTTCTTTTGGCCATGTTTCTATCCGTGAGAATTACTTCGGCAACGGATCTGCGTTGGCCGGCCCCGGCACCTCGAACGCGCTGACGATGCCGCACAGCATGGCGTAGTAGTTGATGACGGACGTGAGTTCGATCATCCATTGCACGCTGCGGCCTTTGCTGAGGGCGTCGAACGCGGCCTGGTCGACGCGGTTGGTGCGCATCAGCTGCTCGGCGTATACCGCGACCTCGCGGTCTCCAGCAGGGAAGGTTGAAGGATCGGCGCGCTGGCGAATGAGTTCGATGACCGCTTCAGGCACGCCGTTTTTGCGCGCGGTGTTGACCTGCGCACCCCACACGTAAACGCCCTGACGCTCGCGCGCCGCGATCAGAACACCTATTGAGCGCACCCGGCCTTCGACAACGGAGCCGTCGCGGAAATAATCGCCCAAGTCGAAAACCGGCGCGGCCATTTTCGGGCTATGCAGCATCATGCTGAACGGCCCGCGTATGCCGCCGAAAACGTTCAACACTCTATCGACGAGTGCGTGATGCTCGGCGGGCACATCGGATTTGGCGGAGACGGGGGGGATTCTGGACATGATCAATTTCCTGTCAGGTTAATTTTGAGAGCGGCGATAATCACTGTGCGTCGTCGCGATCATCGGCGGTTCGGGCGGTAGCCGTCAAGCGTGAGCCGCGTACCGCTTTGCATGGCGCAGCGGCGCGGTCACGGTAACATTTGGGTTATGCTCGCCACGGTAAGTCCTGCCGGCTATCGTTCAGCGCGTTGCACCTGTTGGGCGCTACCGCAGCTTCGGCAAGCAACCATTAACCCACTGAAAGCAGGCCACTCATGAGGTTGTCAGTACTCGATCAATCCACCGCGTCCAAAGGCAGAACGCAGGATACCGCGATACGCGAAACGCTGGCGCTTGCCAGGCATTGCGATGCGCTGGGTTATCACCGCTATTGGGTGTCGGAGCATCACAATTCGGGCAATATCGTCGGCACCGCGCCGGAGGTGCTGATGGCTGCCATCGCGGCGACCACGCCGCGCATACGCGTGGGCAGCGCGGGCGTGATGCTGCCGCATTATTCCGCGTTCAAGGTAGCTGAGCAGTTCCGTGTGCTGGAAGCGATAGCGCCGGGCCGCATCGATCTCGGTGTCGGGCGCGCGCCCGGATCGGATCAGTTGACGTCGCACGCACTGAATCCCAATCCGCAGAACGTGCATGACCAGTTTCCGCAGCAAGTGCAGGAATTGCAGCATTGGGTCTCAGGCACGCCGTTGCCGGATGACCATCCGTTCAAGCGAGTGATTGCCCATCCGACTGGCCCCACCTTTCCGG
>JBEBHE010000395.1:0-3673 GCA_040081205.1 Burkholderiales bacterium | reverse complement strand
GCGCGAGCAGCAGCTCACCTCGACTACGGTATTCCAGGGAAATTTATTGCACGTGGTTTCCGATACGGTGCGTCTGCCGAATGGCAGGGAATCCATCCGGGAATACATCCGGCATCCCGGCGCATCCATGATCATCGCTATGGTGGATGAAAACACTCTGGTGCTTGAGCGGCAGTATCGTTATCCCCTGGATCGCCACTTCATTGAGTTGCCGGCAGGCAAGATCGACCCGGGCGAGGATTCTCTGAACACCGCCAAGCGTGAGTTGCGTGAAGAATGCGGTTACGAAGCGCGTGAGTGGCGTCACCTGACCACCTTGCATCCTTGCATCGCCTACGCTGATGAGCGCATCGAATTGTATCTTGCGCGCGATTTGACGATGGTGGGACGACAGCTCGATGATGGCGAGTTTCTGGAGGTGCTGCACGTTCCTGTAATCGAAGCGCTGGCTTGGGTGCGCGATGGTTCCATTACCGAAGCAAAGGCTGTTACGGGTTTGCTGTGGGCGGAAAAAATTCTGCGTGGTGAGTGGTAAATGCAGGTGGGATGCCAAACGTGCAGTATCACAGTTGTTACGATACGCCCGCGCGAATGATGCGGGGGATTTTTTGGTAGCTGTCCACCAGCGGCTGGGGTTTTTGAAACAAAAACCCTTGGCCGTACTGCGTGCCCATTTGCATCAGCAAGTCACTGACCTCCGGGTTTTCAACCCATTCCGCGATTACTTGCTTGTTTAGGCCAAGCGCAACATCGTTCAACGCCTTGACGAACAGCCGGCTTCCGTTATCACTGGCGAGATCACGCACGAAACTGCCGTCGATTTTCAGATAGTCGACGTCAAACTGCTTCAGGTAATAGAACGAACTGAATCCGGCACCGAAATCATCTAACGCAAAGCGTGAGCCCATTTCCTTGAGCCGGCGGATAAATTTTAGCGTCACATCGATTTCTGAAAGCGCTGCCGTTTCGGTGATCTCAAAAACAAGCTGATTGGGTTGCGTGGGACTGTTTGCGAGCAGCTTCATAAATCGATCCACCCAATCCTGACTGGAAATCGATACGCGCGACAAATTCACAAAGTAGCGAATTTTTTTCCCGGCAAGGCTATTGCGGTCGATATGATCCAGCACTTTTTCGACAACACGCAGGTCAATCTCTTGTATGGTCCCCAGTGTTTCAGCAATCTCGATGAAGCTCGCTGGTTCAACCAGCGCGCCGCCCTCATCTCGAATGCGCAAAAGCACTTCGTGATGCATAACCTGTCTGTCGCGCAGGCGTACCACGGGCTGTGTGAACAGTGTCAGGCGGTCTTCGTCCAGCGCGTCACGTAATTTTTTTGCCCATTGCACACGTTTATGCGTGTTGCGAAGCGCCCCGGAATCGGATTCGAAAAGTGCGTAGCGATTCCGCCCAAGGTCTTTTGCCTGATACATTGCAATGTCCACATTGGACAGCAGTGCAGGCAGATCGTTACCGTGAAACGGATATAGCGCGATGCCGATCGAGGCGGAGAGGTTGGCAATGACTTTGCTATTTTCTACCTGAAGCTGGTAGTGCCTGATCGCCGTGAGTACATGTTCCGCGCATTCCACGGCTTCCTTGCGCAATGCATCTGGCAAATGAATCGCAAACTCGTCGCCGCCGATGCGGTATAGGCCACCGATTCTGCCACGAACCGCTTCACGCAATACGCTACCGATACCGATGATAATGTTGTCGCCGGTGCGGTGACCAAAATTGTCGTTGATGTATTTAAAATGATCGAGATCGAGAAACAGCAAAGCGCCCAGCGCGCCAGATTCCATTGCCAGCTCGATACTGCGTTGCATGGCATGGCGATTGGGCAAGTCGGTTAACGCGTCATGCAGTGCCAGATGCTCAATGCGCTTCAATGCACGCTGCTCATCGGTAATATCGCGCGCCGTGCCGCGTATGCCGCGAATTTCGCCCCGGTCATTTGTTGTCACTCGGGCGTTGATGCCGATCCAGCGGTCTTCGTTGTCGCGCGTACGCAGGTGCGTCACGTGATGCTTCACTTCGCCGTGGCGCCTGAGTAGCGCGAGGAAGCGGCGGTTGCCGATGTGCGCTTCATCGACTTCGAAATCAAAAAAGCAGCGGCCGAGCAGGTCTTTGGGCGCCATTCCGAACACTTCGTTTGCTGCGCCGTTAAGATATGTGAAGCTGCCTTGCGCGTCGGTAGCCCAGATCAAATCGTGTGATGTTTCTACGAGATCACGATAGCGGCCTTCGCTTTCAGCCAACAGTTGAATAATACGGTGTTTTTCGGCGAGGGAACGTTTGACGGATGCCAGTTCTTGCGAAATGGCGCCGTCACCGACACCCGTGCGCGCGATCTGGTCAATCAGGTCTTTCGGATAACGGCGATGACCGCCGTCGGTACGAACGGCTACCAGAACACCTTGCTTGTCCCAGCGTCGAAGCTTGGGGATAGGAACGCCGAGCAGTTCCGCTGCCTCCTGAATGCTGTATTCAATATCAGCCATGATGGTTTCTCCGTGATGCACGGCCACGCGCCGCAAGCGATTCGCTCTTGCACACAGTGGCCCAAAGTCTAACAGAGGCGTGCAGCGATGATCCTGTGCCGCAGCCAGCGAACAAAATGTGACTGCATATCAATGCATTTGCGGAGCATCTCCCAAGCCATTTTGACGTGATACCAGCCGGTGCATCAATTTCAGGTCACGCACGTTCAGATGCAACGCGGAATCCACCCAGATTTGCACGACATCCATCAGTTCCTCAAAGGTAATGCCGTGCACGCGGCGTCGCGCGGCGGCCAATGCGGCAAGGCCGTTGCGACTGCGACTGCGACGCTTGATCAGCGCGTTCACTTCGCCTTCGCCGGCGCCATCCTCGGCCACGATATCAACAACGCCCATGGCCAGCATTTCATCGGCGCTGTAAATACGTCCGCTCGTGATCAAACTTTCGGCGCCTTTGCTTCCGATTTTCCGGTCCAGAAAACTGTAAGCGCCCATGCCCGGGAACAGATTGAATAGAATTTCCGGGAAACCAAAGCGTGCGCTTTTTTCTGCGACAATGACATCGCCGGACAATGCCGCTTCAAATCCACCGCCCAGGCATTCACCCTGCACCAGCGAAATGGTTGTGAGTGAAAGATCATGGCCAACGTAATTGCGATAGAGCACGTCGATGCACGCACGGCCATACCTCAGCAATCCTTGCCGGTCCTTGGCGGCGATGAGTTGTTTGAACAAGTCAAGGTCTCCGCCGAGATTAAAAACGCCCGGCATGCCAGAGGCCAGCACGACATATTCAATTGGAAATGTGCCGTCTTTTCCCTGTAATGTGCCTTCGGTTTGCGACACAAATTCATAATAGGCGCGAATATCGGCAAGCAATCGAGGGTTAAAGCATGGTCGAGGTTCGGCAGACCAGCGAGACCATAGCGCATTGGTGCTCTTGTCAAAATGGACGTCTAACTGCGGCGAAAAATCAAAATGAATAGTGGATTCTTCGTGATGTGTTATCGGGTGCTGACGTGCGTTGCGTACTGCGTCCGGTACCTGCATTTCCATGGTTATTCCCCTGTGGCTATGGTTGTGGGCGAGCGGTGGCACGACCCTTAAAAAGATGTGATCGCATTTTGATTTAACAAAGAGATTTTTTAAAAATCAAATCTGTCAATATG
>JBEBHE010000394.1:0-3678 GCA_040081205.1 Burkholderiales bacterium | reverse complement strand
GCGCGGTATCGCGGAACTGGGATTTAACGCCGGCATCGCCTGCGCACCCACGCCGCTCGCAGCGCTGTGGTTCGCGCGCGCAGGTGTCAACGTGCGTGTGCATCATCAAGACGCCCTGCGGCCTGCGCTGGAACAACTCTCCACTGATCTCATCGGCCAGGATGGCAATACCAGTCAAACCACCCGTGATTTGCTCGACAATTTCGGCGCACGCACCATCGGCGATTGCCTGCGCCTGCCGCGTGACGGACTCGCGCGCCGCGCCGGTCAACGCCTGCTGGATAATCTTGATCGCGCACTGGGCCTGCGTCCTGATCCGCGCCTGCCGTTCGTCGCACCGCAAACCTACAGCGCTACGCTGCCGCTGCCCGCACCGGTTGCGCAGGCCGATGCGCTGCTGTTCGCTGCGCGCCGCCTGCTCACAGAGTTATGTGGCTGGCTCACCGCCACCGGCCATGGCGTGCAACGCCCACGATTTGAATTTATTCATGAAAAACAGCTAGTTACTGTAATAACACTGGAACTCGCCAGCGCCACCCGCGATCTCGATCACCTGACCACCCTGCTGCGCGAACGACTGGCACGCACTGAACTACCATGCGCCGCCATTGAAATCGCCATTGTCTCCGGCAGAGTCATACCGCTCGCCTCGCGCAACCTCGCGTTTTTACCCTACAGCGCGGGCAACGAAGAAAGCGCGTCACGTTTCGTCGAAAGGCTCAACGCAAGGCTCGGCGCCAACACTATCTGCGGACTGACGCCTCACGCCGATTACCGGCCGGAACGCGCCTGGCGCGCGTGCCGGCCGGGTGCGACCGCCAGCACCAATGAAAATGCCGCTGCTTCACTAATGCCCTCACGTCCTTTGACTCGCCCGCTGTGGCTGCTCACCACACCGCGCCCTTTACGCGAAACCAACGCCGCGCCGCGCGACCCTTATGACCACGACGGCGGCGCGCTATCGCTGCTCGCCGGCCCCGAACGCATCGAAGCCGGCTGGTGGGATGGCCAGTATGTCGCGCGCGATTATTTTGTCGCGCGTAATCCTGCGCAATCGCTGCTGTGGATTTACCGCGAGCGCGACATCGCCGCGCGCTGGTATGTGCATGGGTTTTTCTCGTGATGCCACGAGAAATTCATGCACGCACATGCACGCATTACCCGCCTACGCCGAGCTGCATTGCCTCAGCAACTTCACCTTCCTGCGCGGCGCATCACACGCTGAAGAACTGATCGCACGCGCGCAGGCGCTGGGTTATAGCGCACTCGCCATCACCGACGAATGTTCGCTCGCGGGCGTGGTGCGCGCGCATGTCGCTGCCAAGCAGCACGGATTTAAACTCATCATCGGCACTGAAATCGTTATCGATGGCGGCCCGAAACTCGTATTGCTCGCCACCAATCGCGAAAGCTATGGCCACATTTCGGCACTGATCACGCGCGCTCGCACGCGCGCGGCGAAAGGCCATTACAAAGTCACGCTCGCCGATCTGGAACAGAATCTCGATCATTGTTTGGCGTTGCTGATCCCCGGTCAGCGGCCCGAAGTTGAACAAGCCTGCTATATAGCAAAACGTTTCCCGCAGCGCGCATGGATTGCGGTCGAACTTCTCAGCGGTCCCAACGACAAAGCGCAACTCGACACATTGCGCGAACTCTCCGCGAAAAGCGGCCTGCCGCTGGTCGCTACCGGTGACGTACACATGCACGTGCGCTCGCGCAAACCGTTGCAGGACACACTGACTGCTATCCGCCACGGCGTCACGGTCGCCGAAGCCGGACATCAATTGCAACCCAACGCCGAGCGCCATCTGCGCACCCGCGCAACACTCGCGCGCATTTATCCGCCGGAATTGCTGGCCGAAACGCAGCGCATCGCCGACTTATGTGATTTCTCGCTCGACATTCTGCGTTACGAATACCCGCACGAACTGGTGCCATCGGGAAAAACCGCCGCGCTGTATCTGCGCGAACTTACACTCGAAGGTCTCGCCCGGCGCTATCCGCAGGGCACGCCCGCGCATGTGCAGCAGCAGATCGAACACGAGCTGCAACTTCTCGCCGAGATGCAATACGAACATTTTGTACTGACAGTTTATGATGTGGTGCGATTCGCGCGCGCACAAAATATCCTGTGTCAAGGACGCGGCTCGGCGGCCAACTCCGCCGTGTGTTACGCGCTGGGCATCACCGAAGTCGATCCCGCGCGCATGAGCATGTTGTTCGAGCGCTTTGTCTCGCGCGAACGTGATGAGCCGCCCGACATCGATGTCGATTTTGAACATCAGCGGCGCGAAGAAGTCATCCAGTATATTTACAACAAATACGGTCGCGACCGCGCGGCACTCGCTGCTACAGTGATCACCTATCGCTCCAAAAGCGCGCTGCGCGACGTGGGCCGCGCGCTCGGATTTGAAAGCGGCCAGATCGACCGCCTCGCGCGATCCATGCGCTGGTGGGATGGCCGCAAAGTCATTCCCGAACGCATGCGCGAGGTTGGTCTCGACCCCGAAGCGAATATCAATAAACTATTGTTTTTATTGATAAATTTAATTGTCGGTTTTCCGCGCCATTTATCGCAGCACGTGGGTGGATTTGTGATTTCACAAGGCCCGCTGGGGCGGTTGGTCCCTATCGAAAACGCCGCGATGCCGGAGCGCAGCGTGATCCAGTGGGACAAAGACGATCTCGAAGCGCTGGGCCTGCTCAAAATCGATGTGCTGGCGCTGGGCATGCTGAGTGCGATACGCCGCACGCTCGACATGGTGAACGAAATGAACGCCGGGCGCGGCACGCCGCTCACCATGCAAAACATACTCGATCGTGGTGACGATCCAAACGTTTATGAAATGATTCAGCACGCCGACACCATCGGCGTGTTCCAGATCGAATCGCGCGCGCAAATGACCATGCTGCCGCGCCTGCGTCCCAAAAAATTTTACGACTTGGTGATCGAAGTCGCCATCGTGCGTCCCGGTCCGATACAGGGCGGCATGGTGCATCCGTACCTGCGGCGACGGCAAGGCAAAGAGCCGGTGAGCTACCCTTCTGAAGCAGTAAGAAAAGTGCTCGAACGCACCCTCGGCGTGCCGATTTTTCAGGAACAGGTGATGCAACTGGCCATCGTCGCCGCCGGCTTCACGCCGGGTGAAGCCGACGAACTGCGCCGATCGATGGCCGCATGGAAACGCAAAGGCGGGCTCGAGCGATTCCATCAGCGCCTGCTCGACGGCATGGCCGAACGCGGCTACACACAACAATTCGCAGAACAAATCTATCAGCAGATTTGCGGCTTTGGCGAATATGGTTTTCCCGAATCGCACTCGGCGAGTTTTGCCTTGCTCGCGTATGTGTCGTCGTGGCTCAAACATTACGAACCGGCGGCGTTTCTCGCGGCGATGCTGAACAGCCAGCCGATGGGGTTTTATTCGGCATCACAACTCGTGCAGGACGCACAACGTCACGGTGTTGAAGTGCGCGCGGCGGATGTCACGATAAGCGATTGGGAATGCCAGCTTGAACGGCGTGAAGACGGCACGCCTGCCGTGCGACTCGGCCTCAATAGGATCCGTGGTTTATCACAAACGAGCGCGCAACGCATCGTCGCAAGCCAGGGTACAAAAATAAATACACAATCATTTAAAAATATCGATAATTTCTCCCAGCGTGCCGCACTAA
>JBEBHE010000393.1:0-3712 GCA_040081205.1 Burkholderiales bacterium | reverse complement strand
GTGGGGCGCGCGTCCGGAAATTATTTCTCGTGCCAGTTTCGCCGCGAATCAATTGGTGGAAGCGGTGGCGGACAACGGATGGAACGCTGGCGCTCTTAAGCTGGAAGCGAGTTTCGATGAATTTAATCTCAACATCCATGCGATTTACGCCGGCGTACCGATGGCGTTTCCCGACAAACGCCCGACCGACCAGGAAATCATGGAGTCGGACAACGGCATGAGCCGGCTCGCCGGTTTCATGTTGCGGAACAACGCCGACCGCATTCGATCCGAGTCGAAAGGTGCGCTCGCTCACATCTGGTTCCATTTCGACCATTAATGTGCCGCCGCGCGCTTGATGACAAACTGACCGGGTTTGTCGCATACTCGCTGCAATAATTTACCAAGCTGATCCTCCGATGCCCAATAATAATCCGCCCGGCGCACCTGACACAGGCGCTACCGTTATCAACTTGGGCAGCAAAGTCGATGAAGCGACGTTCATTGCCAAACAAACCTCACTGGGCCATTCGCTACCGGGCCGATCCATAGGCGATGTCGAAGTCGGCGCCGAAGTCATGTCGGCGCGCGAAGTCGGCCGCTATCAGGTACTTGAACGGCTGGGCGAAGGCGCGATGGCCACCGTTTACAAAGCCTTCGATCCGAGCATCAACCGCTCGCTGGTGATCAAGTTTCTGCATGCGAATCTCTGCGCAACCGCGGAATACCGCCAGCGCTTTTTGCGCGAAGCAAAAGCGGCCGGCATGCTGTCGCATCCCAACATCGTTACCATCTTCGATGTCGGCGAAATAGAGAACAGGCCGTATATCGCGATGGAATTACTCGACGGCGGCCCGCTGGACGAGATGATTCCCGAGGGTTCTGAATTGCCGTTGCGCGATGTCGTCGCCATCGCCATACAAATCGCCAACGCGCTCGACTATGCGCACAGCAAAGGCATCTTTCATCGCGACATCAAACCGGCCAATATCATTCGCCTGTCCGACGGCAAAACCATCAAGCTCGTGGACTTCGGCATCGCCCACGTGGCCGCCGGCGACAGCATGGACCGTACCACCGCTGGCACGATCATGGGCACGCCGCATTACATGTCGCCGGAGCAGGCGCGAGGCGATGTGATCGATGCGCGCTCGGACTTGTGGGCAGTAGGTGTGATCATGTATCAACTGCTCACCGGCAAGCGGCCGTTTAACGCCGACAGCATCGCAACGCTGCTGCTGCGCATCACACAGGAAGCACCCAAGCCTGTAGGTGAATTACGCGCGGACATCCCCGCCAGCCTGCGCCGCGTTATCGCCCGCTCGCTGAACAAGCAGCCCGAGAAGCGATTTCAGAGCGGGCGTGAACTCTCCGAAGCACTGACGCGCGTACTGATCGAGATCGATCCTACGCTCGGCCTCGGAAAATCCAAACGCCGCGGCATGCAACTCAAGGTCAAGCTGGCGCTCGCCATGGCGGCAGTGGTCGCGATAACCATGACGGTCACGTCGCTGTTTGTCACGCACCGACAGTACCAGGCCATGCTCAGCCAGACCATCGATCAGGGCGCCTCGCTTGCGAAACTGATCGCGGTGGAAAATGCACATCAAACACTGTCCGAAGACTGGGTGGGTATCGACGTGTCGGTGCAGGCGATTGCGCGCGCGCTGGATGCGCGCGGCCTCTCGGTAATCGATATCAAGAACGTGGTGCGCGTGAGCACCGACGCCGCGAGCGTGGGAAAACCATATCAGTCGGTGAGCGGCGAGCCGCTTACCGCGCGCGACCCAACGATAGCGGTATCCCGCCAACGACAGGACGGCGCACTGGTGTTTTCGTTTATCGTGCCTATCAAGTTTCAGGCTCGCGAGATCGGCAAAGTACAATTACTCCTTCCGGAAGACGGGTTAGCGGCTGTGGTGCGTGAAAGCTGGTGGCTAATGGCGCTGCTGCTCATTGTCACGGCGGTGATGGCCACGCTCGCGACTTATCTGATGCTCGACCGTTACGCGCGGCCGCTGCGCACACTAGGCGACGCGCTGGACGAAGTCCGCGATGGCCGCTACGACTGCCGTATCGAGGAAGCGCGCGCCGACGAGATCGGTGATCTTTACGATAGTTTCAATGGCATGGCCGCAAGTCTGGAGCAGTCAAAAGCTGATGCGGTCATGGCGCAATCCGAATCGGTAGCAAAACCCGGGACAACGGTTTAGGGGGACGCAATGCTGCCTCGCTATCTGAAATCACTCGCGATTCTGACAATGGTCGCGGGTTGTGCTACGGCTCCCGCACCATCACCAGACGTTGCTACGCCATCGCCGGAAGCGGTCACCGCAGCACCACCCACCGGCGTGATCGCGCGTAATGAGCGTTACGCCGTGGTAGTACCCAGCGCGCAAGACACACTTACAACGCTGGCGCGTGAACATCTCGGCAGCGAAACGCGCGCATGGGAAATCGCCGCTTTCAATCGAATTACCGGCACGACACCCGGTGACGCGATCGCCATTCCGCTGCGCCCGATTAACCCGCTGGGCATTTCAGCCAAGGGCTATCAAACAGTTCCGATCCTTTGCTATCACCGTGTCGGGCCACAGACGAATCTGATGATTATGCCGCGCGACACGTTCGCATTGCAAATGGCGTATCTCGCGCGCAATGACTACAACGTGATCCGCCTTGCCGATCTGCCCGATTTTCTGTCCGGTAAGCGTCCGTTGCCGCCGCGCGCGGTGGTCGTCACGTTCGACGACGGACATGTGTCGTCCTATCAACATGCATACCCGATATTACGCAAGCACGGTTTCGCCGCGACGTTTTTTGTGTACACCGATTTTCTGAACTCGGGCGAAGGCCTCAGTTGGGCACAGATCAACGAAATGTCAGCATCCGGTCTTATTGATTTTCAGTCACACTCAAAGTCCCATGCAAACCTGATTGTGCGCCTGCCGGGTGAATCGGACGCGCGTTATCGCGAGCGCATCGATGCCGAGCTGCGTGTCCCGCGCACGGTCATCGAGCGCAATGTGCCAGGCAAGGTGACGCATCATGCGTTTCCGTTCGGCGATGCCAATCAGGTGGTGTTGGATCGGTTGGTGCAAACCGGCCATGAACTCGGCCTCACGGTAAATCCGGGCGGCAACGCATTTTTCGCCTATCCGCTGATGCTACGCCGCACCATGATCTTCGGCGGTGCGAGCATGGACCATTTCCGCGCAGCGTTGCAGGTATTTCGCGACGCAAATTTGCAATGACCGCACGCATATCCATTCTGCTGGCAGTTTGCGCCACCGCCGCAGGCTGCGTAACGCCGCCGGGCGACGCACCCACCGGTTCCGCAACGGTAACGGCACCAGCGCAGGCTGCACCCGCCTCCTCCACCGATGCGCTTGAAGCGCGCCACCACGAACGCGCACAAACATACGTGCGTGAACGCAATTGGGCCGACGCGCTGGTGCAATGGGAATTGCTGGCGTTGTTAAAACCGGATGCTCAGGAATACCGCGACGCGCTGGCGGATACTCGAAAACGCATTCGTGATGCCGCCGACGGATTGTCGCGTGCTGCCGAACAAGCACGCCGGCAGGGCAATCTCGATCAAGCCACGTTGTTGTATCTGCGCCTGCTCAATGTGGAGCGCGACAACGCAGCAGCGGCGCAAGCGTTGCGTGATATAGACGCTGAACGCACGCAGCGCTCCTACATTAATCGACCGCCGCGGATGGTCATGTAG
>JBEBHE010000098.1:0-13906 GCA_040081205.1 Burkholderiales bacterium | reverse complement strand
GCGAAATAGATACCGGCACGGCGTATCGCCAGACTGCCGAACAGATAGCCCAGCGCACCCGCAAACACCGTGCCGGCGAGAATGCCTAATTCCGGAGACAATGCCCATACTTTAGTCGCATGCCCGGCGATGTAGCCTGCGGCGCCGATAAATGCCGCATGGCCGAACGATAACAGTCCGGTGTAACCCAACAACAAATTGAACGCGCACGCAAACAGCGCCAGGCACCAGCATTTCATCAGGAACGTCGGATAAACGCCTAGATGCGGCGCCAGCACGCCGGCCACAATCAGTGCAACGAAACCCCAGTGCGTGCGCGTCAGCGTCATTTTTCACGTCCGAAAAGACCTGCCGGCCTGACCAGCAACACGATGGACATACTCCCGAATATCACCACTGCAGAAGCTTCGGGATAAAACACCTTGGTCAATCCTTCGACCAGACCCAACGCGAGCCCGGTGACGATGGAACCCAGAATCGACCCCATGCCGCCAATCACTACCACGGCGAACACCACGATAATGAGATCCGCTCCCATCAGAGGACTCACCGTGAATATCGGCGCGGCCAGCACCCCGGCAAAACCAGCCAGTGCCACGCCGAAACCGTACGTCAGGGTGATCATCAACGGCACGTTGACGCCAAAGGCCTGCACCAGGCGCGGGTTCTCGGTGCCCGCGCGCAGATACGCGCCAAGTTTGGTGCGTTCAATCACAAACCACGTCGCGAAGCAGACAATCAGCGATATCACAATGACCCACGCGCGATACTTCGGCAAATACATAAAGCCGAGGTTAATCGCGCCGCGCAGCACCTCCGGGATGTCATAAGATTTTCCGGATGATCCGTGCCACTCGCGAAACAAGCCTTCAATGATAAGCGCGATGCCGAACGTGAGCAGCAGACCGTAAAGATGATCCAGCTGGTACAAATGCCGCAGCATTGTGCGTTCAATCACAATGCCCAAAGCCCCCACCACCAACGGCACCACAATTAACGCTACCCAGTAATTGATGGCGAAATCCGGCGATCCCAGCCACGGCCCTAACTGCGTAAGGCCGATCCACGCCAGAAACGCGCCCAGCATGTACTGCGCGCCGTGCGTAAAATTGATGATGTTCAGCATGCCGAAAATCACCGCAAGCCCCAGACTCAACAGCGCATAGAACGAACCGTTGATCAGTCCTACCAGCAACTGGCTGTAGAGGGCTTGCGGTGTGATGTTAAGGAACTCGAACATGTTTACCGCCGTGAACGCGCAAACAGGCAACAACCGGGCAGGTTAGCCGGAAGCCGTGCAGTGTCGCTGACCCGGGACTTCGGACTCGTTAACGCGCTCACCTGTTTGCACCGTTACTTCTTAAGCAAAGGACATTCACTGCTCGCCGCCGGCCCCACCGCATCAGCAGCCGGGATCACCTGACGCACATGGTAGTAGTCCCACGGATACTTCGATTCCTCGGGCTTCTTCACTTGCAGCAAATAGAAATCATGAACGTGACGGCCATCATCGCGAATTTTTCCGTTCTTGGCGAAAAAATCGTTGATCGGCATTTCCTTCATCTTCGCCATCACCGCCTTGGCTTCATCCGTGCCGGCCGCTTTGATCGCCTTGAGGTAATGCATGGTCGATGAATAGACGCCTGCCTGCACCATGGTCGGCATGCGTTTGTGTTGTTCATAGTAGCGTTTCGACCAAGCGCGCGTCTCGGCGTTAAAATCCCAGTAGAAGCCTTCCGTGAGATACATGTTCTGCGCGGTTTTCAATCCCAGGCTATGGATATCCGTAAGAAACATCAGCAAACCGGCCAGCGATTGCTTGGGCATGATGCCGAATTCCGCTGCCTGCCTGATGGAGTTGGTGGTATCTGTGCCTGCGTTGGCAAGGCCGATGACCTTGGCGCCGGACGACTGCGCTTTCAGCAGGAAAGACGAGAAATCCGTGCCGGGAAACGGATGCCGCACCGCACCCATGACCTTGCCGCCGTTCGCCTTTATCACTTCCGACGTATCTTTTTCGAGCGAATGACCGAATGCGTAGTCCGCCGTCAGAAAGAACCAGCTATCGCCGCCCTGCTTCACCACCGCTTTGCCCGTGCCGTTGGCCAGTGCGTAGGTGTCATAAACATAGTGCACATTGGTATCGGTGCAATTTTTTCCGGTAATCAACGTAGATGCCGCGCCGGAAACGATGGTAATGCGGTTCATTTGTTTGGCAATCGGCATTACCGCCAGCGCCGTTGACGTGGTGACCAGATCGCCGATCATGTCCACCTTGTCGCGCTCAAACCATTCGCGCGCCTTATTCGACGCCACGTCACCCTTGTTTTGATGGTCGCCATATACCAGCTCGATAGGGAAAGCCTTGCCTTTTTCCTGCGCGCGGAAATCCTCGATCGCCATCTTGGCGGCTGTGATCGAGCCGGCGCCCGATAAATCCGCATACAACCCCGACATATCGGTGAGAATGCCGATTTTCACCACGCCATCCGACAGCTTTATGCCGCCTGCGGGTGCGGGCTTTTGCTGCGCGATCAGCGCACCGGGGATAACCGCGAATGCTGTGGCAACCGCGATGGCTGCCAATGTGTGTTTCGTCTTTTTCATTTTCCTGCTCCTTCGTGAATTAAAAAACTCAAATACCCAATAACTCATGCAACCGATCCATCTTGCCGTGCATGTCGCCCGCCGTTACGGTTTCAACAATACGCCCGTGTTCTATGACATAGTGCCTGTCGGCCAGCGGCGCGGCAAACCGAAAGTTCTGTTCCACCATGATGATGGTGTAGCCGCGTTCCTTTAACTGCTGGATCACGCGGCCCAGCGTCTGCACGATAACCGGCGCGAGACCTTCGCTGATTTCATCGAGTAATAACAATTTCGCACCGGTGCGCAGGATTCGCGCAATCGCCAGCATTTGCTGTTCGCCCCCCGAGAGCCGCATACCGGGGCTCGCGCGGCGTTCTTTCAAGTTTGGAAACATGGCATAAATTTCTTCGATGCTCATGCCGCCGCTGGCGACTTCCGGCGGCAGCAGCAGATTCTCTTCGGCAGTCAGGCTGGCGAAAATGCCCCGCTCCTCAGGGCAATAACCGATACCCAAATGCGCAATAGCGTGCGTGGCCATGCCGACGGTTTCGTTGCCATTCACCATGATGGATCCGCTGCGCTTGCCGGTAAGGCCGAGTATCGCGCGCAAGGTCGTGGTGCGCCCGGCGCCGTTGCGCCCCAGCAAGGTCACCACTTCGCCGCGATTCACCATAAAATCCAGCCCGTGCAGAATATGCGATTCACCATAAAACGCGTGCAGGCCGGCGACCCGCAGCATTTCCGTTGCACTACGACTATGACTGTTCGCTGCCGACATACGCTTCCAGCACCAACGGGTTTTTCGATATCTCGGCGTACGGCCCCTCGGCCAGCACCGCACCGCGCGCAAGCACGGTAATCGTGTCCGACAGGTCGGCCACGACACTCAAATTGTGTTCGACCATCAGGATGGTGCGATTCGCCGACACCTTGCGGATCAGTTCTACCACGCGCCCGACATCCTCGTGCCCCATGCCTTGCGTGGGCTCGTCCAGCAGCATCAGTTCCGGATCAAGCGCAAGCGTGGTGGCAATCTCCAGCGCGCGCTTGCGGCCATAGGGAAGTTCCACCGTCACTAATTTCGCGAAAGGCGCGAGGTCCACCGATTCCAGCAGTTCCATCGCACGATGATTGAGTTGTTCGAGTGATTTCTCGGATTTCCAGAAATGAAACGAGGTGCCAAGCTTGCGCTGCAAACCGATGCGCACGTTCTCCAGCACCGTGAGATGCGGAAACGTTGCCGAAATCTGAAACGAGCGCACGATGCCGCGGCGCGCAATCTGGGCGGGCTGCTCGTTGGTGATATCGGCGCCATTGAATTGGATGGTTCCCGACGTCGGCGCATGAAATTTCGTGAGCAGATTAAAGGTGGTGGTCTTGCCCGCACCATTGGGGCCGATCAGCGCATGGATGGTGCCGCGACGCACCTGTAGATTCACGTTGCTGACCGCGACAAAGCCCTTGAACTCTTTGGTAAGTTCACGGGTTTCAAGGATGAATTCGGCGTGCGCCGGCATAACGGGATATATAGCGTAACTATTTGTTATTAAAGGCTTTTCAGGATTCAATCGCCGAGGCCGATTTGACCTGATTGCGCAGCACGAACTTCTGTATTTTTCCGGTTGACGTTTTGGGCAGGACACCAAACACCACCAGCTTCGGCGCCTTGAAGTGCGCCATGCGCGTGCGGCAATGATCAATGATTTCCTGCTCGCTCGGTTGCGCGCCTTCCTTTAATTCAACGAACGCGCAAGGCACCTCGCCCCATTTTGCATCGGGCTTGGCGACCACCGCGGCGGCCAGTACCGCCGGATGACGATACAGTGCGTCTTCCACTTCGATGGATGAAATATTTTCGCCGCCAGAGATGATAATGTCCTTCGAGCGATCCTTGATTTTCACGTAGCCGTCGGGTTGCATCACCGCAAGATCGCCGCTGTGAAACCATCCGCCGGCGAACGCCTCTTGTGTCGCTTTTTCGTTCTTCAGATAACCCTTCATGGTGATATTGCCGCGAAACATGATCTCGCCCATGGTTTCGCCATCCTGCGGCACCGGTTGCAGGGTGACTGGATCCATTACCGTCATCCCCTCCTGCAGATGATACGCCACGCCCTGGCGGCCATTCTGCTCGGCGCGTGCTTCTACGGGCAGCGCATTCCAGTCTTCATGCTTAGCACACACGGCCGCCGGCCCGTAGGTTTCCGTCAATCCGTAGACATGCGTGAGGTTAAAGCCCATCTTCTCCAGACCTTCGATCATTGCCACCGGGGGTGCTGCGCCGGCAACCAGGCAATTCACCGTGTGATCAATGCCTTGTTTCATTGCCGTCGGCGCGTTCAGCAGCAGGTTATGCACAATCGGCGCGCCGCAATAATGCGTGATTTTGTGCGTGCGAATCAAATCAAAGATCACCTGCGCATCGACTCTGCGCAGGCATACATTGGTGCCCGCAGCGGCCGCAATCGTCCATGGGAAACACCAGCCGTTGCAATGAAACATCGGCAGCGTCCACAAATAAACCGGATGCGGCGGCATGCCCCACGACAGCATATTGCTCACCGCGTTGAGATACGCGCCGCGATGATGATAGACCACGCCCTTGGGATTGCCCGTAGTGCCCGAAGTGTAATTCAGCGAAATCGCATTCCACTCGTTGTCCGGCAGCGGCCATGGAAAACTCGCATCGCCACTGGCGATAAACACCTCGTATTCGATCGCCCCAAGCAGCTTTCCGCCGTTGAACGTCGCATCGTCTACATCGATCACCAGCGGCTTTTGCCGTACCAGTGTCAGCGCTTTCTCAATGACACCAGAAAACTCGCGGTCGGTCAGCAGCACCTTCGCCTCGCCGTGATCGAGCATGAATGCAATCGCATCGGCGTCGAGCCGCGTATTGAGCGTATTCAGTACTGCGCCGCTCATCGGCACGCCGAAATGCGCTTCAACCATGGCAGGCACATTCGGCAGCATCACCGCCACGGTGTCACCCTCGCCGATGCTGCGCTGCCGTAACGCAGACGCAAGGCGCCGGCTGCGTGCATAAACATCGGCCCACGTGAGTTTGCGTTCGCCATGGATCACCGCGGTGCGCCCCGGATACACATGAGCGGTGCGCGCGATTAACGACAACGGTGACAGCGGCGTGAAATTCGCATCGTTTTGACCGAGTCCGGTGTTGTACGGATTATTACGTGCCATGATCGATTTCCTCCGCATCGCGTCTCACCCCCGCTGGCGGCGAGACGCCACGCTACTACGTGATTTTATTTTTACGACACGCCGATTTTACGTTACTTGGCGTCCGGAGAATATAAAATATCCTTTAAAAACAAATACTTACATAATTCTTACGGACTAGATGAGCAACGTATTTCCACAAGCGAATCAAGGGCTTCCGCGCGTATCGCGCATTTCTTTTTTTCGATTCAGGGTAAACACCACAGCGCGTTCAAACCACAGACGGAATTTGGCTGCTTCGGGGTGACCGCTAAGTTGCGTCAGCTTAAGCACGCCCGCGGGCGAAAAACCCTGCTCGTCGCGACCGGGAATCACACCGTATTCCTCCGGCGTGAAACGTGCATCGCGCCAGAACTCCGGCGTTTTGTCGAGTACCGACAACACATCCTTCGCCACAAACCAGGCATCGTCGCCATCGAAATAAACGCGCAGATGCGTACGATTGTATCGATAGGTTTTGCCTTCCCACTCGTGATACGCGTGCCAGTGTATCCAGCGTCCCATCGCAGGAAAGCATTCGAGGATAGGCCGCGCGAACGCCATGCCCCACACCGGTGCCGTTAACGGATAACCGATCAACCCCGTTAACGTCACGCCCATCGAGGTCACGCCAACGCAGATGACGAATCGCAGTATCAAGCTGCCGGGCGTGAGCGACGACACGATTACAGCCGCAAATACAAACGGCCCTTGTCCATATTGAACGGTTTGCGGCTAACCAGTCCCTCGTTGGCTTTGAACGACAATTGTCGCGTGCCCGCATCCCACGCCATCGGCTTGCCGGTATAAGGATCGTGAAAGCGCGCATCCGACTTCGCAACGATCTCACCAGCGCCGTCGAGGCCGGCATCCGCCGCAATGATTTCAACGCCCAACCCCACCAAGCGGTTGTACGCATCGAGATCATGCAGGCGAAGCGCATACGGCCTAAACGTCGGTGCGCCTACTTGCAGCAATATTCTGCCCACTGGATTGTCGATGAAGTGAAGGATTTTCCATTCGCCGAACCCCGGCGCAGTCTTGTCCTTTTCAGCCGCCAGCACCGCTGGAGGGTCGCGCAGCGACGCCATGATTTGCGTGTGGCTGGCGTAGTACTGGTTAAGGGTGGCATTCGGCTTGTAGAAAAGATGCAGCGCCGCGCTTTCCATGGGACTGCCGCCGCCGCCCATAAAGCCAGTCGCCGACGGATTGTGCAGGCCATGCTTTACAAAACCAAACTCGGATTCGAGGGCTGCGTCCATGCGCAGCGCGCCGGGCGCAATCGGCTTGAGCATTTCCGCCAAACGTGCCGTGTGCGGTTTCAGTTCTGCCGCGCGGCTTTGCAGCAAATCTGCAAGAAACGCGAGATCCCGCGTGTAACTGGCGACCGTAACCATTTTACCGATCAGCGTGCGGCTGCTACCGAGCATCAAACGCTGGAAAGCAATATCGCGCTCAACGGACGACAATGCCTCCTCAATTTTTCCGGCCTGAACCGACAACGCCGCGCGTACCAGATAGGCGCGTTGTGCCGCCATCACCGGTGCGTAGTTAGGCAGGTGCGCATCCAAACGAAACGGATAATCGAGGATTTCCTCGTAAGCACGCGACGAGATCAGCTTTTCATAGCGCGCCAGATCTTCCTGGTATGCATCAATTTTTCCGGTCCAGTCTGCCGCTGCTTCTTGCACAGCCGCCAGACACGGCTTCTGTATCGCGTCGCACATATCCGGACGCTTGGCGCGCTTAACGTCATCCCGCTTCTCGGCGCGATTTTCTTTCGCCGCCGCACGCGCCTCAGCAATCCAGGCCCTGGCATACGCAGCGGCATCGGCGCCGTCCGGCGCCCCGATGGCAAGCACCGCAAAATAGCCATTCTCTGTCTCCGGAATCGCGGACGCGCGAGGTTCGCCCAATGCGGCTGCCTGCGGATCAATCTTGTCGTCGAACAGGTTGATGGCAATGACCACCGCTACTGGCAACACCACCAGCAACAGTACCGCAATAGCGATCCACTTAAGCACTTTTTTCATGTCATCACTCCATGAATGCAAGCCCAGGTTTTTATTTAATATCTCTTAAGAAAACGCATCGCGAAACTTGACCACCGCCTCTTCGATGCGTTCCACCGCAAAAATCTTGAGTCCTTCGATGGACTGCTTCGGCTTATTCGCTTTCGGAATCAACGCGTGCGTGAAACCGAGTTTGGCTGCTTCGCGCAACCTTTCCTGTCCGCGTTGTACCGGACGCACTTCACCGGCAAGCCCTACTTCGCCGAACACTACCAGTTTTTCCGGCAACGGCTTGTTCTTGAGCGACGACACCACCGCCATCATCACCGCGAGATCAGCCGCCGGTTCGGTAATGCGCACGCCACCCACGGCATTGATGAACACATCCTGATCGAAACACGCGATACCGGCGTGCCGGTGCAGCACCGCCAGCAACAAGACCAGACGATTCTGCTCAAGTCCCACGGAAAGACGCCGTGGATTCGGCGCATGCGCTTCATCGACCAACGCCTGAATCTCCACCAGAATCGGGCGCGTGCCTTCCTGCGTCACCATCACGCACGATCCGGCGACTTCACCGCTGTGCTGCGATAAAAACAGCGCCGACGGATTCGACACGCCTTTCAAGCCCTTTTCGCTCATGGCGAACACGCCGAGTTCGTTCACCGCACCATAACGATTTTTGAACGCGCGTATCAATCGAAAGCTCGAATGCGTGTCGCCTTCGAAATACAGCACCGTATCAACCATGTGTTCCAGTACGCGCGGCCCGGCAAGCGCGCCTTCTTTCGTCACATGGCCCACCAGAATGATCGTAGTCGCCCCCGATTTGGCGACGCGCGTAAGCTGCGCCGCGCATTCGCGCACCTGCGCCACCGAACCCGGAGCGGAAGTCAGCGCTGCCGAATACAGCGTCTGAATCGAATCGATTACCGCGACATCCGGCTTCTCGCTTTGAATCGTTGCCTGAATTTTTTCGAGATTGATTTCGGCCAGCACATGCACGTGTTTTGCATCCGCATCCAGCCGTCTCGCGCGCAGGGCAATCTGCTGCGCGGATTCTTCACCGCTGACATACAGCACTTTGCGCGTAGCGCCCATCGTGGCCAGCGATTGCAGCAGCAGCGTCGATTTGCCGATGCCCGGATCACCGCCGATCAACACCACGCCACCCGGAACCAATCCGCCGCCGAGCACTCGATCAAATTCAGAAACGCCCGACGGTATGCGCGCTTCCTCGCGCGCCTCAACTTCGGATAGTCGTTGCAGCTTGCCCGCTTCGGCGATCAGGCCAAAACGATTGCCGCCCGTCGGCGCGGTTTCATTGACGCTCTCCACCAGCGTATTCCACGCCTGACACGCCGGGCATTGCCCCTGCCATTTGGGCGACTGTCCGCCGCATTCAGTACAAACGTAAATCGTTTTAGGCTTTGCCATGGTGGTATCGCAAGCGCGGTGACCGCGCTATCTATCTCAGCACGCGAAATTCAGAACACGGATCTAACGCGATCCATTTTCGGATGCAGGCGGCTGCGGGGCGCTTTGCCTTCTATCAAGCTCGAGCTTTTTGATGCGCGCATGCAGGTTATCCATCAAAAACGACACCAGCGTCGCATTGATGATGTAAATCAAAATCGCAGTGCGCTCTGCCTCACCCATCGCGCCGGTAGCGCCTGTTCGTGGCAGGAAGAAGTAACCGCCCAGCAGCAACCCCATGGCGGTGGCAAAAAGACCAGGGCCGAGGCCGCCGTACCACGCCACTATCATCACGCCCACCAAAAAAAATCCAAACGGCAGACGCGTATCGAGATGGCCAAATAGCGTCAATCGCAGCAAAAATGCGGCCAACACCACGCCACACGCCACACCGTAACGCATCTGCCAGCGCGCATTGACGTGCGGCGTAACGCCACCGGCAAAGTCCGCTTTCCATGCTTTGGATTCTGGCGTGCTCATACGGCGCCTTCCAGCGTGATTGAAGGTTCCATCATACACCCGAGCAGGTGCAATTTCACAAGCGACACAATCTGAACGGCATGTCCGGCGTCAATCGATTTTCGCGCGTGGCCGGCTGCCCTAATCGTCGCTTGCGTAAACGGATTTGTGTTTTCTATCAGATACTTTCCAGCAGCAGTGGCCATACGATCGACATGACTTCTCCGAAAGTATGCGCGTTGGGCGTAAGCACCGCTGCCATGCCGGTGAATACCCATGCTGACAACAACACAATTCCACATGGCACCCAGGTGGTCTTGAGCACGCTGCCGATCCAGTCGGGATCACTTACTTTTTTGCCAGCCTTGATCAGACCGCCGGCGAGCATGGCATTAAACGCCGCATCGATCAAAATCTCCGGTCCCATGCTGATCACAAAAAATGCGCCGCCAATCGCCAACGCGATAAGCCCAACAATAATCATGATGGCAAATGCGATTAGACATCCATCGTCACCACCACCAATGTCGCCCACCACATCACCGACCTTGCCGCCGACGTCACTCAGAATACCGCTGTCACCGCGGCCACTAGATGCGGACAATCCCGCGCCGTCTATTGCCAGCAGATTCGACGACGGCGCCACATCGCCGTCAAAACTCGCACTCGCACCACCACCGCCGCTGGCGCCGCCCCCGCCGCCGAATGCATCGGGCGAGCCACCAGAAGATGAAAAAATCGGCAGGTCGATTGAACTATCTGCACTGCGGCTATTTGCCTGCCGCGTGTTGCCGCCGCCGCTACCACTGCCACCCGCCCCTACATACGCCAGCCAGATGCGCACGCCCAGCAAAAACGCGCCATACGCCACCACGATAGCGATGGTGTAACGCAAAAACATCGATTGCATACCGAGAGCAAACAGACCCTTGGTCGTCAACAGCCCTGCGCTGAACATCCAAAGCAGCAATATCGAGGTATGAAAACGCAGCGCGAAACGCGAATGCAAGGCCGTCGCAATTCGTTCGCGCGGCGTGTGTTTTACGCTCTTTTCTTTGGACGCCAGCGCGGTCTTAGCCATACTCCATCACCTGCACACGCGCCGCTAACGCACACAGCAATTCATACCCGACCGTGCCGGCAGCCGTTGCCACGTCGTCCACCGGATTGCCTGTGCCCCATAAGGTGACGCTCGTGCCCGATTGCGCACCGGGCAGCGAGGTGATGTCCACACACAGCATGTCCATCGACACACGCCCCACAGTGCCAGTCATCGCGTCGCCCACAAGCACCGGCGTGCCGCTGGGTGCGTGACGCGGATAGCCGTCTGCATAGCCGCACGCGACAACGCCAATGCGCGTCGCGCGCGTGGCCTTGTATGCACCGCCATAGCCGACGGTGTCGCCCGCCTTCAACGTTTGCACCGCAATGATTTTCGAGCTAAGGGTCATTGCAGGCTTCAGACTCAATTGAGCGGCACTGACGTCGGCGAAAGGCGTTGCGCCATACAGCATGATGCCAGGGCGCACCCAACCGGCGTGGGTTTGCGGGTAGCGCACGATGGCCGCCGAGTTTGCGAGACTGCACGGCAGCGTCTCACCGCGAATCGCGCGTTCAAACACCGCCATCTGCCACGCCACGCCGCGGGCATCATCCGAGTTGGCAAAATGCGTCATGAGCGTGATCTCGCCCACTATGGCATTGGCACGCAATGCCGCCAACGCGCCGGGAAATGCCGGCTCGGCAAAGCCAAGGCGATTCATGCCGGTGTTGAGCTTGAGCAACACATTGAGTTTCGTGCCCGCGGGTCCGCATGAAACCTCGCGCAGCATCGCGATTTGTTCGGCGCAGTGAACGACTGTGTCGATGCGGTGTTTGGCCAGTACCGCCAATTCATTCATCTCGAAAAACCCTTCGAGCAAAACGATGCGTTGTTTGAAACCGGCCTGACGCAGCGCAATCGCCGCATCCAATTCCAGCAGCGCGAAACCTTCCACGCCCGCATCCGACAGTGCGCGCGCCACACGCATGATGCCGTGGCCATAGGCGTTGGCTTTGATCACCGCCAACACGCGCGATTGTTTTACGTGCCGGCGCACCACACCAAGGTTATGGCGTAGCGCGGACAGATCAAACGACGCTGTTATAGGACGAGACAAAATTACTATTTTTTAAGATCGTTTCGATGACTGATGCATTCGCGCCATCAATCAATCCTGATGCCGGCGTCTTTCACTACTTTCGCCCACTTCACGGTTTCGGATTGTATAAAGGTAGCGAACTGATCCGGCGTATTGGTGTTTGCCACCAATCCCATCTCCAGCAATTTCTGACGCACGTCCGGCGCGGCGAGTGCTTTGACGATTTCGCTGTGAAGGCGTTCGATGATCGCGCGCGGCGTGCCTGCGGCAACAAATATGCCCGCCCAATTGTGGACCGAGAAACCCGGCACGCCCGCTTCGGCAACCGTGGGCACATCCGGCAATAGTGCAAATCGCTGCGGACTGGCCACGGCGAGCGTGCGCACTCTGCCCGCGCGGATGTACGGCATGCCGGTAGCGAGCGTAGCGAAAATCAACTGAATGTTGCCGGCCATCAAATCCACCATCGCCGGCGGACCGCCTTTGTACGGCACGTGCGTCATGCGAATGCCCGCCATCACGTTGAGCATTTCCGCCGCGAGATGATCGCCCGCGCCGGCGCCCGATGAACCGTAGTTCAATTCACGCGGCCGCTGTTTCGCCAGCGCGATCAGTTCCTTGAGCGATTTCGCGGGCAGCGTCGGATGCACCACCAAACCATTCGGCACTTCGCCGGTAATCGTCACCGGCGCAAGATCTTTCGCCGGATCGTAGGTCATCTTCGTATAGAGACTTTGATTAATCGCAATCGGGCCGATGGTGGCAATTACCATGCTGTAACCGTCGGGCGCGGACTTGGCGACCACTTCCGTGCCGACCATGCCGCCGGCCCCAGTGCGATTTTCCACCACCACTTGCTGACCGAGTGCCGTCGTAAGCCGCGGCGCGATCATGCGCGCATTGACATCGGTGCCGCCGCCAGGCGGGAACGGCACGATGAAACGAATCGGGCGCGACGGCCAGGCTTGCGCAAACACCACTGAGGATGCAATAAAAATAGTCAATAAAAACAAGTGGTTACATATTTTTTTCATTTTCCCTCCTAGCGCTTATTTACCGGCTCGCGTGCTTACGCGCTCTCAGCCATTTGCCGCATGCGCGCCAGCGCAAACTCGACAAACGCCGACACCAGCCGCGAGCGAAATTTTTCCTGTGGCGTGAGCACGGAAAGTTTGCGGATTAAACGCGGCTTTAGCGGTAGCGCCACCAGCGTGCCGAGACGCAGTTCTTTCACCACCGTCGCGCGAGACATGATCGCAACGCCGAGGCCGGTTTCGACCACGCCTTTGATGGCTTCCGGACTCCCCAGCTCCATCACGATATTCAATTCGTCCGGCATCACGCCGTTATCGCGAAAATAATTGTCGGCGAATTCACGCGTGCCGGAGCCGCTCTCGCGGCTGATGATCGGTTCGGCGAGCACCTCCTGCGGCGTCACGCCGCCGCGCTTCGCCAGCTTGTGATCCGGCGCGCAAATCACCACCAGTTCGTCGTCACAGCAAATTTGCGTAACCACATTCGGCAAATGCGACGGCGATTCCACCAACCCCACATCAAGTGCCAGCTCGGCGACGCGATTTTCGATGATCTCCGAATTGGCGACGGTCATCTGCGTCTGCACTTGCGGATGCAGCGCCTTGAATTCGCCTAATATGCGCGGCAGAATAAATTCCGCAATCGTCATGCTTGCGCCTAGCAGCAGCGGGCCGCTCACTTCGCCGGTGAGCTCGCCCACGCGCGTATCCATCTCATCCGACAAGCCGAGAATTTTTTCGGCATAGCCCAGCACCAATTGCCCCGCCGGCGTCAGTGTGATGCGCCCGCGCTTGCGCTCGAAATCTTCCTCGACGCGCTCCCAGCCCCACGTGCGAAGGGGCGCACCAAACCGCCGCTCGAAAAGCTCGACCTGCAACCGCTCACCCGCGACTTCGCTTTCATCGTGGATGATGGCGTTTCCGCGTCTGATCTGGTGCGCGCCGCAATTGGCGCCGACAAAGCGCTCATCAGCGA
>JBEBHE010000097.1:0-14002 GCA_040081205.1 Burkholderiales bacterium | reverse complement strand
AGCGACGGGTAACGGCCCGGACGCAGCACCACGCAGCGGCCGCTGAAACGGTTGTCTTCGCAAACTTCCCAGCGGTCACCGAGCACCACGACTGACGAGGCCCGATCATTGAAGCCATAGCGCTGGAAATTGCGGACTTCCTGAGTCGCGGTGAAGTTCCGGCCTTGAAAACCTTCGTATTCGTAAAAAATGACTTGCGCCGTTGCCGGGGCAGGCATCGGGGCATAACGATCGTCTTCAACGCGGGCGTTCGGATTCACGCTGCGCACGGACGACACGCGGTCGTTCAAGCCCATGGCGGCCAACGACGGGTAGCGTCCCGCACGCAATACCACGCAGCGGCCATTGAAGCGCGCGTCTTCGCATACTTCCCAACGGTTGCCGGCAACCACCACCGACGAGGCGCGATCATTGAAGCCATATTGGGCGAAATTGTCGATCTGTTGATTCGCCGTGAAGTTCCGCCCCTGAAAGCCTTCGTTTTCGTAAAAGGTGACCTGTGCTGCTGCTTGCGCGGTAATCGCGAATCCAGCCACTGCCAGCGCGTTTCTTATCGTTGTATTCATGAATCTCTCCAAAAAATAATTTCGTTCGGATCATCCAGACCTGGTGCCAGTTAAAACCGATTGCCAGGTAATGGTTGTATGACATGACGCGCGATTTGCGTTCGGCACACGCCAATGTGCGCAGGATAGGAACCGCTGCAAACGGGGTCTGTGCGATGGCGCACGAATATGAAAAGCGGTTCCAGTGTGCGGCAACGCACAGCGCATCCTGTGCAGCGGCACATACTTCGCTTAACGTTCGGGGGCCTCGGCTTCAACAGGATTTGAACTACGCAGATCCGATACGCGGCTGCCAACTCACTGCAAGGAGATTGAAATGAACTGGGATCGCATTGAAGACAACTGTAAACAATTCAACGGCAGCGTTATTGAGCGCTGGGATGATCTGACTGAAAACCAGATCGGTAGTTGTATTCGCGATACGTATGCCATTGCCGATGACGAAGCTGATTGTGAACTCTCTGACTGGGAGTTGCGCTTGAGCGACGTTGGCCGCGATGACTGAAAGGGCCGGTGTGAGCGGCGGGTAGCTGACGTGGTGTTGTATTGCAGCCTACTATATTCGCCAACTTCACGATAAGCGTCCTGCCGCACAGAGAAGCGATGGTTGTTCGCGCATGATGTGCCTGTGCCGGGAGTAGCTGCGGTCAGGCCGCGCCGGTAAGGCGATTGCAAGCGCTTCAATCATGGCAAGGCTGTAAAGTGGTGTCGGATCCGTTGCCACCTTTACGTTTTCTCATGAAGCCAAAGCGTTGGCCTTCAAATTGGGGTTGTCGCCGCGCGAACGCGAAAGAGCATGTTCATGCAGTTGTCAACGAACGCTACAGCAGTCAACGTGAAAAGCCGGTAATCGGCAAAGGAGAATGAAAATGACCAACGTAATGACCAGAAAAGTGGTCGCCAACGAAGAGGCTTTGAATCGCGACCCGCTCACCGGCACCAATGGTGCTCACCCGATGGGTACTGGTGCTGGTGCCGCATCCGGCGGTGTTGCGGGCGCTGCTGTCGGCATGGCAATAGGCGGTCCGGTTGGTAGTTTGATCGGCGCCGCAGTGGGGGCCGTGACAGGCGGTTTGGCTGGCAAGAGCGCTGCCGAAGCAGTCAACCCAACGGCCGAAGAAACTTTCTGGCGAGAAACTTATGTCCGGGAACCCTACTACGTGAAAGGCAAACCCTTCGAGTACTATGCACCGGGATTTCGCGCCGGTTGGGAGGGGCGTGTGCGCCACGATGGCCGTACTTTTGAAGAGGCGGAACCTGAATTGAGGGCAGCCTACGAACTGGCGAAAGTCGAACTCGGCGCCGGCTGGCAAGATGTGCGGCCTGCTGCGCGCGCAGCATGGAATCGTGTCGATCTTTACTGGCAGGTAGGGCGCTAACGCGTTCATATTCAGACCCGCTGCCCTTAGTGGCGCGGGTCGATGGACTCGTGATGACGTTATCCCGTCTGTTGACGTGGATCGCCGGCGGTGACCAAAAAAACAGGCTCCCGGACATGATGATGATCAAGAGCCTCGCGCGCGCCGGTTACTTTCGGAGAACGGGCAGGCAGACGCGAATTGTCCCGTTTCTTTTTCGCAGCGCCCGTACGTCAGCGAGCACAAGAAATAGTAGATAGTTCGCTGCGAACTGACGTGGTATTTCAGTCTTGGAAACGTTTTATAAAAATGACTATGCGCGCCAGCGAACGGACCTGCGTTGAAACTATGTTTATTCTCAATCTACAAATTCGTATCGAACTCGGTTTGTGATAAGTGGGTAATTTTTTACAATCAAAAAGGAAATTCCATGAAATATTCGATTATGTTTTCAGCAGTGGTTGCGGCGTTGGCGTTAAGCGGATGCGAACGGCCGACGATTGTGACGCCGCCTGCGGTGATAACGGTACCGGTCCCCGGTCCCGCCGGCCCGACCGGTGCCACCGGGTCTACGGGGTCCACTGGATCGACCGGATCTACGGGATCAACCGGCGCAACAGGATCGACAGGTGATACCGGCGCACCCGGCTACACCGGCGCAAAAGGTTCTACGGGAAGTACCGGCGCAACCGGTTCTACGGGTGACACCGGTGCTCAGGGCCAGCGCGGAAGAACCGGCGGGGACACCGTGATTATCGTTCCCCCAACACCCCCGTCGCGCTAAGTCTGCGACCGCAGTATGCAGAGCGACTATCGTGTCGGCGTGATTGTCACTCGGGTGATGATACGCCGTCCGTTATCGTCTTTGCCTCGCTTTAGTTTTGCCGTTTAAAAATGATCGACGTTGTTAGTCCAGCGCCCGACGAGGCAATAGCCGCAGCGGAACGGCGCCTGAGCCAGTACGCACAACTGGCCGCAATAGCCATTATTGTGGTGGGTTGTTACCTGGTTCTGCATCCGTTTGTGCCCGCTCTGCTGTTTGCCGCTGTAGTGTGCTCCGCAACATGGCCGCTACACGTGCGCATGCGTAACTTCCTTGGAGGAAGGGCCGCACTCGCTGCGTTGGCGATGACGCTGCTGCTGGCCCTGCTGGTGATCAGTCCCGCAGTGCTGTTGGCTGCGAATCTGGCGGATAACGTGACTGCCATGATCGAGGCGTCCAAAACGATATTGAATGGTGGCCCGATAAAGCCGCCGGCATGGGTGCGGGAAATCCCCCTGGCGGGAGAATTGCTCGCCGACTATTGGCAACGCCTTGCTTCCGACCGCGATAGCATGGCTACACAGTGGAGAGGTTTGCTGGATCCTGCACAAAAAATGCTGGTTAGCGCCGGCAAAGCGGCGGGAGAGGGTTTGCTGCAACTGACGCTGGCGATTTTCATCGGATTCTTTTTTTACCGCGACGGGGAAGCGTTGATGGCAGCTATCCGCAAAGCGCTTGACAAAGTTGCCGGCGGGCTCGGCAATAAGTTGCTGGAAACAATCGACAGCACTGTGGCTGGCGTAGTCCACGGCATTTTCGGTACGGCGCTGGCGCAGGCTTTTGTGGCGCTTGCCGGTTTTCTCATTGCGGGGGTTCCCGCTGCATTTTTGCTGGCGGTAGCGACATTCTTTCTTTCTATCATTCCAATCGGACCGCCGCTGGTATGGGGCGCTGCTGCCGTGTGGCTGGCTGGCAAGGGGCAATTGGGGTGGGCCATTTTCATGGCACTGTGGGGTTTGCTTGCGATAAGCACCATCGATAATCTGGTCAAACCTTATCTCATCAGCCGCGACAGCAATTTGCCATTGCTGTTGATTGTGCTCGGCGTTTTGGGCGGCGTGATCGCGTTCGGCTTTATCGGGCTATTTATTGGCCCACCGGTGCTGGCGATCGGACTGACGCTGGTGCAACTGTGGATTGCACACCGGCCCGCTTTGCGCATAGTCAGTTGAAGATTGGTAGAGCGCACATCTATGTGTGCTGGCAGACAGACTGCGGTATGCGCATCTCTTATGCTCCAGTCTCCAATATAGAAGCAGGCAAGGCTTGCACTATGCGGATAGTCAATCACCTTAAAGGAAATGCATATGAACTGGGATCGAATTGAAGGCAACTGGAAGCAATTCAAGGGCAATGTCAAAGAGCAGTGGGGCAAGATCACTGATGATCAGCTTGATGTCATTGCAGGCAAGCGCGATCAACTGGCGGGGAAGATCCAGGAAACCTATGGCATCTCCAAGGATGAAACGGAGAAGCAACTGGCTGATTGGCAGGAACGCATGAAAGAAACCGATCACGTCAATTGAAGTCGCATTAACGAGCGCGCGATAGAAGATTCTTTTGCTATCGCGCGAATTTCGCTTTCGAAAACTTAAGGAAAAATCATGAATAAATTTAAAATTAATGCAGTTACTGTTGCGGTAGGTTTGGTATTCAGCGCCGCCGTGATGGCGCAAAACCTGTCGAAAGAAGGATATGCAGCCGGCAAGCTGGACATTGCCGCCACGTCCAAGTCTGCGATAGCGGCATGTGCCACGTTGTCAGGCAACGCTAAAGATATCTGCAGGGCTGGAGCAAACGGCACGGAAAACGTCGCAAAGGCCGATCTGGAGGCGCAATACAAGCCTTCGAATGAGAACAGTTACAAGGTGCGGATCGCAAGGGCGGACGCCGATTATTCAGTTGCCAAAGAAAAATGCGATGACCGGGCCGGTAATGTCAAGGATGTCTGCGTTAAGGAAGCCAAGGCTGCCGAGGTTACTGCCAAGGCTGATGCAAAGACCTGGATGAAAACGGCAGCAGCGAACGATAGGGCCGCGGCAACATCCACCAAGGCAAACAACAAGGCGAGCGATGTCAGCGCCGAGGCACGCAAAGACGCGGCATCGGACAAACGTGACGCCGATTATGCCGTGGCAAAAGAAAAATGTGACGCTTTTGCCAGTGACGCAAAAAGCAATTGCATTAACGAAGCCAAGGCGCGTTTCAGCAAAACGTAGGACGCATTCAGTCGCAACCCATTTACTTTTTAAACCCATGTTCAACATAGAGGCAACAAAATGAAAACGATTCGAAATTATTCAGTTAGTGTTGTTACGATAGCGGCTCTGATGGCTTTGGGCGGTTGCTCCGGCATGACACGGCAGGATCAGGGGACGGTTGGCGGCGCCGTCATCGGTGGTGCTGCCGGTGCCGTGCTTGGCGGCGGTGTTCTGGGAACGGCGGCCGGCGCGGCGGTGGGTGGCGTTATAGGGCACGAAGTCACCAAACCGAAATAATGCGTTTGTTCGTAAGTCATTGTTTTTAGTAATAAAAAATTCAGTGACTTACGACGTTTCCCAACAGACCTTAGATACTTAAAGCACGGAATAACCGTCGTCCCACATGACGTCACATTTCTGCTTTGCGGCCTCGGATAGCAACTGAATCAGCGGGTAGGCTCGTGCCCGTAGCGCTACCGGCGCATCCGCGTCACCGACATTTGCCCCTGCGTTTCTTTGCTGTGTCTGAAGGTTGGCGGCGTCTAGTGCCTGTTGCAGGTGCGTAAGTGCTGAAGGAACGTCTGCAGCGAGCAGCGCGCTGGGCACTGTTCCGCTATGCCCCATCATTTTCAATAGTGTTACCGCCACATCTCCGAACAAGGTGATGCTGCTCCATGCCTTGCTGTGAAATGTTACCAGCACCGGTGGATTTCCGATGATATGCGGTTGCGGGCAATCAGAAATGAAAGCGACTGGCGCCAAACAGGCCGATCAATCCGATGATGATTAAATAAATGGCGACGATATAGTTCAGAAGCCGCGGAACGAGAAGAATAAGAATCCCGGCGATCAGCGAGATTAGCGGAGCAAGACCCAGCGTGATATTCATGATTTAGTCTCTTTTGGTCAGCGCGCCAAACGCGAGCACGCATGCGCCGCCGCCTATCAGCAACCAGCCGAGGATTGGCGGCAACGATACCGTATGCGTCTGTTGGGCGGTCGCCGTTAGCGGCCCGATCTGGAGAATTTTGTCGGTCGTGGTGTAGCTGTAGTGGTCAAAGGCGAGAACGGCTGCGCCCATAACGATCAATGCGATTCCGGAAATAAATATGGCTTTCATGATTCGGTACCCTCTGCGAGTGTGTGTCAGTTGATGTGAGAAATGCTGTCAGTGCATACACAAACATTTACGCGCAAAACGGTAGCGGCTCTGTACGGTTGCGAACACAGCCTGTTTGATTCGGTGGTTTGTACGGCAACGCACGGACCCCACTGATACGTGGGCAGAGAATTACACCAACGACGGATAGCTCGCAAAAATGATTTGCCAGTTTCCCGTCGCAAGCAAACCAACAAGGAGAAGGAAATGTCATTAGGAACGGTGCTCTTGGTTGTCTTGATTTTGGTGCTAGCAGGGGTGATCCCGAGTTGGCCGCACAGCAAAAACTGGGGCTACGCGCCAGGCGGCGTTGTCGGACTGCTGCTGATTGTGGTGCTGGTAATGTTGGTAACGGGCGGGCTTTGATGTTCCCGCTTTAAGGGTAGATTTCGCGTGAGCGCGAGCCGTTGAGGCACGATTTGGCGTGGCGAGTCGCGTGATCGTCGTTCGTGGGCTTTCGATATTGGCATTTGGTGGGGATGCATGCGTGCAGAATGTATCCCGACCAGCCCCTACGCCGTTTTAACAGAACGTTCCAATGCATGGTGGCTATGTTTCGACCAGCATCGCGCAGCCCTTAAGTCCAATCACATCATTGGGCTTGGCCACGCAGTGTGTGCCAGCGCACAGCGGACTCTGCGAGGCGACGGCACAATGCGCCAACGGTTGAAGGCCGCCGGGGGTAATTTGAAACAGCAAATCGCAAAGTCACGCATACCAGTGCGAGAGGCCGGACGTCCGACCTTGTGGCGTGCACGCATCACTAATATCAAGGGAACAACAAGCATGAAAAAAGCAAAAGCACTCATTCTCGTCGGTGGCGCTGCGGTGTTCGTAGCGAACCTGTCCTTTGCACAGGACTCGAAGCACCAAGGCTACCTGGTTGATACCTACGGGAACAATGTCGTCACCAGTTCGAATGCCGGTCTTTGCTGGCGCACTAGTGACTGGACGCCAGCGCGCGCGGTCGAAGCCTGCGACCCGGTTTCCCGCAAAGTGGAAATTCCAGTGCGCACGGTGGTGGCGGCCGCGCCGCCTCAGAAACCGGTGGTTGCACCCGCGCCCGCGCTGGCACCGGCGAGAGCGGCGCCGCGAAGCGTTACTTTTTCAGCCGATTCGCTATTCGCGTTTGACAAGTCTGCGCTTAAACCAGAAGGCAAAATTGCACTGGACAACTTTGCGCGCGAACTCAGTGGTTCGCAGTACGATGCGATCGTTGTCACAGGTCATACCGACCGCTTTGGCAGCAATGAATACAACCAGAAACTTTCCGATCGCCGCGCCACCTCGGTGAAGGATTACCTGACGAGCAAGGATATTCCCGCCAATCGCATCGTTACGGAAGGTAAAGGCGAAGCTCAGCCTGTAACGGCGTCCGGCGATTGCAAAGGGTCGCAGAGCGTCGCGGTGATAGCTTGTTTGCAGCCCGACCGCAGGGTGCATGTTGAAGTGACCGGGACAAGAAGTCCTTCAACCCCATCCCGTTAACCGCTTCGGCGCGACATGCGTTTCCTGATAGCTATTTCATGCCAGTACTGAATGTATATATGGAGCCAGCCCAATGAAACACACTCTTCCAAAGTTGCCTTATTCCCATGCGTCTCTGGAACCGCATATCGATGAACGCACCATGACGCTGCATCACGACAAACATCATGCGTCGTATGTGGATAATCTGAACGCGACGCTGGAAAATTTTCCCGAACTGCACGAACGCAGCGCCTTGTGGTTACTGCTTAATTTGGGCAAGGTGCCGCAGACAATACGGACCACTGTGCGCAACAATGCCGGCGGACATGTAAATCACAGTCTTTTCTGGCGCAGCATGTCGCCAACGGCAAGCGGCAAACCCGCGGGTGCGCTCGCGGAAGCAATTGATCGTGATTTCAGCAGCTTTGAATTGTTCAAAAGCCAATTTGCTGAAGCCGGTGTCAAGCATTTCGGATCCGGCTGGGTGTGGCTGGCGAGGGCGCAACAGGATGGCGGCAAGCTCAATATCTATACCACGCCCGGTCACGATAATCCGCTGATGCAGGGGCATTTTCCCATACTGGTTAACGACGTCTGGGAGCATGCCTACTACCTGAATCACGAAAATCGGCGCGGCGATTACCTGGAGAATTGGTGGCCGCTGGTCAATTGGGAGGCGGCGGCATATCGGTTTGAACATTCAGACCATAGTGCCGAACAAGCTTGGGAGACTGAGGGTGGACTGGTGCCCGACGTAGAAATCGCCTGACCGATGCCGTGTGTCAGGAAAGCATCTCGTATGTGCGTCGTCGCACAGACGATCCAAAGCGCCGCGCGGATACTGTGCGCATCGATAGTGTTTACAACCATTTCGAATTCCGGTGTTTCCGGAAAACATTTAACCTAAGGACATAATAATCATGGAACTAAATACAGATGAATTCAATCAGGTCAAAGGCAAGATGGCCAGTGATATCAAAACCGTTATGACCGATGGCGAAGACTTGCTCAAGGCTGCCGCGAACGTATCCAGCGCAGGTTTTGCCGCTGTGAGGGAAAAGATAGACGAGAAACTATGTAGCGCCAAAGGCAAATTGTTGGATGCGTCACGCCCGTCCATCGACAAAGCCAGGCGCAGTGCCGTTATGGCCAATGATTATGTTCACGGCAATCCGTGGACCGTGATTGGTGTTGCGGTTGCCGCCAGTGCCTTAATCGGTTTTTGGGCCGCGAGGCGCTAAAACAACAACGTAGGCACGGGCGAACCCGAACATCCGATGAAAACACGACACCATTGGCGCACTTTTCTGCCGCTAGTGATAGGAAGCATCGCAGTGATCTTGTTCAGCACTGCGGGAATTGCGGCCATGATGGGCTGGCGCCCCATCTTAACTGGCAGTTCTGGCATTGGTATTGCGCAAGATTCCGCCGACCCCTCGACGAAAGCGGCTACGCTAAAAGCGCTGGCAGCCCAAACACGGGCCAAAGCGCGTGCCAATGGACGGTGCGCCGAATGCGGGCAGATTGTGTCGATGGGCGAGAGCACCGGGCATCACGACGACTTCGCTATTGGCATGGCAGGCTGGGCGACGGACGGGGATGCAGGCGAGAAACGGGTGAACCCGGCGACGGGCCACGAAATAGTGGTGCGTATGTCCGACGGATCTAGCCGCATATTCAAGCATGGAACGCCGGCGGGTTGGCGCGTCGGTGAGCGGGTGATTGTTATCGCCGGGACGATCCCGCCGCATCGATAAAAGCGGCCCCGGTGACTGACCCATCCGATTCCTCGCGCCCTGGCGCTGTCGACCCTGAAATTGTCGCGGAATCAGAAACCCAAGCGGCAGAAGCGATTGTGATGCCTGAACGTGCCGCCAGCCAATCGCACGTGAGTATTGCGATTGGATTGCTGGCAGTCGCTGTGGTCGTCGCCTCGCTCTACCTGGCGCGGGCATTTCTTGTTCCACTCCTGATTGGCGTTCTCGCGAGCTACGCACTGAATCCGGTGGTGGCGTGGCTAAACGCGGTTCGCGTCCCCTATCCGGTAGCGGCGGCACTGGTGCTGGCGGTGTTGCTCGGCACTACGTCATGGGTCGCAGTGTCATTGAGCGACGATGCTGCTGCGATGGTCGAAAAACTTCCTGAAGCCGCGCGCAAGCTGCGGCAAAACCTCAGCGCTGCTCGTACAGGCAGTGCTACGGCACTGCAAAATATGCAGGAAGCCGCCAAAGAACTCGAAGGCGCAACCACCGAGGCATCCAGCCGTAAAAGAGCACCGGCCGCACGCGCGACCGCAGTGCGCGAAAGCGAACCGACTGCCTGGCTGCGCAACTATATGCTTGCGCAGTCCGCACTGCTCATCACTGTCGCCGCACAGGCGCCGATCGTGATACTGCTCACCTATTTTCTGCTCGCATCCGGCGGGCATTTCCGTCGCAAATTGGTGCAGTTCGTCGGGCCGTCGTTATCGCGCAAGAAAGATGCCGTGCGGATACTCGAAGAAATTAACTCGCAGGTGCAGCGCTATTTATTTGCGATGCTATTGTCAAACACGCTGCTGGCATTCGCTACCTGGCTTGCGTTTGAGGCGCTGGGGATGGAGCAGGCGGGCATATGGGGCGTCGCTGCCGGTTTGCTGCACTTCGTGCCTTATCTCGGCTCGGCATTGATTGCGCTCGCCAGCGGCGTGGCCGCATTTTTGCAGTTCGGATCTATCGCCCATGCATTGGCCATCGCGATTGTCTCTCTGCTCATAGCAGGTGTGATTGGATTGGCATTCATGACTTGGTTGCAAAGCCGCTTCGCGCGTGTGAACGCGGCAGTGCTGTTTATCGCGCTGCTGTTCTTCGGCTGGTTGTGGGGCGTCTGGGGTTTGCTGCTCGGCGCGCCGCTGGTCGCCATTGCAAAGGTAGTCTGTGATCGCGTTGCTTCACTGAAGCGCGCCGGTGAGTTGCTTGGGCGTTAGTTATGTGCGTTGCCAAACGGACGACTGCAATTCGTCCGCGTAACCTTCAATGATTCGAGCTAAACGAATTTTACCAGGAAGGAAACCACATGAAATGGAAGCAGATTGAAGGTGACTGGTTGCAATTCAAGAACAACGTTAAGCGCCAATGGCCCAAGCTGACTTACGTCGACGTAATCATCGGGAAGCGCTCGCGCCTCGCCCACTATATCCAGAAAAGAGTTGGCTGCTCGCACGGCGAAGCGGAGCAACAGCTTGCGATCTGGCAGGCTCGCCAATCCGAGGTATGTCAACCAGTGTGATGTGCAAACGAGTGACACCAACAGTGCCTTTTTTCACCAAGTGAGGCGCGTTTTGGCAAGACGTAATGCTCTTGTCCGATGTGTGTTTAGGCCATTGGTTTGATGTCCTGGCATTACCCGGGTGAGAGATTCTCAATGTTTTATTCCAAATAAAGGTATTCCAATGAAAACGAAACACGGATTAACAGTTAGTGTATTTGTGGTGGCAGCGCTACTTGGCTTGGGCGGTTGCGCAGGCATGTCGACGCAGGACAAGAGTACCGCGGTTGGCGCCGGCATCGGTGGTGTCGCGGGCGCGGTACTGACGGGCGGTAGCGCGCTTGGCACGGTCGGTGGTGCGGCAGTCGGCGGCATCATAGGCAATCAGGTCGGAAAATAATTCAAGGCATACGGCACGCTGTTAAAACACTTAATAGCGTGCCGCCATTCTTTGTAATTAACCATTTATGAATGGCGCAGCGGTTCGGATTGAACGGTTGCTCCGCAATTTTAAAGGATAACTATCATGCTCTATACCATCGCTGTTGTTCTGCTCATCCTGTGGCTGCTGGGATTCGTCAGTGCCTATACCATCGGTGGTTTCATCCACGTGCTTCTGGTGGTGGCGGTCGTGATGCTGCTCGTCGGAGTCATTAACGGACGCCGGTCTTTGTGATGCGTTCGGCGATTGAGTGCATGACATGCGCGGTAAGCGCGGCGATTGTCATGCGATAGCGCACGGAGCCATCGGCACGCAACCCGCATCCTCGCTACGACTGGTTCGGAGCTGTCTCATGACGCTGAGGGCGTTGCGAAACAGCGCTGCTGTTGGAACGCGGTGTTGAGATAACGATGTGCTCGAGATCACCGTAGTCCTTGCATGAGCCTCATAAGAAAAATAGCGCATCGGTTGTTGCAGGAATGGCCGCTCGCGATGAATCTGGCCACCACGCTGGTGTTCCTCGTCTTCGGCAAAAATTTGCTGGCGGACCTGTCACACCCAGTATGGTTTGCGCTGGTTCTGATCTGGTTGTTACTCATTATTCTTTTTTCCGTCTTCGCGGTCGTAAGGCATGCGGAAAGCCTGGCGGAGAGACTCGGCGAGCCATTAGGTACATTGGTATTGACGTTGTCCGTCACCGGTATCGAGGTGATGATCATTGTTGCCGCGATGTCCACCGGGCAGGGCAGCCCGACGTTGGCGCGTGATGCAATGTTCGCTGTGATCATGATTGTTCTGAACGGCATGGTCGGGCTCACGTTACTGATCGGCGCGTTGCGCTACCACGAGCAGGATTACAACCTTCAGGGCGCCAACGCGTTTTTAGCGGTCATATTGCCTTTGGCCGTCATTGGACTGGTAGTGCCCAACTACACGCATTCCTCGACTGACCAGACGTTTTCGCCACTTCAGGCCGCATTTTTGACGCTGGTATCCGTGGTCTTGTATGGTGTCTTTCTGACGATTCAGATGGGACGCCATCGTGCGTATTTTCGGACACCGCGCCAGACGGTGGAAACGACAAGTGCAAGACGCAGTTGGCGGATTGTCCACGAGGTCTACTCGGTGCGGTATCACATGATACTGCTGCTGGCATACATGGGGCCGTTGGTAATCCTTACCCAGCAGCTTGCGGTGCCGATTGATTTTACGATTCGGGTGTTGGGCGCGCCGGTCGCCCTGGCAGGTTTGCTGGTTGCCATGCTGGTGCTGGCGCCGGAGTCCATCGGGGCGGTACGCGCGGCACTGACGAACGATCTGCAAAGATCCGTCAACATCCTACTGGGGTCGGCGCTTGCCACTATCGGGCTGACGATCCCGGCAGTCCTTATCTTCGGGCTGCTGGCCGGCAAACCCATCATTCTTGGTTTGGACGCCGTCGATATCACCTTGCTGTCGTTGACGCTGGTGTTGAGCAATATGACATTTTCGAGCAATCGCACCAATGTACTTCTGGGCGCCGTTCATTTATTGGTGTTTTTCGCCTACGTGCTGCTCATTTTCCAGAGATGATTTCCGGCGTCGTTTCCGCCACGAAGTGATATGTGCGCTAGCGCACGGTGCATGGCTTCGCAGGGGAAGATACTGCACGTGTGTCGACTGCTGAGCAAAGCTTGGGTCGTGCGCAACGAAACGCAGTGACGCTTAACGGGTGGCGCGACTGTTTGCATGAAACACCCGATTAGGAGAGATATCATGATGAAAAGTATTTTTGCGACATTAATGCTATTGGGCTTGCTGGGCGCGATCACAGGCTGCAACACGATAGAAGGTGCGGGAAAAGACATTGAACGAGCAGGCGAAGCAACGCAGGACACGGCGCGGGACGTTAAGCGGAAGATGTAAGATGTAGTATCGCGTGCGTGGGCGAAAACGTATCGGGGCATAGCTAACAGCCGGTGGCGACGAAAGCTGATTACGCTCTGGCGGTTCGCAACTGCTACTGTCCCGCAATAGATTGCGTACGCCTTGGCGACGCCCGGGCTGGTATCTCGCAATCGTTCTCGGAGCGCCTGCGTGGATTTCTCCCATGCCCCGGTGACCGCTTGCTTGAAGGCATATTCCATTGATCCGGCAGGGTAGCGCTGGCTACAGGCACATCCTGCCGGCGCGCCTGACATTTTTGGCGCTGATGAGGAGTGGACACTTGCCGGCTGATTTTACGGGCAGGATCGCCGTAGCTATCCCGATCGGGCGGATAACGCGCTAAGATTTGCGCATGGATGCATCTTTTATGCGAGCAGCGCTGCTATTGGCCCACGAGGCGGCGGCAAACGGCGAGGTGCCCGTCGGTGCCGTGGTGGTGAAAGAAGGAGCCATTATCGGTCGGGGTTATAACCAGCCGATTGCCACGCACGATCCATCGGCACATGCCGAAGTAATCGCGCTGCGCACCGCGGCGCAGCAATTGGGTAATTACCGGCTGGTCGGCTGTAGTCTCTACGTGACGCTGGAACCGTGCTGCATGTGTGTCGGCGCGATGCTGCACGCGCGTATTGGGCAGGTGATTTTTGGTGCGCCGGACCCCAAGACGGGTGCAGCTGGCAGTGTGGTCAATCTGTTTGCCGAGGACCGGCTGAATCACCACGCGGCGGTATCTGGTGGACTTCTTGCCAGCGAATCAGCGCAGTTATTAAAGGATTTTTTTGCAAGGCGGCGTGCAAGGAATGAGTAGAAT
>JBEBHE010000001.1:0-46041 GCA_040081205.1 Burkholderiales bacterium | reverse complement strand
CACCGTGGCGAGCAACCTCGCCAATGCAGACAGCGCCACCGGTCCCGACGGCACGCCGTACCGCGCGAAACAGGTGGTGTTCAGCACGGTGCCGATCGCCGGCGCCGATGCCAGCAGTGTGCGCGTGAGCAGTGTGATCGAAGATCAATCGCCGTTGAAAAAAATCCATGACCCCAAGCACCCGCTGGCGGATTCGCAGGGCTACATCTCCATGCCCAACGTGAATGTGGTGGATGAAATGGTCAATATGATTTCGGCTTCCCGGTCGTATCAGAACAACGTCGAAGTGATGAACACGGCGAAAACATTGTTGTTGAAAACCCTGCAACTCGGCTCTTAGACAGATTGAGGTGATGATATGAATGTTATTCAGGATGTGGCGAAGGCCACCGGAACCAGCGGCGCAACGGCACCGGCGTCGAGCACCAGTGCGATTCAGGATCGTTTTTTGAAGCTGCTGGTGACGCAGATGAAAAATCAGGATCCGTTGAACCCGCTCGACAACGCGCAGGTGACATCGCAGTTGGCGCAAATCAACACGGTCAACGGTATCGAGAAGCTCAACAACACGCTCAGCGCGATGTCGGCGTCGTTCCTCTCCGGCCAATCGCTGCAGTCTGCATCGCTGATCGGACGCACCGTGCTGGCGGACGGCAACACGCTGACGCTCGCCGCCGGCGCGCCGGCACGTGCCGGTATGCAGCTGGATCGTGCCGCCGATAGCGTCAAGGTCAATATCAACGGGCCGGCGGGGAATCTTGTGCGCCAGCTTGAACTGGGTCCGCGCGACAGCGGTCTCGTGACTTTCGAATGGGATGGCCGCAACGATGCCGGCGCGACGATGGCGCCCGGCGCCTATACCTTCCAGGTGGTCGCGACAGGTGCCAGTCAGAAAATCGCATCCACACCGGTTGCAACCGGCCTGGTCACAGGCGTGCTGCCGGGCAGCAATGGAACACGCGTCACTGTTGACGGGTTGGGTGAACTCACCATGCAGCAAATTCGCAGTATCAGGTAACCAGGAGACAGCTATGGCATTTCAAACAGGATTGAGCGGCCTCAATGTGGCCGCAGCAGATCTCGACGTAATCGGCAACAACGTGGCCAATGCCTCGACGGTTGGTTTCAAAAGCTCACGCGCTGAATTCGCCGATGTGTATGCGGCATCCCTGAGCGGTGGCGGCGGCAGTCAGATTGGTCTCGGCAGCCGGGTCGCCGCCGTGGGCCAGCGTTTTACCCAGGGTAACCTGACGGCGACCAATAATCCGCTGGACGTGGCGATCAACGGCAAGGGCTTTTTCCGCGTCAGCGATAGCGGTTCGATTGCGTATACGCGCAACGGACAATTTCACCTTGATAGCGATGGTTATGTCGTGACGACCGATGGCTTGCAACTGACCGGCTACGCGGCGGATGTCAGCGGCAACATTGTGCTGTCTACGCCGGTGCCGTTACAAGTATCGGCCTCGCAGCTTGCGCCGTCGCCGACATCGAAATTCCTGGCCGACCTTAATCTGGATTCACGCACGCCGCCGCCGACAACCGCCATATTTAGTCCGGCTGACCCGACCAGTTTCAGTCAATCGACGTCGGGTGCTGTTTACGACACGCTCGGCAACCCGCATGTGTTTACGCTTTATTTCGTCAAGACAGCTGTGAATGGGCAGTGGGACTTGCGAGGGTCCGTTGACGGTACACCGCTTGCGAACGTTAATCTGGGCGCGGGCGCGGGCAACCCGGTGAGCCTGACTTTCAACAGTTCGGGCGCGCTGACCAGCGCGACGCCGGTGGTCACGTCGCTTGCAGTGGCCGGCGGCGCGGTGACGCCGCTGACGTTTGATCTGAATTTGACCGGGAGCACACAATTCGGTTCGGATTTTGGCATCAATTCGCTATCGCAGGACGGCTTCACATCGGGCCGTCTCGCGGGCATTAATGTGGGTAGCGAAGGCATCGTTGTCGGTAACTACACCAACGGCCAGACCAAGAATCTGGGACAGATTGCGCTGTCCACGTTTGCCAATCCGCAGGGTCTCAAGCCGATCGGGAATAACCGCTGGGAGGAAAGCGCAGATTCCGGCCTTGCGATAACCGGGACGCCCGGCAACGGGAATTTCGGGCCGTTGCAATCGGCGGCGGTAGAAGAATCGAATGTGGACCTCACCGCCGAACTGGTACGGATGATCACGGCACAGCGTGTGTATCAGGCCAATGCGCAAACCATCAAGACTCAGGATGCCATGCTTCAGACACTGGTGAATTTACGGTAACGGCATCGGTTGAAGTGAGCCATCCATTCATGACATGAGGCATTATTCATGGACCGCATGATTTATCAGTCGATGACCGGCGCCAAACAAACGCTCGGTCAGCAGGCCGTGGTGTCGCACAATCTTGCGAACGTGAGTACCAATGGCTTTCGTGCGGAGACTTCTGTATTTCGCGCGGTGCCGATTGTCGGCGAGGGTGCGCCGACGCGTGCGTTTGTGGTTGATTCGACGCCGGGGGCCGATTTTACGCCGGGCGCTATACAGCATACCGGCCGCGATCTCGATATCGCGGTGCAGGGCAAGGGCTGGATCGCGGTGCAGGCGCCGGACGGCAGCGAAGCGTACACCCGTGCCGGCAGTCTGCAGATGGACGCGAACGGTGTGTTGCAGACGCGAAACGGCCATACGGTCATCGGCGATGGCGGCCCGATTTCGATCCCCGGTAATACGCTGGTGACGATTGCAGGCGACGGAACGGTTTCCACCGTGCAGGCCGGCAACAAGCCCGGCGCGAGTTCGTCGGTCGGACGCATCAAACTGGTTAATCCGCCTGACGCAAACCTGACGCGCGGCGATGATGGATTGTTTCGGGCGCGCGGCGAAGCGCCTGCCGATGCGGCTGTGCGTATTGTTTCGGGCGCGCTGGAGACGAGCAACGTCAACGTCGTCGATGCGATGGTCAGTATGATCGCACTGGCCCGCCAGTTCGACATGCAGATGAAATCGCTGCAAAACGCCGAAGCCAATGCGCGTCAGGCCGCGCAGTTACTGTCGATGCAGGGTTAACCCTTTACTCACCAGCGGGAAATAACATGATTCGTTCCTTGTGGATTTCAAAAACCGGGCTGGACGCGCAGCAGACCAATATGGATGTGATCGCGAATAACCTCGCGAACGTCAGCACCAACGGTTTCAAGCGCGCGCGTCCTGTGTTTGAAGATTTGCTGTATCAAACCATACGCCAGCCCGGCGCGCAGTCGTCGCAGCAGACGCAATTGCCGTCGGGACTGCAACTCGGCACCGGCGTGCGGCCGGTGGCAACCGAGCGCATTTTTACTCAGGGTAATCTGCAACAAACCGGCAACTCACTCGACGTAGCGATCAACGGCGGGGGGTTTTTCCAGGTCCAATTGCCGGATGGCGGCACGGCTTTCACACGCGACGGCTCGTTTCATCTCGACGCGCAAGGTCAATTGGTGACGTCCAGCGGTTTTCACGTACAGCCTGCGATCACGATTCCTTCCAACGCATTGAATGTCACCATCGCGCGCGACGGCGTGGTGTCGGTGACGCGCGCGGGTTCGGCGACGCCGACGCAGGTGGGTGCGCTGCAACTCACCGGTTTTGTCAATCCAGCGGGTCTGCAAAGCATGGGCGAAAACCTTTACGTGGAGACGGCAGCCTCGGGTACTGCAAGTACCAATGCACCGGGCAGCAACGGACTGGGTCTGATCACGCAAAATTACGTCGAGACTTCCAATGTCAATGTGGTCGAAGAGTTGGTCAACATGATACAGACGCAGCGTGCCTACGAAATTAATTCCAAAGCGATCACGACATCGGATCAGATGTTGCAGAAGCTGACGCAACTGTAACGGAGCCGCCATGAAAATTTTTGTGCCGATAATTTTTTTGCTTTTATTGTCCGGGTGCATCTCGACTACACCGCCGACATCCGTGCATCAACCGATGACGGCGCGTCCGGCGTCCGTTGCGCCGCCGGCAGCGACGAATGGCAGTATCTACCAGACGGGAAGCGCCTATCGCCCGTTGTTCGAAGACCGGCGAGCGCGCAGCGTTGGTGACACGCTGACCATCAGCATTGTCGAAAATACCAATGCCGACAAAAAATCCGCGAGCACGACCAACCGGTCAAGCGACAATAATTTCTCCGTGTCCGCTATGGCCGGATTGCCGGGCAAGAGTTTCCTCGGAACGAATCTCGGTGCCAATTCTGATTTTAAATTCAGCGGCGATGGCCAAAGTACCAGCAATAATGTGTTTACCGGCACCATCACGGTCACCGTGACCGAGGTGCTGCCCAACGGCAATTTGCTGGTGAGCGGCGAGAAGCAGGTCGGCATCAGCCAAGGCTCCGAATTCATCCGGTTTTCGGGCATCGTTAATCCGACGTACATCACGTCAGCGAACAGTGTGAATTCCGTGCAGGTAGCGGATGCACGAATTGAATACCGCGGCAACGGGCAGATCGACAGTACGCAGTCGATGGGATGGCTGAGCAAATTTTTTCTCAACGTACTGCCATTTTAACTAGCATAAATAATGTTTAAAAACAAATACTTAAAAAACTTTGTTTTTTTGGCGGCAATCGCTGCTGCGACAGCAATGTCGCTGCTCGCACCACCGCTGCATGCCGAGCGCATCAAGGATCTCGCCACCGTTCAGGGGGTGCGCACGAATCAGTTGCTCGGATACGGATTGGTGGTGGGCCTCGATGGCAGCGGCGATCAAACCACACAGACGCCGTTTACCGTGCAGAGTCTGACCAGCATGCTGGGGCAGCTTGGCGTGAATTTGCCGCCCGGTGTCAGCCTGCAACTCAAGAACGTGGCTGCGGTGATGTTGACTGCCGTGCTGCCGCCGTTCGCAAAACCTGGGCAGGCGATTGACGTGACGGTGTCGTCAATGGGTAACGCCAAATCTCTGCGCGGCGGCACCTTGCTGATGTCGCCGATGCGTGGCGCAGATGGCCAGGTGTATGCGATGGCACAAGGCCATGTGCTGGTGGGTGGCGTGGGCGCTTCCACGCCGGGCGGATCCAGCGTCACTGTCAATCATTTGTCGGTCGGGCGCATCAGCGGCGGCGCTTCGGTTGAGCGTGAGGTGCCTACGGTGTTGGGTCGCGACGGGCATATTCTTCTGGGGCTGAATACGACGGATTTCACTACGGCGCGGCGCATGGTTGATGTCATCAACGAATCGTTCGGCGCCGGTACCGCCACGTCGATAGACGCGCGCACCATCCAGGTCGCCGTTCCTGCGGCACCTGACCGGCGGGTGGACTTCCTGTCGCGTATCGAAAACATGGAGGTGCGGCCCGGCGACAGCGTGGCAAGGGTGATTGTGAATGCGCGCACCGGTTCCGTGGTGATGAATCAGGCGGTGACGGTGGAGACCTGCGCGGTTGCGCACGGCAACCTGTCAGTCACGATTTCCAGCGAACCGGTGGTCAGTCAGCCGGGACCTTTTTCGCAAGGGCAAACGGTACAAGCGCAAAAAGACAAAATCGAAATCCGCCAGGACAAAGGCGGTTTGACGATGGTGAAGGGCGTGAACCTGGCCGAGGTGGTGAAAGCACTCAACTCCATTGGCGCGACGCCGCAGGATTTGCTCTCGATACTCCAAGCCATGAAGGCATCCGGCGCCTTGCGCGCCGAACTCGAAATCATCTAATCATGACGCCAGCCGCCAACACGTTCAATACGCCCAATACGCTTGCAGTCGATACGCAGGGGCTCGAATCGCTCCGGCTTAAGGCTAAAACCAATCCCGGTGAATCGGTTGCCGCTGCCTCAAAACAGTTTGAATCATTGTTTCTGGGCATGATGTTGAAGAGCATGCGCTCCGCCACGCCGCAGGACGGTCCGTTCGATAGCGAGCAGACCAAGCTCTACACCTCGTTGCTTGATCAGCAACTGGCGCAGCACATGGCCAAACGCGGCACTGGTTTGGCGGAAGTCATGACGCGCCAGTTGTCCGCGAATTTCACCGACAGCAGTAAATCAAGCGCGTTATTCTCGGATGCACTGGCCGCGACCCCGCCGGTGAACCGCGCTGCTGTGCCAGTACCGGCTCCTGCTCCCGCGCCAGCTTCGGCGGCGAGTCAGCAACCAGGAGATTTTGTGAACCGCGTGTGGTCGCATGCCGTGGATGCCGCACAAGCGCTGGGCGTGCAACCGCAATTCATCGTAGGGCAGGCGGCGCTTGAAAGCGGATGGGGCAAATATGAAATACGCACCGCCGAGGGGCAGCCGAGCCATAACCTGTTTGGCATCAAGGCGGCCGGCAACTGGAAAGGGCCCTCGGTCGAGAAATCGACCATCGAGTACGTGAATGGTGTGGCGGTTAAGACGGTTGATAAATTTCGCGTTTATGCATCCTATAGCGACGCCTTTCGCGACTATGCCAATTTGCTGAAGGACAACGCGCGTTACGCCGGTGTGATCGGCCAGGGTGATGCCAAGGGCTTTGCACAGGGATTGCAACGCGGCGGTTATGCCACCGATCCGGCGTACGCCGAAAAGCTGGTCGGCGTCATCAACAACGCGCGCGAGTTGGCTGTGCCCAAGGCGCTACCCGACCTTTCCACCGGCGTGGCGGTGGCGCAACGAGGAACGCCGGGCGCGATGGCGGTGGCTGCCGCATTTTCGCCGGATAATGCCTATGCCGGAGGATTGATCCGCGCCGCCTATGGCGCAAGCAATAGCGGTGCTCATTTTCCCGCCACACGCAGCGATATCGTAATGCCGGCGTTGCCCGTCGCCGTGCGCGAGCGGCCAGCGCCAACGCCAATATCGGTGCGCGCCGCGACGGAGCCGCAGGCCAGTCGTGCTTCGGCACCGGTTTCTAGCACTGCCGCGATTCAGCAGCCGGGCGATTTCGTGAAACGCGTATGGTCGCATGCGGTGGATGCTGCGCAAGAACTGGGGGTGCAGCCGCAGTTTATTGTGGGTCAGGCGGCGCTCGAAAGCGGGTGGGGACGCTATGAGATACGCAAGGCGGACGGCCAGCCTAGCCATAACCTGTTCGGTATCAAAGCGGGCGCGGATTGGAAAGGCGCCACGGTTGACAAGACAGCTACTGCTTATGTGAATGGTGTTGCCACTAAAGTGGTGGAGAAATTCCGGGTTTATGCGTCGTACGACGAGAGTTTTCGCGATTACGCCAGTTTATTGCGTGACAACGCACGCTATTCCGCTGCGGTAGGGCAGGGGGATGCCAGGGGATTTGCACGCGGCTTGCAGCGCGGGGGCTACGCGACCGACCCGGCGTACGCCGACAAGCTGGTAAGCGTGATCAACAGTCCGCCGATACGACAGGCGCTTGCGGTTGACCAACGCCCTCAAGTTGTGGCGCTACGCTGACGTTAACCGAACGCACGGATTACTAATTTGACGGCCATTCTTACATCATGAGCGACGGCATTTTCAGCATAGGCGTCAGCGGTTTGGCCGCAGCGCAGGCAGGATTGGTTACGACCGGCCACAATATTGCCAACGCCAGTACTGACGGTTATCACCGTCAGACGATTCATCAAAGTACGGCGATACCCCTGGCGACCGGCAGCGGATTTTTTGGACAAGGCACGCAGGTTGACACCGTGCTGCGCGCGTATAGTGGATTCGTGGAAAGCCAGCTTGTCGACGCCCAGTCGCAGGCCAGTTACTACGCTACATATCATGCGCAGTTAAGCCGCATTGACAACATCGTGGCCAATGGCAGCGTGGGTTTATCACCCGCGCTACAGGACTTTTTTTCGGCGGCGCAAGCGGTAGCGGCCGATCCGTCGAGCATTCCCTCGCGGCAGTTGATGTTGTCGGCGGGGGAGGCGTTGACCTCGCGGTTTAACGCGCTGGCGGCGCGATTCGACGATATACGCGATGGCATCGATTCCCAATTGACCACCACGGTAGGGGAGATCAATTCGTACGCGCAACAAATTGCCGCGATCAATGGCCGCATCCTCTCTGTCCAGCAAAACGCGACGCAACCGCCAAACGACCTACTGGATCAGCGCGATTTACTGGTTAGCCAATTGAACGGTTTGGTCGGCGCCACTGCGGTGGATCAAAACGACGGTACCATCAATTTATTCATAGGCAACGGACAGAGCCTGGTCGTCGGCCAGCAGTCCATGAAACTGGCGGTGGCGCCTTCGCTTAACGATCCGTCGCAACTGGATGTGGGCTACGTTTCCGCCGGTGCAGTCGTACCGCTAAATCAGGCGAGCTTGCGCGGCGGCAGCCTGGGCGGTTTGCTGGCCTTTCGCGGCAATGATCTGGATGCGGCACAAAATGCGCTCGGCCGTGTCGCGGCGGGATTGGCAATGACGTTCAACGATCAGCATCAGTTGGGCCAGGATTTGAGCGGCGCGCTCGGCGGCGCATTTTTTGCCGCGCCGGCGCCTGAAGTATTCGGCCGCTCAAACAACGTTGGCACCGCTGTTGTCGCCGCAGTGATCAGCGACGCGAGCGCATTGACCGCCAGCGACTATCGCCTGACGTATACCGGTGCAAACTACACGGTGACGCGGCTGTCGGACGCCGCCACGACGACGTATGCGTCGCTGCCGCAGACGCTGGATGGTGTGACCTTGTCGCTCGCATCGGGTGTTGCCGGCGTTGGTGACAGCTTTTTAATTCAGCCGCTCCGTAGCGCGGCACGCAATATGGACATGCGTATCGAGGACCCGGCGCGGATCGCCGCAGCGGCGCCTGTTCGCACGGCGGCGTCGGGCGCGAATGCCGGATCGGGCACGATCAATGCCGGAACCGTTAATGCACCGCCGCCGCCCAATGCGAACCTGCAGCAACTGGTGACGATCACGTTCACCAGCGCAACGACCTTCGACGTATCGGGCACCGGCACCGGAAATCCCACCGGCGTGGCGTACACGGCAGGTGCGAACATCAGCTATAACGGCTGGACGGTGCAATTGCAGGGCAGCGCCGCAACAGGCGATGTCTTCACTATTGCGCCTAACAGCGGCGGCGTGGCGGATGGGCGCAATGCGTTGTTGCTGGGTGGTCTGCAAACCCAAAACACGCTGGCCGGCGGCACCACGGGGTATCAGGGCGCATATAGCCAATTGGTTGCGGAAGTGGGCAACAAAACGCGGCAGATCGACATCATGTCGCTAGCGCAAAAAACTGTGGTGGATCAGGCCTTGCAGACGCAGCAGTCGTTGTCCGGCGTCAATCTCGACGAAGAAGCGGCAAACCTGTTGCGCTATCAACAGGCCTATCAAGCGGCGGGAAAAATGATACAGGTCGCCTCCAGTCTGTTTCAAACCTTGCTGGAACTCGGAAGGTAGGGATTTATTATGCGTATCAGCACGGCGATGATTTATGGAATGGGAATTGAGAGCGTGCAGCAGCGTCAGCAGGACATGTTGCGCTTGCAGCAACAACTGGCAACCGGCCAGCGCATTCTCGTGCCATCCGATGATCCGGTGGCGTCGGCAACCGCGCTGGATCTCAAGCAGTCACAAGCATTGAACAGCCAGTATCAGTTAAATGGCGGCAATGCGATATCGCAGCTCACCCTGGAGGAAGGTGCACTTGCCACGGTCACATCGGTACTGCAGGACGTCAGAACATTGGCGGTGTACGCAGGCAATGCATCGCTTGGCAACAGCGATCGGGCGGCGCTTGCAGTCGAATTAAAAAGCCGCTATGACGAATTGCTCGCCGTCGCCAATCACGGCAACGGTAACGGGCAGTATTTGTTCTCGGGCTATCAAGGCGCCACGCAGCCCTTCGCGCAAGCCAGTCCGGGCAACGTTGCTTATGCCGGTGACGATGGGCAGCGAATGATACAGATCGGCCCGTCACGCACGATTCCGATCAATGACTCCGGCAATGCGGTGTTCCTCGCTATCAAAAACGGGAACGGCGTGTTCGCCGCTGCGCCGGGCGCGTTGAACACTGGTGGCGGCATCATCAGTCCCGGAACCGTGACTAACCCCGCGAGCTGGAATGCGCCGGGAAACCCGAAAGACTTCACTATTAAATTTCACGTTAGCGGCAGCGTGGCGTCGCCGCAGACGACGTACGATATTGTCGATAACGTCAATAACATCTCGCTGCTGACGGGCGCGGCGCCGGGCGCGGGGCCGTATCTGCGCGCGTACACGGCGGGCAGTACGATCTCTCTCAAAACGCAAGCGCCGCCGGACACCAATGCCACCCCGTTCGATTACGGTGCGATGGTGACGGTTGAAGGTGCGCCGGCAAATGGCGACACGTTTAGCGTCAAGGCCAGCGTCAATCGCGACGTATTTTCGACTATGCACGACTTGATTACGGCGCTGCAAAGCGGCGTAACCGCCAACGCGGGGTCGGCGGCAGCCTATCAGAATTCGCTCAATGCATCGATGCTGGGTCTGGATAACGCGCTCGAAAACGTGCTCAAAGTGCGGGCCGATATCGGCGCGCGGCTCAAGGAAGTGGACACCGAGCAGAGTGCCGGCGCCGATTTATCGCTGCATTACGATGGCAGGCTGTCGGAATTGCAGGAACTTGATTATGCCAAGGCTATCAGCGAATTGACCATGCAGCAGACACAACTGGATGCGGCGCAGAAATCGTTTCTTAAAGTGACGTCGCTGAATCTTTTCAGTCTATTGTGATTAAACTATCATGAAATTATCGCGCACAAGCGTCATTGGCCTTGCTTTGATTGCCGGCGGTTGCTCAACCATCGAAGGCAGCAGTTCGAAAGGCGTGCTGATTCCCAGTCAGACGATCAACGTCACCAATGCGTTGCATATTCCGCTGGAGAGCATTGCCGCCGGTGCATTGTTGTTCGTCATCATCGATCCGCTGGCGCCCAATTGGCATATTGAGCAAATGCGCGTGGGCGAGAGCCGCTTTCGCATCTCTATGCGCAAAAAGCGCTTTACCACCGGCGGGGATGGCGAGGTCATGCCCGCGTTTCACCGCCGCGCGGAGCAAATCGCCATTGAGCTGGGTTCGCGGCATTATCGCGTTGTTGAATTTACCGAAGGCATTGATTCGGTGGTGCCTATTGCACAACGGGTCGCGCAGGGCATTGTCGAAATTGTGCGTTAACGAAAGGTGGCGATGCGCAGCATCGCTTGCAGTCCTTCGTTAAACAGTTTTTCCAATACCGGGATCAGATAGGGCAGTCCCACGAGCAACGCGATAAAGCCGATGCCCAGCGTGATCGGAAAGCCGATGGCGAATATGTTTAGTTGTGCAGCAGCCCGCGACAGTACGCCGAGCGCGATATTCGTTACCAGTAGCACCGCGATCAGCGGCAACGACAGCAATAGGGCTGTGCGCATGACGGTACCGCCCCATTGCGCCAGCAGCATCGCATTGCCGGCGAGCGTTCCTGCGCTATCGACTGGCGCTTGCTGAAACGATTCCACCAGTGTGGCAATCAGCATCAAATGGCCGTTGAGCGACAGAAAGGTGAGGGTCGCCATTAATCCAAGAAACTGTCCGGTGACCGGCGCGTGCGCATTGCTTTGCGGGTCATAAAATTGCGCGAAGCCCAGGCCCATTTGCAGGCCGATGAGATCGCCTGCCATACTCACGCCGGCAAACACCACCCGCATGGCGAGTCCCATCGCCAGCCCGATCAGGATTTCCCGGATGAGCAGGAGAACGCCTGCGCCGCTGCCGGGATCAACGACGGATGATGCGGGAAGCACCGGCGCCACCAGGATGGTAAGCAATACGGCGAGGCCGATTTTGGCGGAGAGCGGGAATTGCTGATTGCCGGTAATCGGCGCGCTGGCGATCAGCGCGAGGATGCGTGACAGGGGCCACACAATCATGGCGATCCAGCCGCTGAGTTGGGCGGAGGTGAGCGTGATCATGGGCCTGGAGTGGCGCTAGCCGATGATGCCGGGTATGCTGCTAAACAGTCTGCGGATGTAATCGACTAGCAATCCGGTCATCCATGGTCCGGCAATGACGAGGGTAGCGAATACCGCAATGAGTTTCGGGATGAACGACAGCGTCATTTCGTTGATTTGCGTGGCGGCCTGGAAAATGCTCACCAACAAGCCAACCGCGAGTGCTGCCAGCAGCATGGGCGCGGAAACCAGCAACATGGTGAGCAGTGCTTGTTGTCCAAGGGAGATAACGCTTTCGGCGGTCATGGCGCGATCCTGTTTTATGTGGCGAAGCTCTGCGCAAGCGACGCCAGCAACAGCGCCCATCCGTCCACCAGCACAAAGATCATCAGTTTGAACGGCAGCGACACCATCGCGGGCGATACCATCATCATGCCCATCGACATCAGCACGCTGGCAACCACCATGTCGATAATCAGAAACGGCAGGAAAATGATGAAGCCGATCTGAAAGGCAGTTTTCAGTTCGCTGGCGACATAGGCCGGAATGAGAACTTTCATCGGCACCTGTGCGGTGTTCTCCACCTTTTGCCCTGAGAGTTGTGTGAACAGCGCCAGGTCACCCTCGCGCGTTTGTTTGAGCATGAAGGTGCGCAACGGCGCGCTGCCTTTCTCAATGGCGGCCGTGAAGGTGATCTTGTCCTCGGAAAATGGCTGATAGGCCTCGGTGTATATCTTGTCCAGCGTGGGTGACATTACGAACAGCGTGAGGAATAACGATAATCCGATCAGCACCTGATTGGGCGGCGACGCGGGTGTGCCGAGTGCCTGACGCAGTAGTGACAGTACGATGATGATGCGCGTGAATCCGGTCATCATCAGCAACACCGCCGGCAGGAATGTGATGGATGTCAGCAACAGCAGCGTCTGTATGCTCAGACTGTAGGTTTGTCCGCCACCGCCTGCGGGTGTGCTGCTGCCCAACGGTAGTGATGCCGTCTGCGCCATCACCGGCATGGCTGCACTGAGCAGCAGAACAGCAAAAAATATCCATCTACTTGTTTTCATTGACTTTTTTTGTTACCAAGGTAAGCCAGTGCGCGAAGGTGCGCGGCTTGGTGGTTTCCATGGGTTCCGCTGGCTGCTCGGCGCGCGGCAGATGGTGCAGCACATTGACGTGCCCGGGAGCCACGCCCAGTACCAGCCACGTCGCGCCGATTTCAACCACAACGACACGTTCGCGCTGTCCGACTGCCGCGCCCGCGACCACGCGTAACGTATCGCTTTTGGCGTAGTGGCGCGGTGCAAGGCGCTTGAGCACCCACGCGGCAGCAACGATGAGTGCGATGACAATCAATGTGCTGATCATCATGCTCATCATCGGACTCGTGGCGGGACTGGCCGCCGCGGTATTGCTGGTGGTCGTGGCGGCACAGGCCAGCGGAGCGATGCAACTGCTCCCTATCAGCAACACCGTGCCGGAGAAACGCTGCTTCATCGTTTCAGCTTCCGCAGCCGTTCGGAGGGTGTGATGATATCGGTCAGGCGGATGCCGAATTTGTCGTTGACCACGACGACTTCGCCTTGCGCGATCAAGCAGCCGTTTACCAGAACGTCCATCGGCTCGCCAGCGAGTCCTTCCAGTTCGACCACGGAGCCCTGCGCGAGTTGCAGCAGATTTTTGATGGCGATTTTGGTACGGCCTAATTCCACCGTCAGCTGAACGGGAATATCGAGAATCATGTCGATATCGTTGTGGACGCCCGTTTTTTTTGCGCCGCCCGAAAACTGTTCAAATATCGGTGCGGCAACTTGTGTTGAGCCGCCCGCCGCCGCGGTATTCGGGGCGGGCGTGGCTTCGGCCATGGCCGCGGCCCAGTCGTCAGCGGATACTTGTTCTTGCGTAGCGACTTCTGTCATGGTGTTCTCCTGTCAGGCATCTTGGCCGGCACTTGATAACAATTTTTCAACTTTTAGCGCGTACTGGCCGTTGAATAATCCGCACTTGCATTCAATCACCGGCACGCCATCGACTTCCGCGATGATCGGCTGCGGTACCTCTACCGAAATGACATCACCCACCTGCATGCCCAGCAGCTGATCGATGGTGAGTTGTGCATGCCCAAGATTCAATACCAGCGTCACTTCGGCGCTTTGCACCTGCTTGGAGAGCAGGCTGACCCAACGTTTATCAACTTCCATTTGGTCGCCTTGCACGCTGCTGTAGAGCACATCACGGATCGGTTCCACCATCGCGTAAGGGATGCAGATGTGAAATTGGCCGCTCGTCGAGCCGAATTCAATGGTGAAGGTCGTAACGATTACCACTTCGTTGGGCGTAGCGATGTTTACGAACTGCGTGTTAATTTCGGAGCGCACATGTTCGAATTTGACCGGATGCACGGACGCCCACGATTTTTCGAGATCGTCGAACACAATGGCGAGCAATCGTTGAATGATACGTTGTTCGGTGGGTGTGAAGTCACGTCCTTCGACGCGCGTTTGCATCTGGCCGCTGCCGCCGAACAGGTTGTCAACGATCAGGAAAACCAGGTTCGGGTCGAAAATAAACAGCGCGTTTCCACGGAGTGGTTTGATTTGAACTATGTTGAGATTGGTTGGCACTACCAGATTGCGGATGAACTCGCTGTATTTGGTGGTGCGAACCGGGCCGATGGAGATCTCCGCAGTGCGGCGCATGAAATTGAAAAGTCCGATGCGCAGCAGTCTGGCAAAGCGCTCGTTGATGATTTCCAGCGTGGGCATGCGCCCGCGAACAATGCGTTCCTGGGTCGCGAGATTGTAAGGGCGAACGCCCGTCGGATTTACCTCCTCAGGGGTTTCGTCCGGTTCGCCGTTGACGCCTTTGAGCAATGCGTCAACTTCATCCTGCGACAGGAAGTCCTTGGTCATTGCAGGATTACTGGACGATGAACGAGGTGAACAGCACGCTCAGAATGGGCAGCTTGGGTGCTGGCGCGGCTGCCTCCGGTTCCGGTTTGTCCTCACTTGTTGCAGCGACGGCCTCCGTTTCCGGTTTGGCCTCACCGTCAGCGGGCGGCGCTTCCTGTGGTGGCTTTGCAGGAGGAGGCGCTATTGCTGTTGCCACTGCCACTTTCGGCGCCTGTGGCGAAAGTATTGCATTGACGGTTTCAACGATGTCGTTACTCAATTTGCGTTTACCGTCGAGCGTGAGTAACTCCGACGCTTTGCGGCTCGACAGCAGCAGCAAGATGCGATCACGCACTTCAGGCATATGCAGCTTGAGTGCGTCAACCACCGTGGCATCGGATACCTTGAGGGACAGCCCTGTTTGCAGGAACTGCGGATTTTCTTCAATCTGTAAATTCACCGTGAAGGGTTCCAGCGGCACATAGACGGGCGGCTTGGCCGGTTGCGGTTTGGCCTCGGCGGCGGTGCCGGGGTTCTTGTTTTGTCCCAAATACCAATAGGCAGCACCGCCGCCGGCGCCGCCAACAATGATTAAAATAGCCAATAATTTCAAGACCTTGGATTTTTTCGTCGGGCCAGGTGCAGGCGCCGCAGCAGGATCTGCGGCCTCCGTGTTCTTGGCTGGTTCTTTCTTGCCTGCCATGGTCAACTCTCCCAGTCTTTGTTCACGGCATTATGTGGATAGGGCACGAATTCGCATCGATTGAAAAGGCGGTCAAAGGTGCGTTTCTTCGCGGATTGGTGTTGGCGGTTTAGGCGAACAGATCGACCAATCCGTTACCCCGGCCACGCACAACGTCTTGACTTGTGCTGGATGCCGCAACGACGTCGGAATCGGCGTCGCCGCTAAATACCGGCGCCGGATGACGTTGCCGGTCAAATGCCGATCCGTCGCGAGGGCTGTCCGCGGTGACACTGGCTTGGCCGAGGGTGATGCCGCTATCGGCCAGTACTTCCCGCAGGCGCGGCAGCGCGGCTTCAATGGCTTCGCGCACGTCGCTGTGCGGCGATGTAAAAATTGCGCTGGTCTGATTTTCGTCGGTGGCAAGCCGGATGTGTAACGGCCCAAGATCCGGCGGATTCACATGTAATTCGGCGGTGTGCTGTTTTTCACCGGCCAGCCAGACAATCTTTTGTGCGAACTCGGCACTCCACTCAGGCGTACCGATGGGCGTTTCGATGTGCGCTGCTGCAGCGGGCGAAGGGTGAGCAGGGTGCATGGGGTGCAAGGGATGCAACGAATGCATGCCTTGTGTAAATTCCGGTACCGGCAGATTTGTCACGGCGGCATCGCGGTGTTCCGCGAGGGCTTCCAGCGCGTGCTGCGGATGGGGCGTCACCGGGCGTCCCGTATGCGGGTCGGCAGCGTGTAGCGAAAGGCGCGGCTGGTTTTCACCGGACGCGATGAACTCTGCTGTTCCAGCGGGCACGGGTGCGCCGGACGCCATGCTCGGCGCGCTATCCAATTTTTCTGTTGCGGCATCCATGCAAGGACGCACGCGGCCTGCGATCATCAACTCCGCTGACAACCCGCTGGCGGCGGCCTCGGGCATCGGCGGCAGGAGTGCAATCGGCAGTGTCATCATCGGCAGCGGTGCTGCATCCGGAATGCCGGCGGGCACGACCGGTACTCCGTCGTGTTCCATCTCTTCCGGCTTGAGGGCTGTCATCAATGTCATGTCGGCAGCCGCATCTTTGGGCAATGCAATCCCCATTAGACTCAGCAGCAATGCCGGGAAGCCTTTTTGCGGATCAGCAGCAAAGTCGCTGGCTGCTGCTGCGCCCGTTGCGGCCGGTTTCGCCTTGCCGGGAGGCGCGGTCAGTATTTGTGTTTGAACGCTTTCCATGATTTTTAGTTTCTCCGTTTAACCTTTGAAGGGGATGCGTCAATGCAAACTAGCGTTGCGCGCAGGATTTCCGGCGCATGGCGTGACTGGCAAAATCGTCTTGTGATTTTTGCTCGCGGCTGTTTTCAATACGCACCAATGCAGCGCCTGCGCGTTGCGACAGGGTGTCGAAAGCTTTCGATTTGCGTTGCTTTTCTTGCCAATGAAGACGGCCGCGCTCGGCGCGTCCGCGTGCATCGCCGATTGCGGTGCGCTGCTGCGCAATAGCCTGCTCGAGACGTCCGATGAAATCGTTGAAATTTCGCAGTCCGACGGCATCGAGACCCGTGGCAATGGCGCGGCGCAGACGTTCCTGATAGTCCGTGCGATACTGAATCAGCAGCGCAAGTTTTTGTTCCTGCAGTAGTACCTGACGATTGAGGTTGCCGAGGCTTACGGCTGCGGCATCCGCTTCCGACGTAGCGATATCCAGCAAGCCCTGTAGTGCGAAGGATCGTGTCATGAGTCGTTCTGCCAGTTGAAGGTGCCGGGTTTTATGCCGGCGCGACAGCCTGTAATAGCACGCGCATGCCATCGATGCTTTCCGTATAAGTGGCGCGTTCCGCGACATTTTGCTGAAGGAATGTTTCCATGCTCGGATACAACGCAAGCGCCTGATCCAGCAACGGGTCGCTGCCGGCGTTATACGCGCCGACGCTGACCAGGTCGCGATTGCGCTGGTAACGCGAATACAGGCTCTTGAAGCGGCGCACGAGATCGAATTGCGGTGTGTCCACCAAACTGGTGAGCGCGCGGCTGATGGAGGCTTCAATATCGATAGCGGGATAGTGCCCCTGATCGGCCAGCGCGCGCGACAGTACGATATGCCCGTCCAGAATCGCACGCGCGCTGTCCGCAATGGGGTCTTGCTGATCATCACCCTCGGCCAGCACGGTGTAGAACGCGGTGATGGAACCGCCGCCTTGCCCGGCGTTGCCGGCGCGCTCCACCAGTTGCGGCAGTTTGGCGAATACCGATGGCGGGTAACCACGAGTGACGGGCGGTTCGCCGATCGCGAGCGCGATTTCGCGCTGCGCCATCGCAAAGCGCGTCAGCGAATCCATGATCAGCAGCACGTGCTTGCCTTCGTCGCGGAAATGTTCCGCGATGGCCGTGGCGTAGGCCGCGCCCTGTAATCGCATCAGCGGACTGGTGTCCGCCGGCGCCGCGACCACCACCGCGCGGGCAAGTCCTTCCGCGCCCAGGATGTTTTCGATGAACTCCTTGACCTCACGTCCGCGCTCGCCGATCAGTCCGACCACGATGACATCGGCGCTGGTGTAGCGCGCCATCATGCCGAGCAGCATGCTCTTGCCGATGCCGCTGCCCGCAAACAGGCCCATGCGCTGTCCGCGCCCAACGGTCAACAGGCTGTTTATCGCACGCACGCCGACATCGAGCACGTCGGTGATGGGGGCGCGTTCCAGCGGATTGAGCGGGCGGTTATGCAGTGATACGCTGCGTTCATTGCGTAACGGGCCCAGTTGATCGAGCGGCGTGCCGCGGCTATCCAGCACGCGCCCCAGCAACGTGCCCCCCACCGGCACTTGTTTTGCCTGATCGGCTGCGCGGCGGCGTGGACGCGGCGGTGAATCCAGTGAAAGGCGTTCCGGGATCGATTCTATCGGGCTGACCAATGCGCCAGGCATCAACCCGTGTACATCGCTGACCGGCATCAGAAACAGCCGGTCCTCGGAGAATCCGACCACCTCTGCTTCCACGTTGGTGCGATACGGCAGGGAAATCTCGCAGCAGCTACCGACGGAAAGCCGCAGCCCCGATGCTTCGAGAACCAACCCCGCGACGCGCGTCAGCTTGCCGGAAACACGAAGGGTGTCTGCACCGGCGACCAGATCGGTGCAGTCGCGCAGAAAAGCAGCGGCGTTTACGGTAGTGGTTTGCACTGAATGTTCTCTCATTTATAGATCAAACTGCTTCGCGAATACATCAACGGACATCACACGGCATTTCAATCGAGCCATTGGTCGTCAATGCCCAACTTGGAAGCCAGGTGATGCCAGCGCGCGCCTATCGTGGCGTCCATGTGGCTCGTCGCAGTCTGCAGCAGGCAGCCGCCGCGTTGCAGATCAGCATCTTCGATAAGGTTCCAATGCCCGGTGGCGATCGCGTCGGTGAGATGCGCGCGAACCAATACCGCATCGGCGGGGTGCAGTGTCATGGATAAAGGCGTATTGGCGCTTGCCAAATGCGTCAGCGCATCCTTTACCAGTGGAATGATGATGTCGGGATGCGCGGTAAGCGAGCGCCGCACCATCTGTCGGGCCAGCGCCAGGCCAAATCGAAGCAGATCATCGGCCAGATGCTGATTGATCTCGCTGCTTTGCTGTGTCATGGTTGCAAGCAAGTTGCGAAGCCGCTGCGCGTCTTCTGCGGATTTTTGTGCGCCTTCGCGCAGGCCGTCGGCGCGTCCTGAAGCGTACGCCTCGCGTCGCACGCCTTCGATCTTCGCGGCGTCCTTGGCATTGCCGTCCTTCACGCGCACCGAAGAATCGAAATCATCGGGAATATCAAAGGCATGCAATTCCCAGCGCTGATAGGCAGAAAGCTTTTCCCGCGGAATCAACGGGCTGTTAGACATAGCCCTCGTCTCCGCCGCCGCCGCCCATCACGATTTGCCCTTCGTCGGCGAGTCGCCGCACGACTTTGAGGATTTCTTTTTGTTGTGCCTCCACTTCCGACACGCGCACCATGCCTTTGGCTTCAAGGTCTTCCCGCAGCATTTCGCTGGCACGTTGCGACATATTGCCGAATATTTTCTCGCGCAGTTCGCTGGATGATCCTTTGAGCGCCAGAATCAGGGCTTCCGACTGCACTTCTTTTAGCAGCAACTGTATGCCTCGATCATCGAGTTCAAGCAGGTTTTCCCACACAAACATTTCATCGACGATTTTCTGCGCCAGATCGGCATCGAATTCCTTGACGCCTTCGATGATCGACGACTCTTGCGTGCCGGGCATGAAGTTAAGTATTTCGGCAGCAGTGCGAATGCCGCCCATCGGGGCGTTCTTCATGTTTTTGTTACCTGCGAGCAACTTGTTCAGCACATCGTTGAGTTCCTGCAATGCCGCCGGTTGGATGCCGTCCAGCGTTGCGATGCGCAGAAGCACGTCGTTGCGTGTGCGTTCGGCAATCTGTCCCAGAATTTCCGATGCCTGATCGCGTTCCAGATGCACCAGTATGGTTGCGATAATCTGCGGATGTTCGTTTTTGACAAGTTCCGCCACGGCGCTTGAACTCATCCACTTCAAGCCTTCAATGCCGCTGTTGTCGCCGCCCTGGAGAATACGGTCTAGTATGGGACCCGACTTGTCATCGCCCAGCGCTTTCTTAAGCACATTGCGTATGTACTCGTCGGAGCCGACGGCGAGCGTGGATTGTTCGTCTGCTTGTGTGCAAAACTCTCCAATCACGCTCTTTATGTCATCGCGCGTGACGGATTTAAGGCCGGCCATGGCGGCGCCGATCTTTTGCACTTCGCGCGGGCCGAGGTGTTTGAATACCTCGGCTGCTTCATTTTCACCCAGCGCCATCAGCAGGATGGCGCTTTTGGTGAGCCCATCATTTTCCATTGCTGGCTACCCAGTCTTTCACCACATTGGCGACTGCTTTCGGATCGGCGCGCGCGATCTGCTTTGCCTGATCGACGTGCTGCTCATAACTGGCTAGTTGTTGCGGTTGCGTTTCACCGATAGTCGGTTCCATTTGCCGCGACGGTAGCGCAAGCGCCGCCGTGCCATAGCTCTTGAGCATCGGGCGCAGCACTCCGAGTACCAGGAACAGCAGCACGGCAGCGATCAGTGTGTTCTTGCCGATGATCTTGGCGAGATCAACGTTTTCCGGATCCTTCCATAGCGGAACCTCGGCAAATTTTTCTTTCTCCCGCACATTGAACGCGCTATTGATAACACTCACAGTGTCGCCACGCTCTTTGTTGTAGCCCATCACCTCCCTGACGAGGTTCGTGATCTTGGCAATATCCGCTTCACTCAAAGGCACCTGTGTCACCTTGCCTTTGGTGTCGGTGCGGGACCGGTGATTGACGACAACGGCTACCGCCAGCCGCTTCACCCTGCCGAGTTCTTGCCGCGTATGCCGTATGGTTTTATCGACCTCGTAGTTAACGGTTGCGTCCTTGCGCCCGTTGCCGGCAGCGCCTGCACTCGTCGTATTGGCGGGGGCCGCTGCGCCCGTTGCCGTTATGGGCGCCGTAGGTTGTGAGGGCGGCTGGTTGGATAACGCGCCGGGCACACCGCCTGCGACGGCGCCGCCAGCATTCGATTCGCTGGTCTGTTTGCTGCGAACGGCGGCGTCGGCGGTCTGGTTCGGTTTGTAGATTTCCTCGGCGTGTTCGCTATGCGTGAAATCAAGGTCGGCCGTAACCTGTGCGCGCACGTTTTGTGGGCCCGTCAGTGGTGAGATGATCGATTCAATCCGGCTGATAAAACTTTGCTCAAGATCGTGGCGGTATTTGATCTGCGTTGGGTCCAGCGTGTTGTGTGAAGATCCGCCGCGCTCCGCACTCAATAGATTTCCGTGCTGATCGACAATACTGACGTTTTTCACCGGCAAGTCCGGCACGCTGTTGCTGATCAGGTGAACGACGGCGCTTACCTGAGTGGCATCGAGCGTGCGTCCCGGGAAAAGGCCCAGCACCACCGATGCGCTGGGCTTGGAATGTTCTCGCAGAAACGCCGACTGCTTTGTCAGTGCCAGATGCACGCGCGCGCTTTGCACGGATGACAGCGTTTGTATCGAACGGGCAAGCTCTCCTTCAAGTCCGCGCTGGTAGTTGATTTGCTCGGCGAACTGGCTGGTGCCGAATTTCTGGCTCTCCATTAACTCAAATCCGATAAGCCCGCCTTTGGGCAGGCCTTGCCCGGCGAGGCGCAGACGTACTTCATGTACCTGATTCGACGGCACCGATAGTGCGCCGCCGTCGGCGAACTTGTAAGGAATATTCATCTGCTGAAGCGCGGCGATCACGGCGCCCCCGTCGCGGTCCGACAGATTGCCGTAGACCACCCGGTAATCAGGCGTCTGGCTCCACATATAGCCAGCGAACAACACCGCGATAGTGGTAGCGAGCGTCATCAAGAAGCCGATGCGCTGCGGGTTAAACAGCTGAAATGATCGCTGCATGGAAGGAGCAAGAGCTTGTGACGTGGCGTCCACCGGAAGTCCTCTGTTAAAAGCGCTGGGTACAGCAAAGCCGTATGTGCGGCGCGTGGTGGGATTATGGACAAACCCATAACGCCGAAAGCGCAGGACAGCGCGGGTTTTTACGGCCTATTTATTGCCTGCGGGCGGGCGTCGGACGTCTATGCTGCGTCACCGTGATAGACGTTACGCCGGTTCACCGGGTGGCCGATGCAGGGCCGCAGCCCAGTCACGCAGGAGACGACAATGGAAACCAAAGCGCTCGATCAAGTGCTTGTGCAATTGCGTGCCGCCGCGGCACGTGCCGGTATCAGTGGCGAAACGACCCGCGCTGCCGCCGGCGGCGCCGCATCGACGGATTTTGCCGCAGTACTCAAGGCGTCGCTGGAGCATGTGAGCAGCACGCAGCAAAAAGCCAGTCAAATCGCGAAGGACTTCGAGTTGGGCACCCCCGGCGCCAATCTGCCCGATGTCATGGTGTCGATCCAGAAAGCCAATATTTCTTTTCAGCAAACCGTGCAGGTGCGTAACCGGTTGGTATCGGCATATCACGAAATCATGAATATGCAGGTTTAACGGGCGCTCTGAATAACGCTGCTGCCGGCGTCATCGACGAATGTCTGTGCTTAAGTTTTTCGCCAAGCCACCGTTAACCACCACATGAGAACATTGTTTATGCCTTGTGCGTGTTTTGCGGGTTGCAGCGACGCTCGCCCCGGTATTGATACGCGTTTCCCGCGTTGGCAAGGCGCTATAGCAGGCGGTTCTCGCGCAACCCATAACGAGAAGAGGACGCCATAAGTGCAGCAGAACTGAAATTCCTGATTGTTGACGACTTTGCGACCATGCACCGCATTGTGCGCAATCTTCTCACGGAAATTGACCATCAAAACGCTGATGAAGCCGAGGACGGGCAAGTGGTCCCTAAAATGCTGTAAGGCGGCGGATTCGGTTTTGTGGTGTCTGATATCAACATGCCGAACATGAACGGCCTTGACCTGCTGCGTCAGATCCGCGCAGACAATCCGCTGAAATCGCTGCCGGTGCTGATGGGGACTGCGGAAGCGAAGAAAGAGGATATTGTTGCCGTGGCGCAGGTACGGTCGGTCCAGATCGACGGCGAACTCGGCGAGATCATGCTCGCAAAGTATTTCCATGACCTTACCGGGTTAGTGATACAGCGCATTACCCAGCTTGCCCAGTCGCTTGAAGAGCAACTCGTCAAGTTGCTGCTGGATGCAAGTCCGCCGGTCCGGCGCAAAGAAATCGTTGAATCCATGCTTGCCGAGCCAGTTATTCGCGGTCAAGGGAGGGACGACGTGGTGACCAGCCAGAGCCAGGTCGATGATTTGCTCGAAAGCCGCGGATTTTAGGATGCCCATTGGAAACTTAATCGCTTTCCAATCCGTAATCCAACCATAAAATTCGCGTCCGATGCACAACAATATCTCGACAAATGGCAGTTGCATGACTCAACTGAAAAGACCCGACATGGCGAACGTAAGCGCGAGAGTGCTCGCGTCACTTGCTGCAGCCGCTACGAGGAATTTAGTGTCTTGCGTAGCGCAGTGCCGCACTGCGCGCGAAAAACCAGCCGTCGCAGTTCAGGTTTTCATTCTTGCTGCCGTTAAAAGACAGACGGTACTTGCCGCACGGAGAATGCAGTTGCCGTAACAGGAAGGCGAACCGCTATGCAGTGGTCTATTCGCAATAAACTGATCCTTGGCGGCAGCGCCATGATGAGCCTTTTCGCCATTGCCGCGTTCGTTGCCTATTTGCAAGCCCGGCTGGTTGGCAATAACTTAACGCAGGTGACTACGGTCGCGGTGCCGCTGAAAGCCTCTGCGCTGGAAATGCAGCTCAGTCTGGTTGATGCCGGCTTCTCGGTCATGAGCTATCTTCACAATCGGGAACCCTTGCATGTCGCGGAGATTTCTGTCGCATTGGATAAATTTACCAGCTATCACGGGCAATACGAGACGCTGGCGCAAACGCCGCAGTTGCGTGCGCAGGGTGTTAAAGCGAACACGGCTTTTGCCCGTTACAGAGATCTTGCTAACCAGTTGATCAGGAACAGTGACGCTCAGGCGCGGAGGGCGCTTGACTTGCGCGCGAGTTTCAATGAGTTAGCTGAATTGCACGACACCAGTATTTTGCCCGCAATCACTGCGGTTACTCCGCAAGCCATCGAGAAGCGTGATGCCGCACGGCAGATGAAAATGAGCTTAAATGATCTACAGGCGAACTATATGGATTTCGCTAGCAGTTTTGATTCTGCTTCGGAGATGCGGGTGCGCAAGGCTTTGCTGACCATTGCGAGTCACCATCAACGATATCTTCGTACTCCGCTTTCCCCTCAGGAACAGGAGTGGATGAACCAGTTCGAACGTCACCTCACCACGGCTAAGGCAACCATTGATGAGGCGCTGGTTTTGTTCGCTATGAATAGGCAGGTTATCGGGGATTTTGTGCGCGCTCGCCGCGAGATGGACGATCTCCTGGAATACGAAATACAGACCATTGTGAGATCTGAAATGACGGTGGCAGAGAACAGGCTGGTGGCTGTCGCTAAATGGATGAACGTTGCGCTGATTGCGCTGTTGCTGGGCGGAGCCGCACTAGGTGCAGGGGTCGGGGTAGCGGTGTACCGCGGAGTCACGGTTCCGGTGAATCGCCTGCGCGAGGTGACGCAGGCTATGGCCCACGGTGAGTTTGTGGGAGCAGACGAAGTGGTGTCACAGGGCGAATTCAGTGCGCTGTCACAATCCTTCAGGGAAATGGTGCTAGCCCGCCGACACGCCGAAGAGGCGATCCGCGGAATGAATGCGGGATTGGAGAAGCGAAATCTCGAAGCAGCCCAGATTACAAAGATGTCAAATTTGTTGCAAACGGCCAGCGATATGCGGGAAGCGGGTGAAATACTGGCATTGCTGGCGCAGCAGGTGCTTGCGCCGCACAGCGGGATAATCTATCTGACCGCCGCCTCGCTAAACCGTCTTCATGGCCTGGCGCATTGGGGGGGGACGCCGTATCCAGAGGTGATGGACCCCGACGAATGCTGGGGTATGCGTCGTGGTGCTGTTTACGCGGCGACTCATCCGCAGCAGGACATTTATTGCGCCCATGTACATGCCGACGCGAGTCATCTGAAATACTTGTGCGTGCCGATGATGGCGCATGGTGTGTCGCTCGGCCTGTTGCATGTCACTTTCGCTCCCGACGAAGGATCCACATTACCGGAAGCGGAGCTGCAGCGCGTGCAGCGCCTTGCCGATCAGATTGCGCTGGCATTGGCCAACCTCAAACTGCGTACGAGCTTGCGGGAACAGTCGATACGTGATGCGCTTACGGGTTTGCACAACCGCCGCTACCTCGAGGAATCACTAGAATGCGAAGTTGCACGCGCATTACGCAACAAAAAACCCCTGGCGGTGTTGATGGTCGATGTGGATCATTTTAAGCGCTTTAACGATCAGTTCGGGCATGAAGGTGGCGATGCGGTTCTTCAGGCGCTGGGTCGCGTACTCAGGAAAACGGCACGCCAAAGCGATCTTGTGGCACGTTATGGCGGAGAGGAATTTACTGTGCTTTTGCACGACACGCCGGCAACCGGCGCAATCGAATGGGGTGAACGGTTAAGGGAGGCGGTGCGTAATATGGAGGTGAAGTTCGCAGGACAAACGCTTCCGCCAATTACGATTTCCCTGGGACTTGCCATTTATCCTGAAAACGGTGTGAGTGGCGAAGCGCTTATACATACAGCCGATGCGGCGTTGTACGGCGCCAAGCACGGCGGACGTGACCGGCTTGTGGTTGCCACCCCTTTAGCGGCAATATCCGATTCTGCATGGTCGGGTGTCGTAGTGCCGCTGCATAAGGAGGAGGTCGCAGAGCGGGCGCACGCCACGATGTAGCTGCTTGCCTGCAACAGGCTGATCCGGATTGACTGCCCCGCCGTAGAAGCACTAAGACGCGCAGGAGACGCAAAAAATCCTATTCCAGTGGTTCCCTTTCGTCGGTGCCGTGAGGCTTTTGGCGTGCGTCTTTCTGCCCTTATGCGATGACCCCAATGGTGTGATTCGCGTTACTTGCGGCAGGGTAGAAGCGGTAAAATGCCGCACCGAAATGTGCGGTGCATCCGGCATTTTGCCGCATGGGGTAGTGGGGCGATAAATGAACGATCACCGAAAGCTATTGGTTGTTTTGGGCGCGGGCTTGCTTGCCGTGGTGGCGCTTTTGGGCTATCTGATCTGGTCGGGTTATCGCACGGCGATACAAGCCGCGGAGACGACTACACGCAGTTATGCGTCGATATTGGAGGCGCGATTCGACGCCACGCTGCGCCGTGCTGATGCCGAGTTGCAAAAGCTGGTGCGCACGATGCCGGTTGCGGCGCTGAGCAGGGGGGCGGCGTCCCGTTACGACCACGTAAACAATGGATTGAAAGCCAGCTTGGTACAGTTTCCGGAGCTGGCTGCCTTGGGCGTCTTTGATATCGGTGGCGACATGATCTACACGTCCCGCGACAGCCTGCTGCGACTCAACATATTTGATCGCGGCTATTTCCGTGCTTTGCGCGACAACCCGGGTCTCGACATTGTATTTTCGGAGGCTATCGATTCGCATGCCACGGGGCGGCCGGGTATCTCCGTCGCCAGGGCAGTTCGCGACGAGCAAGGCGTGTTCCGTGGTGTCGTCGTGGCGTCAATCTCGCTGGATCGGTTCCAGACCTTGTTTCAGTCGCTGGATGTTGGTGCGAACGGTATTGTCGCTCTCTACCGACTTGACGATTTTACCCAGGTGATGCGCCAGCCGGAGATCAAAGGCAGGCGCAATATGGCCTTGCCGCCGGACACGCCGGCACGAACCCTATTAACTGGCGGCGCCCGCACCGCGAGCTACCGTCTTACCGCCGCCACGGATGGCATAACACGCATCTATAGCGCTCACGCGCTTGATTCCTTCCCGTTCTTTGTTTCGGTCGGCGTGGCGCGCGACGATGCGCTCGCGGTTTGGCGCACACGCTCGCTGATGGCCGGCCTGTTTATGCTGTTGCTGGTAGCGCTGCTGTTTGGGTTGCTGCGTCGGTTATGGCGTGCCGATGCGGATCACGCCGGCTTGGTGGCCCTCGTCAATGCGTCGAACGATGCCATTGTCAGCCGCGATAGCAGCGGTAAAGTATTGAGCTGGAATCGCGGTGCTGAACGACTGTTTGGCTATAGCGCGGGGGAGATGATGGGGCGCGATATCAGTGTGCTTGCGCCGCCCGCCCTGCGTCACGAACTGAGAATTGGTCAGGAGAACGCCCAAAACTTTCAGGCGCGTTCGCATGAATCGATCCGGCTTGCCAAGGATGGACGCCAGATCGCGGTGTCCATCAGTGCTGCGCCCATACGGCGTAAGGCGGGGGACGACGCGCATGCCGTCGCGCTTATTTATCACGACATCACCACGCGCAAACAGGCCGAGGCCGAGCGTGCCCGGCTGGCTGCTGTCGCGGAGGGATCAAGCGACGCTATTTTTATCCGCGATGTCGAAGACCGGATTGTGTATTGGAACAACAGCGCTCATCATCTGTATGGTTATACGTCCGATGAAGTGATGGGCGGGAATAGCGATTTTCTGGTGCCGCCAGAACTGATGGCGCAACGGGCGTCGAACAGAGTGACCCTCGAAACGGGCGGTATAGTATCTAACCACGAAACAGAGCGTCTCCACAAAGACGGCACGCGCCGGGACGTCTCGGTCAGCGTGTCCGTGGTGATGGATGCCAATGGGGAAACCATCGGTTTGGCAACCATTGCGCGCGATATCGGCGAACGCAAGCGTGCTGAAGTCGCGATAAGAAAGGCAGCACAGAGACTGGATATTGCGCTCGAAGGCTCACGCATCAGCGTGTGGGAGGCCGATCTGCGCATTGGCGTAGTTTGGCTGGATAGCAACTGGGCGACGTTGCGCGGCTATACGAATACGGAAACGACTACCACCACCACCACCGCTGAATTACTGACCCTGGCACATCCGGAGGATCGTCAGCGCATTGTTGCCGCTGCAGTGCAGAGCATGAAAGATGAAGTGTCCGCTTATGTTGTTGATCACCGCGTGAAATCCGCCACGGGCGAATGGCTATGGATTCAAAGTAGAGGGCGCGTGGTCGAGCGCGACGTCGGTGGCCGCGCGCTACGCATCATCGGCACCAACACCGATATTACGGAACGCCAGCAGGCCGAAACCGCGCGTGCGTCGCTTGAAGCGCAATTGCGTGAATCGCAGAAGATGCAGGCCATTGGCACGCTCGCCGGCGGTATTGCGCACGATTTTAATAATATCATCGCGATTATTCTTGGCAACGTTGATCTGGCACGTCAGGATGTGAGTCACATTCCCCATGCAGTGGTATGCATGGAACGAATTCAACTGGCGAGCGCGCGCGCGCGCGACTTGGTACGGCAGATACTTGCCTTCAGTCGCCGCCAGGCGACGGCGCGCAAGCCGATCAACCTGATCCCGGTTGTGGAGGAAACCGTGCGCCTGCTGCGCGCCACCCTGCCGGCGCGACTGAGTCTCGATGTGCAATGCGACGATGCTATGCCCCTCGTGCTGGCCGACGCGACACAGATCCAGCAGATCCTCATTAACCTTGTCACCAACGCCATGCAGGCGATGCCTGCTGGTTCAGGCCGAATTCGCATTCGGCTCGATAATGTGATGCTCGATACAGTCCTTGCAGAAACGCAACCCTCGCTGCGCGCCCTTTACGCCCGGCGGCCAGGGCGCACCTGTCGATTGGCCGTGAGCGACAGCGGGCCGGGTGTCGACGCGGTCAAGCGGGAACGCATCTTTGAGCCGTTCTTCACGACGAAGGCGGTGGGCGAGGGTACCGGACTGGGCTTGTCGGTAGTGCATGGTATCGCACAGGAACACGAAGGTGCGATAGTGGTGGATAGCGAGCCGGGCAAGGGCGCGACTTTTACGCTTTATTTGCCGCTCAACGAATCGCTGGTCGTATCCGAGGCTGGCGCGACAGCCCTTGCCGGCAACGCGCCGATCCCGGGCGAGGGCGTGCATGTGCTTTACATCGATGACGATGCGGATATGGTATTTATGGTCAAGCGCCTGCTTGAGCGGCGTGGTTACCGTGTCAGTGCCTACGCCGATGCCCATGAAGCGCTCGTGGCATTGCGCGCCGCGCCTGCCACCTTCGATCTGGTGTTGAGCGATTACAACATGCCGGGGATGTCGGGACTGGAAGTAGCCCGGGAAGTGCGGGGAATTCGCGCGGAGCTGCCAGTGGCAATCGCCAGCGGGTTCGTTGACGAGATATTACAGGCGCGTGCCGCAGCGGCAGGCGTGCGTGAATTGATTTTCAAGGCTGACACCGTGGATGCATTTTGCGATGCGGTACAGCGATTGGCACGGACAGTTTCGCCGAAAATCAAAAACGCCTGAGTCGATTTGCTGCGGACGCGGTTCGCGGCACCCAGTAGCCGGCAGGGAAACCCGTCGCTGCTTCGTTCTGACGGTGCCAATATTTCTTTTACGTAGAGAACACCGGCTAATCAAAGCGTACTCGCCGGGGACGAAGGCATACTCAATATAGTGGGGTATCTGCGGTTATACAAAATATTCGACAGGATTTCTGAAGCGAGCGTCGCGTGGCTCGGGCAAGGTGTCATTCGGGAAAACGACTTTACGGCGGTGTTTAGCTGCCTTTGCCGGACGTATCGAACACGCATTTATAAACTGCGCCCACTCCGTGTTCTGTGCTGGCGTTCGAGATTCAGAATATAGCGCTGAATAGTGGTCAGTATTTGTTCTGGCGGATCGACGAATGCAAATCCCGAACGCTGGATGATCTTGCCGTTGAGTAATGTGACCATAAAGGCATTGCGTGCTTGCGTCATGACTTGCAGACCCGTTGTGGCGAGCAGATGAATAGTGCATGAATAACGCTCACCCAATACCGGGGTGAAGATCGCGGGCTGTGATCGCACGGCAATTCCGCCGCAACTGATATCACAAAGATTCAGTTCTACGCTGCCGTCACCGGTGTTTTCAGCATTGGAAATCCGGCACTTGACCGGCGCCACTATTGGCGTCGGCACGCGATAGTATTCGCGTCGTTGTATCCGCAGTAGTTCCGTCGGCAGAGGGACTTTGTAGACTTCTACGCCGTCGTAGGTCGTGGCTTCGATGCCTTCGCAGGTAAATCGGATCTGCACCTTGTCCAGCGTGGTGCTGTACGACAGCCGGCGGCTTTTCAGCGCATTGGAAAGGTGCGGCCTGCCGCGGCCGCGTTCGAGAAGCATGCAGTTTGTATGTTCATCAATAACCAGCAGCGATGTGAGGAAAAAATCATTCACGTCGAGCGTCACGGTTATCAGCGTCGCCTCGCGCAGGATGGCGTGCAGAATATGGGTTATTTCAAGGTGAGATGCCACCATGAACGGGTTGTCGTGGCCTGCAATGGCAGGCTCGATATAGGCAGCTGAAGCGGTTGGCATGGTAGTTATAGATCCCATTGTCGATCCCCTTATGCCTGCTAGTCTAGCGGCGCAGTGCCCAACGCTGGTCCGCAAATAGAGGGGCGATTTGCCGTGTTTTCCCATTCATGGCCGGATCCCATTGGGCGCCGTGGTGGCGGCTACGGTTGCGCGTCGTGCATGTGCTCTATTTTGTAAAGCCATACCAGCAGCTCCGCGACCGCGGTGTAAAGTTCGGACGGGATATGCGTATCGAGATCGACCCGCATCAGCAGTGAAACGAGTGCCGGGGATTCATGAACATAAATTCCCGCCGCTCTTGCGCGCTGGATGATGGCTTCCGCAACCAGACCGTTTCCCTTGGCCGCGACACGTGGTGCGGACGCCTTGTCGTTGTACACCAGTGCAACTGCTGCGGTGCGTTGTTCAGGTGTTGCCATCGGATTCAATGGTGAGCGCGAGCGGATTGACGCCGGTATCGCGCAGCGAAGCTTGAAGTAAATCGCGATGCGCCGCGAGTAATGAGACGATATCACCTGAGCTGGCGTGAACCGCAATGGTGACGCCTCGTTTCCCGATGGAAAGCGTTGCATTGACGTTACCCAGTCGTGGCAACGTGAGCGTGAGATGGGTCTGCCACTGTCGCTCCGGCGGTGCCGTGAGGGCGTGCGACGAGCGATCGCTGACATGCCACTCCATGTACTGTCCGGCCCATACCATTCCACACCATGCGACATGTCCAGTATCGAGTGTTTCGAGTTGCTGTCTGACAATGGGCAAGGCATCCCGGTGTACCGGCAATTCCATTGCGCTCGCCACGACATGTATATCGCCTGTGCTCGATTGTACGGTAATGCCGGTTGTGTCTGTAGAAGGCGATAATTGCGCCTGCGGTTCGTGACGCAGGCGCGCCAGTGACCGCTCATCGGCAACCCACTGCGCCAGGTGTGACTCATAAAACATGCCGCTTTCGGCAAGTGCGTTGCCGAGTGCCGATGCCAGTACCCCGGCGTTGGTTGGCGCCCCGGACAGCAGGGGCACACCGGTCAGCGCCGTGGCAGCAAGCGGCATTTTCTCGCTTTCGGCCAACAAGGCAGTTATGAAGCGGGCTGCGTCGCTTAATCGAGCGGTTGGCGCAGACGCACTCGGATATTCGTTCATTTCGAATTGGAGCTTGGGATCGCGCGCAGTAACGGTAAGTAGAATCGTGTCCCCGGATTTTGCGTTGATAGGCAGGCGCAGCAAATAGGGCCGGTTTTCAATCAGAACCCTGAATAATCCGCCTCGCTGAGTGGAGTCGACTTGTGCGCGCACTTCTTCACCCACCAGAAATTCACGGGGCGTAGTGGACGTGATGGCATGCACAGGTGCTGCTGGCGCACCTGCGCTGGCGCGCAGGCGTACACGATCTGCAAGGCGATTAAGCATGGCTCGCTAACGATTCGACAATGCGTAAGCTTGTCACATGGCGTTGTAGGATTGGTGAAGGCGTGATTGCTGCCGCGCGCTGCCGATCAGCGTGGTTAATTTTACAAGCCAGGGTTCGACCAGCATGCGAATTTGCGTGTCATCATCGAGCATAGCTCGAATCAAGGCCCCTTTGCGTTGCTGAAAAACGGGATTCTGCGACTGTATGGGTTGATCCGAGAGTAATACCGCGAGTCTCGCGGCGCATGCTTTTTCGTGCTCGACCAGCAGATCCCAGTCGCTCGCACGCGCCGCGGCCAGCATCTTGCGGGTGATGTCGGACGCGTCTTCGTAAATAGCAATGATTTGATCGTTGTCCATGGGTTTCATGCCATGACTGTGGCGGGCGGTGACGACAAGCTGGTGACGTAACGCGCCGATGACGGCGCAGGTGCGGTGTTCGGGTTGATCTGTTCCCAGGCGCTGCGTAATTCCGTCAGTAACTGACGAACCTCTTCAATGATTTCAGGCCGGTTATGCAGATTGGCATGAAGCAAGCGGTCGCACATGTAGTCGTACAGCGCGGCCAACCGGTCCCCTAGTTCGCCACCGGCTTTGATGTCAAGGCTCGCTTTCAATCCTCCGTCGATAATCATGATTGCTTTGGACAGCGCACGGCCCTTGTCGGCGGTTTCGCGCCGTATCATATGAAGCTGCGCATCGGACAGCGCCAGCAGTGCGCCTTCGTACAGCATTAGCACGAGCTTGTGCGGATCGGCGGCTGGTACGCCTGTTTCGACGCATACGCGCTGATAGACGGAAAGCGGGTTCTTGGTGGCTGCGAACACTGTTTTCTCCTTGGGTTGTTGTTACTAGCCGCCCGCTTTGGGAAGGCTTGCCAGCTGTTGTGTCAGGAAGGCGCTCGTTTTACTCATGCTGGCGATCATGGTGTCCAGCGCCGTAAATTGTGCGCGATAGCGTTTTTCAACACTTTCCAGTCGCCGTGCCAGCGCAGTGCGTTGCGTTTCTATCTGTTTGATCGATGCGTTAATGCCGTCGATGCGGCCATCCAGCAGGCTGTCATTCTCGAGCATTTTTCCCACCAGCCTGTCCAGCGTGTGAGCGTAGCCCCGCATGTGATTGACCGAGCCGCGAAAGCCGAGTGTTCCGCCCGCTACATGCAGTGCGAGTCCGCTGGCTTCGCCTGCGCCGGTGAGTGTCTGCCCGGATCCGACCGCTGCGACGCCGCCGATAGTGCCGGCGACATCAACGCCTGCGGTTTCGATTTGCGTGCCGAACAGATCTGTCGCCGCCGATCCTCCGGTGATGGCTACGGTCGAAGCAGACCCATAACGATTCGATGTCATACTCAGCACGCCTGCTGCCTCGGTAACGGACACGGTGATGCCGGCCGCGGACAGTGCGGTCGTGCTATTCACTTTGGATTGGAGTTCGGCGATCAGTGTGGCTGCCGTATAAACGCCTGCGGCGAGGGTTACGGTTGTGGCGACGCTATCCACGGTCACGTTCAGCGTATCGTTAATCCCCGCGCTGATAGTCAGCGCCGCTGCACTGCCGCCTGTCGCCCGGCCCTGCGTAGCGATCTGGCTGACATTCAGAAGGAACGCGCCATCCTTGGTGTCCGCAGCCGAACCGAGGTATTTAACCAGGCTGTCGGTGGGCGTGGCGGTCAGGGCAAATAACGATGCCACATTTTTGGTGGCGTCGTTCAGGGCCGTGTTCAGTTTGCTTGAATCGAGCTTGAGCGTGCCGTCTTTCTGAAACGTAACGCCGATATCCGCCAGCGCGCTCAAACCGCCGCTGGCGCTCGGTAGTGCGGTATTGAATACCCCGCGCAACTGCGTCTGCACAGAGCGCAGCGTCACTTCACCCGTCAGCGTCGATGCCCTTTTGGTTGCTGCGTCGTATTTCGACAGATCGGTGATGGTCTTATTGAGGTCATTGTAGGCCTTGACGAAAGACTGCACCGCTGACTGGACGCCGGCGTTATCGCGGCTGACGGTCAGTGTGGTGGCGGCAGGCGTATTGACCTTAAGCAGATTCAGTGTCACGCCTTCCAGCGCGTCGCTGATAGTATTCGAGGCTTTGCTGATGGCGATGCCATCAACCACCAGCGCGGCGTTTTGCGCGGCAACGGTCTGCGTGAGATTCATCGTGCCGCCGGTGGAGGCATCGTACGCCAGTTGCGATAGTCCGGTGTTATCGGTATGGGCCAGATCGTCGTCTGCCACTGTAATCTTGAGCGCGTTGGCAACGCCGCTGTCCTTTGACGCGATGACCAGACGATTGCCGGTGCCGTCGTTGACGATACTGGCGGTGACGCCGGCGTTGGCGCTATTGATGGCGTCGCGCACGCCGGCCAGCGACGACTTTCCGGCATCGATACTGATGGTTTGTACCGCCTTGTCGGCATTGAGCGCGAATACGCCGGCGGTGTAGGTGCCGAATTGAATGGTCAGCGTGCCGGTGCCGATGTCGGTAGTGGTGGCCGTGAACGCCGCGGATTTGAGCTTGTGCGCCTGCGCCAGCGCTTGGACTTCGAGCGCATAACTGCCTGCCGTCGCGGCCGAGGTCGCAGTGGCCGACGCAACGGCTGTGTCGCCGACACTGGCATTGACGGCGGAAAATTTTGCCGGTGTGGACAATGCCGCCACCGAACTCTGGAACGCGGACAGCGCGCCTTTCAGACTGCCGTACGCCGTCAGTTGTGTCTGGAATTTCGCTTCTTTGGTAGCCAGGACGGTCAGCGGTCGGCTCTCCAGCGCCATGAGTTGGCTGACCAGACTGTTGACATCCAGTCCGGATCCCACGCCCGCGGAGGAGAGTGCCATTACAAATTATCCTGAGTTACGCGCATTACACATTTCACATTACGCGTTGCGGTTGACCAGCAGACCCTGCATGTGGTCAAGCGCGCGTGCGATAACCAACATTTCTTCTGATGGAATCTGGCGGATAACCTGTTGGGTCTCACTGTCAACCACACGCACCACCATTTTTCCCGATTCGGCGTCAAGGCTGAATTCGAGTCCGTTCGACAGCGAACGCATGGCTTTGTTGGCGATGGAGATTGCTTCGTGCATGGACAATTTATCGTCTGCGACTGGCGACGCAGGCGCGACGTTTGCCACATTGTCCGGCTTGACCGGCGAGGCGGCCGCCGGGTACGAAGGATGGATTGCGTTGGTCAACATATCATGTATGTCCTGAACTTGTTTTACCAACCCGCGCGGGGTTGGTAAAACAATCTCTGGTGAAAAAACCCGGCCGGCGGGAGGCCGGCCGGGTTAGGTGCGAGGTTAACCGCGGAGTAATGACAGTACGTTGTTCGGCAACGCGTTGGCTTGCGCCAGCATCGCCACGCCGGCCTGTTGCAGTATCTGACCGCGTGTCAGATTCGCGGTTTCCGCCGCGAAGTCCGCGTCCTGAATACGGCTGCGTGAGGCGGACAAGTTCTCAGACGTCGTTTGCAGGTTGGCAATCGCCGACGTGAAACGGTTCTGATAGGCACCCAGGTCGCCGCGTGCGGTGTTGATCTGGCTCAATGCCGCGTCAACCACTGCGATGGCGAGCTGGGAATTGGCGGCGCTGGTGAGGCTGACACCGGCCATGGATGAAAACGTGCTGGTTGCGGTATTGAACGTGTCCGCGTTGTGTCCTGCCAGCGTGATGGCGCCTTTGCTGCTGTCGAGCGACACCGATCCGGTTTTGATCGAGGAATCGTTACCGCCTTCGGTCAGCGTTACACCAGAGAACGAAGCCGTATCGCCGACGACCGCGGACGTGTTGGCGTAGTTCAGGACGCTGATATCGCGCCCGTCGGTGGTCGACAGGGTGAGGCTGTTCTTCGCCGAGGTCGTCGTGAAGGTGGCGGTCACGCCACTGGTACCCGCCGCGCCGTTAATGGCGCCCATCAGCGCCGTGAGGTCGGTAGGGTCTGTTACTGCCGCCGAGATTGCGCTGCCGTTGAGCGTGAAGCTCACCGTGCCGGCCGCGGAAACGCCGCTGAACGTTGCGCTGTTCGATGCGGTTGCGGTGACGCCGACGGCGGCGGCGTTGGTGTTGATGGCGGCGGCGATGGCTTTGGCATCGGAAAGTGCCGCATATCCAAACGCTGCGGTGGTGCCGCCGTTGACGGTGTTGATGGTCAGGCCGGCTTCGATAGCGACGGTGTTGCCGCCGGTCAAGTCGGCTGCTGCTGCCTTGGTGGCTCCCATCAGTGTGCCGCCCGCGACCAGGATATTGCTACCCAGGCCGGTTGCGCGTGAATCGGAGATTGAAGAGACGGCAATCGTCTGGTTGGCATTGGCGCCGACTTGGAAGGTTTGCGAAGTGAAACTGCCGTCCAGCAGCGTTGTGCCGTTGAATGAGGTCTGGCTGGCAACACGCGTGATCTCGGCGATCAGCTGAGCCGATTCCGCATCGAGCGAAGCCCGGTCGCTGGCGTTATTGGTGCCGTTGGCCGATTGCACCGCCAGTTCGCGGATACGTTGCAGGTTGTTGCCTATTTCGCCCAGCGCGCCTTCAGCGGTTTGCGCCAGGGAGATGCCGTCGTTGGCGTTGCGCGCGGCCTGATTCAGACCGCGAATCTGGGCGGTGAAGCGCTCGGATATCGCGAGACCTGCGGCATCGTCTTTGGCGCTGTTGATGCGCAAGCCGGTGGACAGGCGTTGCAGCGACATCGCGAGGGAAGACTGCGAGGTGTTGAGGTTGCGTTGTGCGTTCAGTGATGCGATGTTGGTATTAATGGTTTGCGGCATTTGATTCTCCTTGGGGCAGTTAAATGTGAGCGGCTCTTTGCCGTGACTTTGGTCTGGCGCGCCCAAAGGCGTGAACCGCCGTCATAGGCAATTACGGCACTACCCCCGGCGGACTTTAGCTTTGTCTTGACAAAGCTTTTCTGCGGCACTCAAAGCGAGGCGGCTGTTTTCGTTTTGCGCGAACATTTATCAGTTTGATCTGAGGATAAAAAATTTAACTACTTGTTTTTAAACATTAATTTTATAATTTACGAATGGCGGCATTTTCAGCATGGGGCACGCCAGTTGCGGAGGCGATGTTAGTGCGCTTTGCAGACTTGCCGCTTGCCGGCGCGTTTGGCCATGTACATCGCCGCATCGGCACGCGCGATAACCGCATCGCGGCTTTCGTTGTCGCTGCGGATCGCGATACCCGCGCTAAAGGTCAACGTGATTTCTTGGCCGCGGTGGATCAGGGGTTGCCGGTCGAGGTCATGCTGTATGCGCAGCAAGGCCTGCACGGCTTGTTCCGCATTCGCGTCGGGCAGCACAAAAAGAAACTCCTCGCCGCCAAATCGCACCACGATATCGCTGGGCCTCATGGCCCCGCGTATGATGCTGGCCAGATGTACGAGCGCGTCGTCGCCGGCTTGATGGCCATACTGGTCATTCAGCGATTTAAAATCGTCGATGTCCAGCAAAGCAACTGCCAGCAGCGTGCCGGCGCGGTCGGCGCGAGCGGCTTCGCGCGCAAAACTGTCGTTGAGTCCGCCGCGGTTCTGCATGCCGGTCAAATGATCGACATGGACGAGCCCGCGCAGTTGTTCCAGTTCCGTCTTCAGTGACTGTATTTCCAGTTCCGCATGGGTGATTTTTCCGGGGGCAATCTGGCCGTCGCCGTGGTTCTCCAGCGCGCGCGTTTCAGTCAATGCCTGATCGAGAATATCGATGATGGACATCACGTTGTCTGTCTTGCGGATACGGTGCGCGTAGCGCTCAATACGCTGGTAGTAGGCGCTGTAAGATCGCGCGGGTACTGTTGCGGGTGCCGGTGGCTGCCTTACCATGGCTAAACCGGATTGAAAGGATGACTTTACCAGTCGCAAATGGTTTTTTTCGCGGATTGTTTCCATCGATAGGCTCTTTTCAAAATTGCCGGACCATAACGGTAACAATATGGCGTGAGCGCTATGCCATGATTAGACGGGAAACAGGAACGCAATTCATGCGTTAGCAGGCGCGTTGCGGGGCACTAAGCGGGAATACGGGCCCCGGACGCCATGGCAATGGATGCCATCACCGGCTGCCAGGCGATACCGTCGGCCTGTACCGCGACGACTCGGTTTTTGCCGCTGCGTTTGGCTTGATATAGCGCGCCGTCCGCGCGTGCGATCACGGATTCCTGCGATTCGCCAGGCAAATGCCGGGTAACGCCGGTGCTGAAAGTGATCAGCACCTTGCAGTTGTCGTGCAGGAAAAAGTGCTTGGTTAGCGCGCGTTGCAGCCGGGTGAGTACTGCCGTGGCCTGCTCGATGTCGGCGTTGGGCAGCAGGATCAAAAATTCTTCACCGCCGTATCGCGCAACGCTATCGCCCGGGCGAACCGTTTCCTTGATCAGCGTCGCCAGGTGTGCCAGTACATCGTCGCCTACTTGATGACCGAAATTGTCGTTCAGTTCCTTGAAGTTATCGATATCAAGCAGCGCGACGCTGGTCGGCGTTTTTTCGCGCTCGGAGATAGCAAGTTCACGGTCGAAGGCTTCTTTGAGCCCACGCCGGTTGAGTGTTCCCGTCAGGTAATCCGTGTGGACTTTTTCGCTGACGTTCTGCAACGCGGTTTCAAGCTCGGCGACTTTTCGCTCGGCCTCGTCCACCTTTTGCCGTGCGGCGAGAACTTCCTGCCGCGATCGCAGCGTGCTGGCTTGCACATCGCGGGTTTCACGCAACACTTCTTCAAGCAGCAAGTTGAGCTGGTTGACGTCATCGGTCTGGCGAATTTTCTGCGATAGGTTTTCGACGCTGTCATGATAATCCCCCGTAGTCGCCGATAAATTGCCAAGCTCGTCGATGAAAGAAACGACCATTTTCTTGAGCGTGGTTCGGACCTCGGACAAACCCTGCTTGAGCTGGCTTTGCTTGAAGATGACGTCCTTCAGATTTTGCTTGGCCTGGTCAAGCGCATCGATACTGAGCGGTCTGGAGATAGCCTGCAACACGACATTCATTTGCCCGCGCAGCCACTGATCGTCGGCGACCAGTTCTCCCACGTTGTCGATCATCAGGTGCAGCAAATCGAGCAATGCCGACTGCAGCTGATCTTGCCGGTTGCCTTGTACTTCGATTTTGATCCATAGCGATTTCAGGCGCACGTGCAGGTCTTCGAGTTCGACGGCATCCGATTCGCGTAGACGCTTCGCGATTTCCCCCGCTTCCGTGGCGAGCGCCGGTGCGTCAAACAGCCGTGCAGAAATGCCGGTTTCCAGGGCTTGCGCGAGCAGTTCGTAAAGCTGGGAGGTTGCGTCGGACGAATGGGGTGAATCGATTGCGTCGGTACTGTTTTGCGCTGTTTGTACGCTAGCAATTTGGCCGGGGCTACCGCCGGTGGTGGCAGTAGCACACTGCGGGGTTTCCCATTCGGCGGCGAGGACGTCGAGACGCCGCTTTAGCTTGCGCAGGTCATCTCCGGCATTCAGTGCGATTTCAAGGGCAGTCCATTTCTGTGCGGGCAGCCGGTGCGTATCGGAAATGCCGTTGTTCGCATTCCTTACCAGCTTGCGAATGAGCGAAGCCCATTCTGCCGTTGGCAGCGTATCGGATATTGATTTTTGGATGATTTCGATCAAAACGCGCTGTACATTGAGCCAGTCACGCGATTCCGTGGCTGCGTGCAGGCTATTTCCCAACCGCACGAGATCCGGCGCATTGCGTGGTACCTGGGCCGCGATGTTTTGCAGTGCTGCTTCCGCGCCAATGCCGGACGTATCGTCCTGACCGTCGTTGATTTCCACATACAACCGCCGGTAGTTATCCGGCGTGGGTTCGAGCTTGCGAGCCGCCAATTCCAATAGCGTTTTCCGCGCAACGTCGCTGGGTTTTCGCGCCCATCCCATCTCGGTTCTTGTTTTTTGATTTTGCACGGCAATGCAACGCCCGGTGATAGATGACGGTGGTTGGGATGAGCATCTTATCGGCCGATTCAGGCAAAGACTTTAGTGAGGCGTCGCAAATTCCTGCGCAAGCAGAGGGGGCGCCAAGGTTGCTGCAATACGTGAATACACGGGTCAGGCAGAAATGATCCCGTGCCGTGCTTTACATAAAATATATAAAAAACAAATAGTTATGCATATCCTGCCGTGACAGAACAAAATCCGGAGCAGCCTATTCCACAATATTGTTCTTGATCGCGTAGTGTGTGAGTTCAGCGTTGTGTTTCAAGTGCATTTTCTCAAGTATGCGGCTGCGGTACACGCTGACAGTCTTTACGCTGATGGACATGTGGCGGCCGATTTCCGTCAGGGATTTTCCGGAGGCAATAAGACACAGGGTCTGGTATTCGCGGATCGATAATTTCTGATGCGGCGCCTCTGTGTTGTCGTCGCCGATGGAGTTTGCGAGCTCTTCCGCCACGCCCGGCGTCACGTATTTACGGCCGCGGCTGACCTGTTCTATAGCGCTGACCAACTGCGCGGGCGCGCTTTGCTTGGTCAAATAGCCCGATGCACCGGCCTTCAGCGCGCGCAGCGCATACTGGTTTTCCGGATGCATGGAGAGCATCAATACTTTTAGTTTGGGTAATTCTTTGCGAATGATTTTCAATGTTTCGATGCCGTTGCGGTCAGGCAACGAGATGTCGAGCAGCACCACGTCGCAGGGTATTTTGCGGAGCAGTTGCAGGGCTTGTGCGCTGTTTTCTGCTTCGCCGACGATTTCCAGAGCAGCGCTTTCGCTGATAATTTGACTTAATCCACGCCGCAATATGGCGTGGTCGTCGACGATTACAACTCTAACCATAGAGATCCTGTCGCATTTTCAATATTGTCTGGCAATGGCGCGGTGTGATCCAGCGGCAGGCACGCAACGACGGTTGTTCCTGCGCCCGGACTGCTGCTGAATTTTATCTCGCCTCCCAGATTACGCGCACGCTCCAGCATGCCGCGCAGGCCAAAAGAATCGTCTTTCAGGAGATCCGTTTGTGTGAATCCACGCCCATTGTCGGTGACCGTCAAGGTGCAGGTAGAATCGCTAACTTTCAGATGTACATCGACGCAGGTGGCGCCAGCATGCTTGGAAACGTTGGTAAGTACCTCCCGGAACACGCTGAACAGCGCATTGGCGAGTTCGGGATCCACGGCGATGTCTTCGTCGTCACAGTGCACCAGGCAGGGAATTTCCATGCGTTTGGCGAATTCGGCGGCTTCCCATTCCACGGCTGCCAGTAAACCCAGATCCAGCAGCGGCGGTCGCAGATCGCGTGCGATGCGGGAGGTAATCTCCATGGTGCGATCAATCAGGAATTCCAGTGAATGTATCTTTGCCTGTACCGCGGGTGCAACGGTGCCGCCATGATTGATGAGCCACAACAGGTCAATCTTGATCGCTGTGAGATTGCCGCCGATATCGTCATGCACCTCGCGCGCGATGCTCGTGCGTTCCGATTCCTTGGCTTTTTGCAAGTGGGATGACAGCGCAGAGAGTTGTTTTTGCGATTGCAGAAGTTCCAGTTCGACGCGCTTGCGCCGGGAAATGTCCTGGAGGATTCCGTCCCACTGAACGTGGCCACTGGCGGTGCGATGAGGACTCATGCGCGCAATGATCCAGTTAGCGTTCTCGTCAGAGCGGCCGCGGATGCTTCCTTCCCAGTTAAAGGACTGCAAGGTTTGCGTGGACTCGACAATCCGGCTTAGTAAGCCGGATGCTTCACGATCCAGTAGTTGATCAAAGAAACGGGCGCTGTCATTTCGCAGTTCATCAGGCGCCATATCCAGTAACCGCTTGCTTCCCTCGCTGACGTAGGTAAAGTTCAGGCTGCCGCTAGCGTCCGCCAGGAGCTGAAAAACCATACCAGGAATATTGGAAACAATGGCGCGAAATCGCGCCTCGTTTTCCTCGAGCTGGATTTGAGCCCGGCGCGCATCGCGCCGCAGTCCGCTTTCACGCAACTCGCGGTCAATAGCCGGCGTGAGCCGCGACAGGTTGTTTTTCATCAAGTAGTCGCGCGCACCTGCACGCATGGCGTCGACCGCGATGTCTTCGCCGATATTGCCTGAGGTAATGATAATAGGCAGGTCGGGATCGTGTATTCGGATGATTTCGATGGCGGCCAATCCGTTAAATTGCGGCAAGGTGTAGTCCGAAATCACAATGTCCCATTGACCCGTTGCGAGCGCATCCACGGTGCCCTTGGCAGAATCAACACGTGTGTGAGTGACATCGAAGCCGCCGCTTGTGATTTCTGCAAGCAGCAATTCAGCATCGTCTTCCGAATCTTCGATCAGTAATATTCGAAGCGGGCGTGTCATGAGGGCAAACGAAGCAGTAGCGAGAGGGACATTCGGGGTGGCCAAAGAGTTAGTGGTTGGTCGCTAATCTCTTAAGCTATTTTGACGCTGGCATGTGCATGATAAATCAATCTCGCTGCATTTGTCACCGAAACACCGAAACTGACCGCATTCAAGTTTTTGGGAATGGATGCCGATATTCTATGGGACAGCGCAGACACAAAGGGAATGCTGTCTGGTTATGTAACGCGCAATTCGCAATTGAGGTGACATAGCGCCGCTTTTCCAGATTATCTTGCATGATGCTGTGCGCTAGCATGCGTTCGGCAGTCGAACGGTACGCGCTCGTGATAGTCAACGGGGCGAGTCAGATTTGCAACACCAGCATTCATTTATCGGGTGAAACGCCATGCGGAATCCAGCTTTGACAGCCGAAATGAGGAATGAGCATTTGCCGTCGCGCGCGACGCGAAGTGCGGTCGGCGCGCTGCGCGTCAGTATTCTGTCGTCCGGCATTGCGAGCAATGTTTGCGCTCTCCGGATATCGGAGGACGGTGTAATACGACTTTGTGACGTCAATGCGCAGCGGTTGTTTGATCAGCCGGAGGCGTGTCTGATAGGACGTCACATCGACCGGCTGGTTTCCCTTCCCGAGGAAACCCGACCGTCATCGGCTGTCGCTACGGCTGCTTCAGCGTCGATGTTTTGTGATGCGAATTCGCAAGGCGTGTTTGCGCGGCGCGTGGACGGCAGCACGTTTCCGGTTGAGATCGTATGCGTTGACATGCCCAGTGACGAGATTGGAGGGAAGTTGCTTCTGATACGTGAAATGGCTGGCGGGATGAGTGCCGCATCCGGCGCCCGGGAATGGGGCCGTGTCATACCGCACACTGCAACGAGTTTGGAAAGTTGCGGGAGATCGGCTGTTGACGGCGTTTTTTTGAGCCGGTTACAGCAAGCGCTTTCACCGGGCGAGGGCGCCGACAATCGTACAACCTTGCTGTTCCTCGATCTCAACGAGTTTGACGATATCGTTGATGTATATGGCTATGACATAACCGATGATTTACTGTCGGGTGTAGAAGATCGCATTAACCAGTGTTTGCGCCGCAGTGACGTAGCGGCGCAACTTGAGGACGACGAATTCGTGGCGATCATTCATGATGTCGAAAATCAGAGTGCCATTCGCACCGTGATCGAGAGAATTACCAATAGTTTGCGCCAGGTCTTCCTGGTTCAAGGAAAGCAGATTTCTATTTCAGGAAAAATCGATATTCGCCTCTACGCTGTCAGCGACCGTAATCCGCGCGATTTGCTCAAGCAGTTTAGCGAGACTATAGAACGCGCGAAAACGACGCGCCTCCATCGCCGGGGCTTTCGAAGCGCAGGACAAATCACCGCGCATTCAGAAGCATGTGTCTAGCGTAAAACGCTGTTATTTGGCGGCGATGCCGATCACTGCATTCTGCTGCGCAGCCAGACGCTCAGTTCAGGCAGACCGGATTTTCATGTCTTTTCATACCCTATCAGCAATTTGTATTTTACTTACCGTGCGACGGCGCAAAACAAACTATGTCCAGTAATGAACAATCCCCTGAAAAGACGGGTGCGAATGCTGGAAAAGTGATCGAAAAAAAATTCGCACAGCAATCGCGTATGCTCGAAGCGGCGAGTCGGGATCTTGACGCATTGATTTACGTGGTGTCGCATGATCTGCGTGCGCCCCTGCGACACATCGACGGATTCATGACCATGTTCCGGAAACGTGCCGAGGCGCAGCTTGACGAGGAAAGTCGCCGTTTCCTTGATAAAATTTCGACCGCGTCCGGCAGCATGGCAGAGATGATTCGTGAGCTTCTGGCGTTCTCGCGCGATACCGGCGGCGAATTGAAGCGGAATCCGGTAGCGCTGAATACGGTAATTCAGGCGGTTATCGGCGATCTGGCGAACGTTATCGGTGAGCGCCGCATCGACTGGCTGGTAAGTGACTTGCCGACAGTCTGGGCAGATCGGGTATTGCTGCGCCGCGCGATGCATCAGCTTATGAGCAATGCGGTAAAGTTTTCCCGTCAGTGTCCATTGCCCCGCATCGAGATTACCGCGGAAGAGGACGGCGAGAATGTCGTGCTATGTGTTCGGGATAACGGTGCTGGATTCGATATGGCATACACCGACAAGCTGTTCCGGCTGTTTCAGCGGTTGCATACCGAGCATGAATATGAAGGCGCTGGAACAGGACTGGCGATCGTCGCACGTATCGTTGGACGGCATGGCGGCCGCGTGTGGGCGGATGCGGTCGCGGGGCAAGGCGCACGCTTTTTTGTTGAACTGCCGGTTCAAACGTAGTGCTGGATGCGACCCAAAATGGCGGTGCCGGCCGTTCGTGCCACGCGCGGTGCTCAGCTTTTCCGTCGGTTTGCCGTTAACGGTAAAACAGCCCCACAGGTACATTCGTGATGCAAAATAGCATGTTGACGCTAGGCGGTCTTGCGGCGGTCGCTGCAAACCTGTTGATGCCATAGATGTGTGGGGATATGCACAACGCATTCATAACGCAAGCGATTTGAACTTCATGCACGCACAAAGCTTATACACGTCATTGCCGCATGACCCCTGCGGGGTGTCGGGTGCCGAACGCCGGACACTACAAGTGTTGTGTATCGACGATTGCGAATTCGACGTGCTGCTGGTGGTAGAGACGCTAAGGTCGGGCGGCTACGATGTCCTTTGGGAGCGGGTTTGCACCCGCGAAGGCGTGATAGAACAACTTGGGAGCCGGCACTGGGATGTGATTATCTCGGATTACTCGATGCCCCAATTTGACGGATTGCAGGCGCTTGCCATCGTGACCGGGCGTGCACCCGATATTCCATTTCTTCTGGTATCAGGGGAGGTAGGAGAGGAAACTGCCGTGCGGGCGATGCGTTCTGGCGCGCACGACTACGTAATGAAACACAATCTTGGCCGCCTGGTGCCGGCGGTACGCCGTGAATTGACGGATGTCGCAGTACGTCGCGCACGCCGTGTTGCAGAAGATAATCTACGATGCAGCGAGGCGCTGCTGAAGTCGATTGTCGATACTGCGGCTGACGGCATTGTTGTGATAGACGAGGACGGCGTCATCGATTTCGTCAATGCGGCAGCCGAGAAGATGTTCGACTGGAAGGCGGCGGATCTGATCGGCAGTAATATTGATTGTCTGGTAGGCGCCGCAGGTCAGCAAGTGACGCAAATTCGCGCGCTGTCTGACGGTGACCTTACCGGCAGAAGCGAAATCACCGGTGTCGGGCGCGACCTCAAAGCGCTGCGCCGCGATGGAACCTCGTTCCCGATTGAGCTGACATTGGGCGTTATGCGCATGGACGGACGTGTCAAGTTTGCCGGCATCATGAGAGATACAACCGAGCGCAAACGAGCAGAAGAACGCATCCGCCAGCTTGCAAACTACGATGCACTGACGGGATTGCCGAATAGGGTCTTGTTCACGCAGTTACTTGAACAGGCGCTGTCGGAAGCGGGTTTTTCAGGTAAACAGGTGGCATTGCTATTCATTGATCTGGATCGATTTAAACTCATCAACGATACACTCAGTCATGATTCGGGGGACGCTTTGTTGCGGCAGATGGCAAAGCGTGTCACCGATGTTTTGCCGCGGCGTTCGACGATTGCCCGGTTTGGCGGCGATGAATTTGTAGTCATGATGCGTGATTGTGTGATGCCGACGGATGCTGCCCAGACCGCGCAGCGTTTGTTGAGTGCGATTGCCGAGCCGATCCAGCTTCTGGGAAATGACTATCATCTGACCGCCAGCATTGGTATTAGCGCATTTCCGGGAGACGGTCAGAACGCGCAGACCGTGCTAAAGAACGCGGATAGCGCGATGTACCGTGCCAAGGAGCAGGGTAAGAATAACTACCAGTTCTATTCCGCAAAAATGAACCAGAGTTCTTTTGAGCGCCTTGTGCTCGAACGTCTGTTGCGCCGAGCCTTGGAGCAAAACGAATTTGAACTCTATTACCAGCCCAAGATCGATCTGGCAAC
>JBEBHE010000096.1:0-14035 GCA_040081205.1 Burkholderiales bacterium | reverse complement strand
CGCCAGCGATGCCCAGCACGTGCTCGTGATCGCCGCCGCGAATAACAATTTGCGGCGAGTGATGGGAGTTCATGGAATGACGCTTCGCGACTTACGCATCAATGCGCTTATGGTGTTCAATAAAAATATCTATAAAATCAATTGCTTACAGTTACTTCACGCTTTGCAGGAATTTCAACGTTTCGCGTGCGCAAACGTCCGCTTCACTTGCCGCCGCGTGATACGAGTCGCCGGGCAGCACCAGCAACCGTGAGTTTGGAATCGTTTCCTGCCAGGCGCGCATGGATTCTACCGATCCCAGCCCGCTGCCTTCGGTGGTGATGACCAGCGTCGGGCATTGGATGCGCGGCAGATCTGCGGTGATATCGGCTTTGGGAATGTTTTTTACAAAACAAAGCTGGCTTGATACCGGTGTGCGCGCCATCATTTGTATCCACCATTCGACACCTGCTTGCGGGAAATTTTTGCCGAGCCGGCCAGTCATGGTGCGTCGCGCCCACGGTTCGATGCCGTTTTCGAAAATGTCCTTGGTCAGCGATTCAACGCGCGCGGCGGTATCGTAAATCGGCGGCGGTGTGCCGATCACGGTGAGACTCAACACGCGATCCGGAAAGCGCGCCGCAAAACGGCGTGCGATAAAGCCGCCGATCTTGGCGGCGATCAGGTGAAATTTTTTAATACCGAGTTGATCCATCAACTTGATGAAATCGTCAATCGGCAGATCAATCGTCCACGGATAATCGGCGGGCACTGGCGGGGTCGATTGCCCATAGCCGCGCATGTCAGGCCGGATGACTTTGAAATGCCGCGCGATAACCGGTACCCACGCATACCAAGACGCGCTGCATTCCAGATTGCCGTGCATCATCAAGACGACTTCGGGCGTTGTCCATGGATCGGTGTAGTCGTCGATTTCGTAGTAAATCTCGACGCCGGGTTCGGTACAGGTTTTGGGCATGGCGGATTCCAGCAACTGTGAGTGCGTATAATATCCTCAACGCAAACATACAGCACGGAGGAACGGATGGACACTGGACTCAAAGGCAAGACTGTTTTAATCACCGGCGCCAGCCGTAATATCGGCGCGCTGGCGGCGGTTTCGTTCGCGCGCGAAGGCGCGAATCTGGCCATATGCACCAGTTCAAAAATGGATCGTCTGAATCATGTGGCCACGGAAGCGCGCGCGCTGGGCGTCAAGGTGGTGGCGGAGCAATGCGACGTGGCCGATGGTGGATCCGTAAATCGTTTTGTCGAAAAAGTGCTGGCGGAACTCGGCACGGTGCATGTCGTGATTAACAACGCAGTGGATCGCGGCGCGGAAGGCGGTTTTCTGGCGGTGAGCGACGAAGTGTGGGAAAACAGTTTTCGCGTAAATCTCGGCGGGCCGCGCAATATCTGCAAGGCGGTATTGCCGGCGATGATGAAACAGAAATGGGGCCGCATTATCAACATCTCCGGCGTCGATCCGTTCCTCGGCGGCAGTGTGACCAAGGGTATGGCGAAGCTCGGCATCATCGGTTTTTCGCGGGGTATGGCACGCGAATTTGCCGAGCATGAAATTACCGTCAATTGCATCGGTCCCGGCACTATCGAAGTCGAGCGCGATTCATTTCAGAAGCCGAAAGGCCTCAAGCCGCAGCAACCGATTCGCCGCTTGGGTAAACCCAAAGAAGTGGTGTCGCTAATGATGTATCTGGCGAGCGAAGATGCCGGATATGTTACGGGGCAAGCCTATTTGATGAACGGCGGCTTGTACTTTCACTGAGAGATTCCATGGCGCATATCAAAACCACCATCGCCGGCAGCCTGCCCAAACCGTCCTGGCTCGCCAAGCCGCAGGTGCTGTGGGCGCCGTGGCAGCTTGAAGGCGAACAACTCGCCGAGGGCAAACGTGATGCCGTGCGCAGCGTGCTCAAGATGCAGGAAGCCGCCGGCATTGATATCGTCGGTGACGGCGAACAGACGCGCACACACTTTGTACATGGTTTTTTGCAGGGCATTGACGGCGTAGATTTCAGCAAGCTCAAACGCATCGGCATTCGCGCCGGCCGTTATGAGGCGGATTGCCCGACGGTGGTGGCGCCTGTGCAGCGCAGGAAATCGGTGCATGGGGACGATGTGCGTTTCGCGCGCGCCAATACCGCCAACAAACTCAAGTTCACGTTGCCCGGCCCGATGACCATGATCGACACGCTGGCCGACGATTACTACAAGGATCGCGCCAAGCTCGCGTTTGCATTGGCGGATTTGCTTAATGCCGAAGCGAAAGAGTTGATGGCTATCGGCGCCGATACCATTCAGTTCGATGAGCCCGCGTTCAATGTTTATCTCGACGACGTGCGCGACTGGGGCATCGCCGCGCTGGAGCGCGCGGCGGCAGGGCTTACCTGCACCACGGCGGTTCACATTTGTTATGGCTACGGCATTAAAGCCAACGACGACTGGAAAAAAACGCTCGGCGGGCAGTGGCGGCAGTACGAATCAACCTTTCCGCTGTTGTCGAAAAGCTCGATCAAGCAGGTGTCGCTGGAATGCGCGAATTCGCATGTGCCGATTGAACTCATCAGCCTGCTCAAAGGCAAGGACGTTTTGGTCGGTGCGATTGATGTGGCGTCCAGCGTGGTCGAAACGCCGCAACAAGTGGCGGCGACGCTGCGCGAAGCGCTGAAATATGTGCCTGTCGAACACCTGCACGGCTGTACCAACTGCGGCATGGCGCCGATGGCACGCCCCATAGCCGAGGCTAAATTGCAGGCGCTGGCGGCGGGGGCACGGCTGTTGAGCCGGGAACTAGGGGGGTAATTTTCTACCTCGCGCCGTGCAATTCCAAGCCGATGGCAAAAGGCCTACAATCACTTGGTTGCCGAAGTAGCACTTAATCTAATAATTCGCACCTGTAACACCACCAAAGGAGGTTCCACGTGAATATTAAATTGGCGGCCATTGCAGCCGCATGCGCTTTCGCTTTCTCAAATGCTGCTTATGCGCAGCAACCAGCCGCCACAGCGGCGAAGCCCCCCGCTGCACCGCCCGCTTGGCAGCAGGGTAAGGGCGATAAATTCAAGGACTCCAAACTCGCCCCCAATGCCGGCAAGAACACCGAAACGCCGGCCAGCGATATTGCGATGGACAAACTCAAAGTGCCCAAGGGCTTCAAGGTGGAACTGTGGGCCACCGGCATGCCCGGCGCACGCGCCATGGTGCGCGGCGACAAAGGCAAGATCTACATCGGCACGCGCGGTCTCGGTCGGGTGTATGAGGTCACGGACGCCGGCGACAAGCGTAGCAGCCGCGTGCTGATCGACAAGCTGGTGCAGCCTTCGGGCGTTGCGATTCAAGGCAGCACGCTGTACGTGATGGCGATCGACAAGGTGCTGCGTTTCGACGACGTCGAGAACAAGCCGGACGTGAAGCCGGAAGACATGACGGCCAAGTTCAACTTGCCGCCCGAGCAGCACCACAACTGGAAGTATCTCGCCTTCGGTCCAGACAAAAAACTCTACGTGCCGTTCGGCGCACCCTGCAATATCTGCAAGCCGCCGGAGCAATACGCGCAGATCCGCCGCTACAACGCGGACGGCTCGGGCATGGAAGTTATCGCGCGCGGCGTGCGCAACTCCCAGGGCTTCGACTGGCATCCGAAGACCGGCGAAATGTGGTTCACCGACCACGGTCGCGACTGGATGGGCGACGACGGTCCGCAGGACGAGCTGAACCGCATGGAGAAGACCGGCCTCAACTTCGGCTATCCGTACTGCCACGCCGCAGGCATCGCCGATCCGGACGTGAAGATGGCCGACGGCTGCAAGGGCGTGACCAAGCCGGTAACGCTGATGGGGCCGCACGCCGCTGCCATGGGCGTGAAGTTCTATACCGGCGACATGTTCCCTGCCGAGTACAAGAACACCATGTTCATCGCGCGCAAGGGTTCCTGGAACCGCACCCAGAAGTTCGGCTACGACGTCGTCAACGTGGTTCCGGGCGCCGACGGCAAGAGCGCCAAGGTCACGCCGTTCCTGACCGGATTCCTTGACGCCAAGGAACAGAAGTTCTCCGGACGTCCTGCCTACATTCTGCAGATGCCCGATGGCGCGCTGCTGGTGTCGGACGAGCAGATGGGCGCGATTTACCGCATCAGCTACTCAAGCGGAACGGCCAAGAAGAAGTAGTGGTCGCAGCAGTGACCGGACTGCGCCAAACGGGGCGATGGGCAGCAATGCTCATCGCCTTTTTTACACCGTATGCAGCTGCGCAGACGGCTGCCAAGCCGAAGCCCGTGCCGATTGCGGAACGGTTGCAGGCCTGCGCCGGATGCCACGGCGCGGACGGCAACTCGGTCACGCCGGGCATTCCTTCGCTTGCCGCCCAGCCGAAGGTATACATCGAGAACGTGCTGGTGCTGACACGCGAAGGCATGCGCGGCAACGCGGTAATGCAGGGTCTGATGAGGGGCATTTCGGACCGCGAGATTGTCGCGCTCGCCACCCACTTCGCTGCGCTTCCTGCCAAGCCTGTGCCCGGTGCGCCGGACAAGGCGCTGCTGGCCAAGGGACGCACGGCGGCGGACAAGCTGCACTGCGGCAGTTGCCACCTGCCGAATTATCGTGGTCGCGAGCAGATGCCGCGCCTGGCCGGCCAGCGCGAGGAGGTGCTATACACCAAGTTGATTGCCTTCCGCGATAAGGCGCCGCCCGGCACCGACACCATCATGAGTGCCACGCTCTACGGGGTTACGGATGCCGACATCAAGGCTATGGCGCATTTTCTGGCGCAGGCGCGCTGAGTAACCGCATTACAGCCGCAATAGCTGTCGGTGCGCGGCGGTTGAGCGACAAGTTGGGATGTTGAGCGAAATTGATGTAAGTATTTTTTACTGTAATTTTTTATAATGCGCTTTCGCCAGAATAAAACTTGCCACTGTCGTTCCCATCTGCGCGTGAACGACAAGCGGTGGTGTTCGTTTGTTCGCGTGAGCGCGGTCGTTTTCCAGCAGAGCGCCCATTATTAATTGCGATAGAATCAAAAGTTAATTTCCAGATTAGAACTGACGGGCAGAAGTTCCGGCAACAAACCCAAGGAGGAGATAAAAATGGAACGTCGTTCATTTATAACGGGCGCTGCTGCGGTGTCCGCTGCCGCGCTGGCGGCTTGTGGCAAGACGGAGGCACCCAAGCCTGTTGCGGGACCCGCGGTTCAAACCGGGTTGCCTGAAGTGCGCTGGCGTTTGGCGTCCAGCTTTCCCAAGAGCCTAGATACCATTTTCGGCTCGGCGGAAGTGATTTCCAAACGCGTCGCGGCAGCAACCAATAACAAATTCCAGATTCAGGTGTTTGCGGGCGGCGAAATCGTGCCGCCATTCGGCGTGGTTGATGCGGTAAAAGACGCCACAATACAGTGCTGCCATACCGCACCGTATTACTTTTTCGGCAAGGATCCCACGTTTGCCTTTGGTTGCGCGATTCCCTTTGGCATGACCAACCGCCAGCAAAACGCGTGGATGCTGCACGGCGGCGGCCGTCAGCTCTACAACGATTTCCTGAAGGAATACAACATGGTCAGCTTCGGTGCGGGCAATACCGGCGCGCAGATGGGTGGCTGGTTCCGCAATGAAATCAAATCCGTGGCCGATCTGAAGGGCTTGAAGTTCCGCATCGGCGGCACCGGCGGTCTGCCGCTGCAAAAGCTGGGCGTGGTGCCGCAGCAGATTCCCGGCGGAGACATTTATCCTGCGCTAGAAAAAGGCACGATTGATGCCGCCGAATGGGTGGGGCCGTATGACGACGAAAAACTGGGCTTCTACAAAGTGGCGAAGTACTACTATTACCCCGGCTGGTGGGAAGGCGGTCCGGAGCTGGATCTCTTTGTGAACATGAAAGCGTTCAATGATCTGCCGAAGGAATATCAGGCGATTCTTGAAGCGGCGTGCCATGAAGCCAACCTGTCGATGATGGCGAAGTACGACGCGCTGAATCCGCCCGCGTTGAAACGCCTGATTGCCAATGGCGTGAAGCTGACGCCGTTCTCGAACGACATTCTGGCGGCGTGTTACAAGGCAAGCCAGGAGGTGTACGACGATATCGCCTCGAAGAACGAGAAGTTCCGCAAGATCTATGACCCTTGGCGCAAGTTCCGCTCGGAGCAGATCGAGTGGTTCGGGGTGGCGGAAAGCCGCTTCGAAAGCTTTATGAGCGCGGCTGAGAGGATGACACAGCGCGCGGCGGCAAAGAAATAAGCAGAAGTTAATCAAGAGCAAGCGCCGCTGCCGAAGTCAGCGCAGCAGTTCCAAACGGCGTACCTGCCATCGCAGGTACGCCGTTTTTATTTTTTCGCGGGGACGCCCATCGCGCGCTCCAGCGCCTGAGTGGCATCGTCGTCTTCCGTGCCTTTGCCCGGCGCGCCGTCCTTACGGAAGGATTCCACCGGCACTTCGATATGAATCTTGGTGGTATCGATGACTTTTTCCTTGTCGAGAAAGTTGGTGACCAGGCCCGGCCATGCCACAAGGATCGCAACCAGCATGATTTGCAGCACGACCCATGGAACCGCGCCCCAGTAAATATCTGAACTTTTGACTTCCTTGGGCGCTATGCCGCGCAGGTAAAACAGCGCGAAGCCGAAAGGCGGGTGCATGAACGAGGTTTGCATATTGGCGCCGAGCAGCACGCCGAACCAGATCAAGTCAATGCCAAGCTTGGCGGCAACGGGCGCGAGCAGCGGGACGATGATAAAGGCGATCTCGAAGAAATCGAGAAAAAACGCCAGCACGAAGACGAAGACGTTGACGAAAATCAGGAAGCCGACCACGCCGCCCGGCAGCGATGTCAGCAGACCTTCAATCCAGCGATCACCATCCACGCCGCGGAACACCAGCGTGAAGACGCTGGAGCCGATGAGGATGAAAATCACCATCGCGGTAATGCGCATGGTCGAATCCATGCCTTGCCGGATCAGCCCGCGCGTTTCCACGATCACCGCGCTTTCGAGCAGTACCACCGTCAGTGCGGCGTAAAACACGAAGAACAGCGGCGTTTTTATGACGCCGAGCATCGTCCGCGCGGCGTCAATCAACCCGGCCGGCATCAGATGGTCTTTCCATATCACAAGCGCCGGCACGGCAAGGATCAATACCGCAACCGCGCCAATCATCGCGGCGATTTTGGCACGCCGCGAGCATTTTTCGTGATGCAGCACCGCCAGTACGATGGCGCCGATGGCGCCCATCGCGCCGGCTTCGGTGGGCGTGGCCAGTCCCATCAGGATAGTGCCGAGCACCAGAAAAATCAGCACCAGCGACGGCACCATGCCGAGCAGAATGCGCCGGTAGAGCGGCCAGCCGCGCAGCGTCAGTTCCTCACGCGGCAATGCCGGCATCGCGCCCGGCTTGACGATGCTGACGATGGCGATGAACGCGCAGAACAGCAGTACCTGCACAATGCTTGCGCCAATCGCGCCGGCATACATGTCGCCCACTGACTTGCCTAATTGATCGGCGAGTACCACCAGCACCAGCGATGGCGGGATTAACTGAGTGATAGTGCCGGAGGCCGCGATCACGCCTGTGGCCAGCCGGATGTTATAGCCGTAGCGCACCATGATCGGCAGCGAGATCAAACCCATTGCGATGACGGAGGCGGCGACGGTGCCGGTGATCGCGCCGAGAATGGCGCCGACGATAATCACCGCATAGGCGAGCCCGCCGCGCACCGGCCCGAACAATTGTCCCATGCCTTCCAGCATGTCTTCGGCCAGTCCGCAGCGTTCAAGTATCGTGCCCATGAAGGTGAAGAATGGAATCGCCAGCAGCAGGTCATTGGACATGATGCCGAACACGCGCTCGGGCAAAGCTTGCAGGAAGGTGGCCTCGAAATGGCCGGAATGTATCGCGAGGATGGCGAACGACAGCCCCACGGCAGCCAGCGAGAACGCCACCGGATAGCCGATCAGCATGAAGATCACCAGCGCCGCGAACATCATCGGGCCCATCAGGTCGTGCGGAATCATTGCAGCGGCCTTTCGTAGTGCAGATTGGCTTCCATGTGGCCGGTCAGCATGGCTACGCGTTTAATGACTTCGGAGACGCCCTGCAATACCAGCAGGCCGAAGCCCAGCGGCAGAAAGAGTTTGACCGGCCAGCGGATCAGCCCGCCCGCGTTGCTGGACAGTTCATTTTGCAGCCATGAGTCGTAAAACACCGGCCATGACAACCACGCCAGAATGACCGCGGCCGGCAGTAAAAACAGCAGGCCGCCGATGAGATCGATCCAGATTTGCGCGCGGGTGGAGACATGCGAAAAAATGACATCCACGCGCACGTGTTCGTTTTTGCATAGCGTGTATGACGTACCCAGCATGAACATGGCGGCGAATAGATACCATTGAATTTCCAGCCAGGCATTCGAACTGAGGTTCAGGCCGTAGCGGCTGAGTGCGTTGCCGGCACTGATGACGCAACTGAGCAGTACCAGCCAACTTGCGATTTTGCTCAGGTGCCGATTGGCTTCGTCGATGACGTGCGCCAGAGAAAGTAACGGCTTCATGGCGTCTCGTTTCAGTTCAGTAAGCGTAAGGGGAGGGCACGGTTTTCAAGGGCGCCCTCCGGATATCGTGTCCACTGCCGGCGGCGGTTGCCGTCCAGCGAGGTTCGCGGTGATTATAGCGGCATTGCGTAGATGACGATGCGCTACACTCGAACATCCTCAGGATTCTGCGTTGACTACCCATTTCACAGTGCCCGCGCCCATGAGCGTGCGCCTGCTCGCAGCGGTGTTCCTGCCGTTCGCGGCAGGTTACTACTGCTCGTTCCTGTTTCGCAACGTCAATTCCGTGGTGTTCCCGGAATTGACGCAGCAATTCGGCCTGTCACCGGGCATGCTGGGGCTGCTTACCAGCGCGTATTTTGTCACCTTCGCCGGTGCGCAATTGCCGCTGGGCATACTGATGGATCGTTACGGCCCGCGCCGCATCAATGCCGCCATGCTGCTGGTGGCCGCCGCCGGAGCCCTGGTGTTTTCACAGGCATCGGGCATGCCGGGCTTGCTGCTCGGTCGCGCGTTGCTCGGCATGGGCGTAGCGGTGTGCCTGATGTCGTCGATGACGGCATTTGTGATCTGGTTTCCGCGTGAGCGCACCGCGACGTTGTTCGGCTGGATGCTGCTGGTGGGCTCCACCGGCGCACTGTCGGCTACCAAGCCGGTTGAAATGTGGTTGCGCGTGATGGACTGGCGTTCGCTGTTTTTGTTGTTTTCGGCGTTTGCTGTTTTTGCGAGTGCGGCGATATTTGCGTTTGTGCCGGAGAAGCCCGTACCCAAGACGCGTACTTCGCTGCGTGAACAGTTCGCAGTTATCCGTATGATATTTCGCAGCCGTGATTTTTGGTCTATCAGTTTTGCGGCGACTTTCGTGCAGGGTGTAGCCATCGGCTTGATGGGCTTGTGGGCAGGCCCGTGGATGCGTGACGTGGCGGGGCTGGATCGCGCTGATATGGCTGACCAGTTGTTGATCGTCGCCGCCACGTTCGGCATCGGCGGCGTCATCTGCGGCACGTTGTCCGACCGGTTGGCGCGGCACGGCGTGCCGCCCGTGCTTACTTATTTTGCGGGCAGCGCGGCCTGCACGCTGGCCATGCTGCCGATCGTGATGGGCGTCAATAACGGCGCCATCGTTTACTGGGCGCTGTTTCTCGGATTTTCGGCGTTCGGATCATTGTCTTATCCGCTGCTGGCGGCGCGCTTTCCGCCAGAAATTACCGGGCGTGTGGTGACAGCGATCAATCTGGTGATGTTCTCGCTGGCGTTTCTGGTGCAATTCGGCGTGGGCGCAATTATCAACCTGTGGCCCGTGGTGGATGGACGCTACGCGGCCGAGGGTTATCGCGCGTCGTTTGCCCTGTGCTGGGTGTTGCAGGTGATTTCGGTGGTTTGGCTTTGGTATGCCGAGCGGGGAGCGATGCGGCGTGGCCCAGCGCCAAACGGAAATGAATTCAGGCAATGAATCTCCATGCTGGATCGCCCGCTACGCGTATCCGCCTAAGTCATCGAACACCCGGGTAATTCAATCCACGTGCAAGCCCGAGTATGCGCGATGGCGAACATACGGCATTGCGGATTCGCGGTACAAGATACATAAGGGCTCATCGCATCAGGCATTGAGTCAACTTATCCAGGAGAAAACATGAAAAAACTTGCTACGGCGATGGTTGCTATCGGATGTCTTTTATCGGGCTGCGTTGCTTACGAAGTCCCGGCCAGAAATGCTGGCGTACATCAAGGGGATCGCGACCGGGATGGCGTGCCCAATCGCGTCGATAGGGATCGCGATGGCGACGGTGTGCCCAATAGTCGCGATAGCCGCCCGGACAATCCCCGCCGCTACTAATCAGGGGCGCTCAGAAAAAGGGGTGCGCGAGGCGGCCCCTTGCTTAAATTCTTAATCCCATTGAAAGACCTGCCTGAGCCGTCGTGCCGAACAGGCTGTCGGGTGCTTGCCGATGGCGTCGTGCATGCCTTAACTAAGGTAGTGGATCTCCACACACGGCTTGCCGCTACGCGTATCCGCATAAATCATTGAATACTCCGGCACTTCGAGCCAGGTGGACGTGTCCTTGGTCAGCGGCTCGGACGCGATCATGATGGAATCGGCATTGTCGGCGCCACCGGTCATTTTCCATTCGCCGTTGTGACAGCCGTATTCGCGGCCCGAGGTGTACCACAGGCTGAGAAAGTTCATGTTGGCCTCATGTACCTTGGCCGGGTCTTCAGTGCGGTAACAGCCGAAGTCGAAGCAGTAGCGCACCGCGGCGAGTTGTTCGCCGGTGGTTATGAAAAGGTTCACCGACGACGAGGTGGCGATACCGAGTTGCGCGCGCACGTCGCGGATGATTGCCAACATGCGATCCACGCCGCTTATCAGTGCTTCCGCGCTGCATTGCTGCGTCGGATCATCCAGTTGTGAAGCGAGCAGGGCGTAGATCCATTCGCTGTCAGTGGTGCCGGAGATGCGCATGGCCACATCGGGCCGGATATGTTGAAGCAGTAGCGGTTTCATTTCGCGCATGCGCGCGAGGTCGCCGTTGTGCGCCAGTGCGAGCTTGAAGCCGGGATACTGAAACGGATGCACATTTTGCAGCGAGATATCGACTTCGGTGGAATAAGCAACGCCGCGCACGTGCGCGAGCACGCAGGTGGGGCGGATTTTTTCGGCGAGCGCCTTGAGATTGCGATCAAAAACCGGCAGCGAGGTTGAGGCGTAGCTGAACGGCTTTTCGGCGTCGGACGAATGCCGATCCCACGCGCGCATGCCGAAGCCGGCGAGGTTGAGCATGTGTAACATCTTCGGCATGTACGACTGGCGAATCAGCGCGCTGTCGGGCTGGAACAGCAACGTGTCCAGCAATACGGGTTGACCGAGATAAGCAAGCGCGCGGCACATCGAAGAACGATTTCCTGTTTATAAATTATTTTTTAAAAACAAATACTTATGATGCTACCTTCAAGCCAATTATACCTGCGACGATAAGCGCGATGCAGCCGACGCGCGCAGCGGTCGCAGGCTCCGCAAACAGCACGATGCCGAGGATTGCGGTGCCGACGGCGCCGATGCCGGTCCACACCGCATAGCCGGTGCCGACCGGTATGGTTTTCAGGGCGAGAGCGAGAAATACCACGCTCGCGATCATTGCTGCGATGGTGATCAGGCTGGGCATAAGCTTGCTGAAGCCGTCGGTGTATTTAAGTCCGATCGCCCATACAATTTCGAGCAGGCCCGCGATCATGAGATAGGTCCAGGACATCGTCGGTCACGCTGCTGCTGCGGATAAACGATGCCTGTCGCAAATCATCGGATCGGGTGCGTGCGCCATGCCAGCTCCTGCAAATGGGGTGTGTATCAATATTGATTCTAGCGCGTTTACGCCTTTGCGGAGATAATCCGCCGCACCGTTGTGTGCAAATGCTGGAGGAGAATAAATGAGCCAGATTCGATTGGTTGCGATTGCGTTTTTTGCGCCGCTGCTGGTTGTGGGCGTCGCTGCTGCACAAACCTGGCCGGCAAAGCCGGTGCGTGTGGTGATTCCGTGGCCGCCCGGCGGATCGAATGACGTGGTCGGCCGCATCGTAATGCAGAAAGTCGGCGAATCGCTGGGGCAGCAGTTTGTGGTGGATAACCGGCCCGGCGCGTCGGGTGCGATTGGTTCGGAACCCGTAGCGAAGGCGCCGCCCGATGGTTACACCATCATGGTGCATTCGACCACGCATCTCGGTAACGCCCATCTGTACAAAAAGCTGCCGTACGACACGCTGAAGGATTTTGCGCCAGTGGGCATGCTCGCTGCGCAACCGGGTGCGCTGGCGACGCATCCGTCGCTACCGGTGAATTCGGTCAAGGAATTTATTGCGCTGGCCAAGGCCCGTCCGGGGCAGATCAATTATTCGTCGTCGGGCAATGGCAGCGCACCGCATTTGTCGATGGCGTTGTTGACGTCGATGGCGGGAATCAATCTGGTGCATATCCCGTATAAAGGCGGCGCGCCGCAGGTCACCGCGCTGGTAGGCGGCGAGGCACAGGCATCGCTGGCGACGGTGTCCACGGTGATCGTGCATGTAAGATCGGGCCGCTTGCGCGCATTGGGCGTGTCGTCGGCCAAGCGCAGCGCTATTCTGCCCGATGTGCCGACCATCGCCGAAGCGGGTGTGCCAGGCTATGAGATGAGTCCGTGGATCGGCATCTATGCGCCGGCGAACACGCCGAAAGCCATCATCGATAAACTGAATGCCGAGTCGAACAAGGCATTGAAGCATCCGGACGTCGCAAACAGCCTGACGAATCAGGTGCTAGACCCGCAGCCTTCGACGCCGGAAGAGTTCGCGCAGCGCATCAGGATTGATTATGAAAAATATGGCAAGCTCATCAAAATGGCGGGCGTGAAAATCGATTAACAGTAAAGAACCGCAGGCAGGTTCCATAAAACGAGGATTCAATATTATGAAAACGATAGTTCAGGCGCTGGCAATAGTATTGGCAGCAATGAGTAGCGGGGCAGCGCTTGCGCAAAATTATCCGGCGAAACCGGTGCGGGTGGTGGTGCCTTGGCCGCCCGGCGGCGCGAACGATATTGTGGGGCGCATCATTGCGCAACGGCTGAGTGATCAGATCGGTCAACAGTTCGTGATCGACAATCGTGGTGGCGCCAACGGCACCATCGGTTCGGAATTAGTCGCCAAAGCCCCGGCGGATGGCTACACCATGATGGTCCATTCGGCGGCGCATGTCACCAGTCCGCATCTTTACAAGAAACTGCCGTACGACACGCTGAAGGATTTCACCGGCGTGACCCCGCTCGCGGTGCAGGTGGGTATGCTGGTGGTGCATCCGGCGCTGCCGGCGAAATCCGTCAAGGAGTTCATTGCCCTCGGCAAGGCGAAACCAGGGCAACTCGTCTATGGTTCGTCGGGCAGTGGCAGTTTTGTGCATCTGGCGATGGCATTGCTCAACTCGATGAGCGATACGCAGATGGTGCATGTACCCTTCAAGGGGGGCGGCCCGGCGGTGGTTGCGTTGGCATCAGGCGAAATTCAGGCGATGACCGCGACCATCGGGTCAGTGATCCCGCATTTGCCCAGTGGGCGTCTGCGCGCTATCGGTGTGACCTCAGCCAAACGCATGAAGCAGTTCCCCGATATTCCGGCCATCGCGGAAGGACTGCCGGGGTATGATTTTGTAGCATGGATAGGCGCATTTGTAGCTGCGGGTACACCGAAACCGATCGTGGACCGCTTGAATGCCGAGATGAAGAAGGCGCTTGAAAACCCCGATGTCGTGAAAATCATGAGCGGCCAGACGCTGGATCCGCTGCATACGACACCGGAGCAATTTGCTACGCGACTGAAGGTCGATTACGACAAGTACGAAAAACTGGTAAAACTGACAGGCGCAAAAGCCAATTAATTGACTAGCACTGTTTTTTAAAAAAACCAATAAAAACAAATAGTTATATTTTTTCGTATGTCAGGTTCCTGTGACCAGGCGTGCAACGTTGTGC
>JBEBHE010000095.1:0-14096 GCA_040081205.1 Burkholderiales bacterium | reverse complement strand
TCGCCATGCACCTTGTGCATCAGCACGCCCTGTATCAGCGGCCGGCTGTGGATTTGCGCGTTCAGGCCCAGACGTTTCATGCGCTGCAATTGCGCTTCGTCGATCTGGTCCAGATGCGAGAGCGACCAGCGCAGGCCGCGGATCGGCGCTACTGTGCTGATTTCCTCGTAGGCATCGAGAAACTGGTTGATGGGGCCATTCATCTCCACATGCGCATTGAGGTAAACGCCGCGTTGCGCCAGCGCCGTCGCGATGCGCTGCATTTGTTTCACGCCATCCGGATTGACCGCCTTTTGCGCGCGCAGCAGTTGCGTCGTGATCGGTGCAAATACCGATTCGCCCCAACCGATGTGGTCCATATAGTCGTTGCCCTGAAACGGCTTCACCGTAGCGACTTCCGCCAGCACTTTGTCGACCTGCTCCGGCGTCGAGGGCTGGCGTATGGTAGTCCAGAACACCCGCACGGTAAGTTCGCCCTTGTCGGCAAGTTCGCGATACGGCGCGTAGTGTCCCGCGCTCATGCCGCGTCCACCCGCATCGCCCCAGCCGGTAATCCCCAGCGAATTGAGGTAGGTCGCCAGCTTGCGCACGTTATTCATGCGCGCTTCGGCTTCAAGCTTGGGCACTTTCCCCGCGACAAACGCCACGCCACCCGCGCCGCGCACCAACCCAGTCAGCTTGCCGCTGGCGTCTTTTTCGATGGCGCCGTTAGGCGGGTTCGGCGTGCTCTCATCAATCTTTGCCGCGCGTAAGCCCGCCGTGTTGAGCCAGGTATGGTTGTAGATCGACTGAATTGCGAGCGGTGTATCCGGCGCGAGCTTATCGAGTTCAGCCAGCGGAAAGCCGCGCGCGTCATCGGTGAATTGCTCCTCCGACCAGCCGCCCAGCACCGACACCCATTCACCGGGTCTGGCCGTGCGCACGCGCTCGGCGAGCATCGCCAACGCCTGCTTGCGCGACGTCACGCCATCGAAGCGCAATTCATCATGTTCAGCGGCTCGTATCCAGTGCGAGTGATTGTCGATAAGGCCGGGAATGACCGTGCGGCCTTTTGCGTCAATGACCTTGGTGTTGGCGCCAGCGAGTTTCCGAATGTCAGCGTTGCTGCCGGTGGCGACCACACGCTGATTTTTGATCGCCAGCGCTTGCGCGATGGTGAACCGGTCATCCACGGTGACGATCTTGCCGTTGACCAGAATCGTATCCACGGCACGCACATTGAACGCACAGAGTGACGATACAAAAATAACAAATAAAAACAAGTAGTTACGAATAGACATCCGGATACACCCCCCTAATCAATTTTCTCGCGTATCTCACGCACCACGCGCTCCACGGAAGGAATGGTGTTGTCTTCGAGCAAATCCGCCGACGGCAGCGGGATATGCGGCGTGGTAATGCGAATAATCGGGCCATCCAGATCCCAGAAAATTTCATCGGCAACAATCGATGCGATCTCGGCACCCCATCCGCACAGGCGCGGATTTTCTTCAATCGTGACCAGGCGGCCGGTCTTCGCCACTTCAGCCAAAATCGTCACGGTATCCAGCGGCACCAGCGAACGCACATCGACCACGGTGCATGAAATACCGTGGTCGCGCTCCAGAATTTCGGCAGCCGCCAGCGCGCGATGCACCATCAGCGCCAACGCAACGATGGTGCAATCCGTTCCGTGACGCAGCACCTTGGCTTTACCGATTTCCTCGACATGATCGCCATCGGGCACTTCACCTTTAAAGGCGTAGAGTGACTTCTGTTCGAAAATGATGACCGGATCAGGATCGCGCACCGCAGCGGCAATCAGGCCTTTCACGTCGGCGGGAAATGCCGGCGCCAATACCTTGATGCCGGGAATCATCATCGCCCAGTTTTCGACTGACTGCGAATGTTGCGCGCCGAAGCGCGAACCCGCGCCGTTGGCGGTGCGGATCACCAGCGGCAGCGTGATCTGGCCGTCGGTCATGTAGCGTGTTTTGGCGATTTCGTTGGCAACCAAGTCCCAGCACACCGCGAGAAAATCCGAGAACATGATTTCGGCGATAGGCTTCAGGCCCGTCATCGCCGCACCCATCGCGGCACCCAGAATAGCCTGCTCGGAAATCGGCGTGTCGCGCACGCGGCGCGGACCGAATTCCTCGAATAATCCGACCGTCGCTTTGAACACGCCGCCCGCCGCACCAATGTCTTCGCCCAGAAACACCACGTTCTCATCGCGCCGCATTTCCTGCGCGATGCCCGCCGCCACCGCGTCGCGATACGTTAATTCCGCCATGCTGTGCTCCCGTCTGCCCATACGTTTTTATCGATTGCATCCAGCGTCGGCACGGGTGACACCTTGGCCGCCTCGGTGGCCTCATCCACTTTGCGCATGGATTCGCCTTCGATATCCGTGAGCGTTGCCTCAACAATGCCCAGCCCCAACAACCGCTCGCGATATAGCTTGATCGGATCGCGCTCGAGCCAGCGATCCAGTTCTCCCTCGGGGCGATACTTGCCCGGGTCGGCGCGAGAATGCCCGCTGTGTCGATAGGTCATGCACTCGATCAATGCCGGCCCGCCACCTGCACGTGCGCGCTCCATGTATTTCACCGCAGTGCGATACACCTCGTCGGCATCGTTACCATCGATCACAATTTTTTCGAGGTTATACGCACTGGCGCGATCGGCCGCTGGATGTTCGACTGCCGTTACGCTGCTAATGGGCGTGTATTCCATATACAGATTGTTCTCGCATACAAAAATCACCGGCAGTTTCCAGATCACGCTGAAATTCAACGCCTCGTGAAATGCGCCGATGTTGGTGGTGCCGTCGCCGAAGAAACACACTGCCACTTGCTCAGTACCGCGATACTGCGCGCTCCACGCCGCACCCGCCGCCACCGGCAGATGCGCGCCGATGATGGCATACGAGCCCATTGCGCCCTTGGTGACATCGGTCAAATGCATCGAGCCGCCCTTGCCACCGAGCAAACCGCACTGCCGTCCCATCAACTCGCCCAGTACGCCTTCCATCGACGCACCGCGCGCCAGCGTGTGGGCGTGCCCGCGATAGGTGCAAAATGTCCAGTCGTCGGAACGCATCGCCACGCCGAAACCCGCGGCAATCGCCTCCTGCCCCAGCGACAAATGGCTGGTGCCTTTGATCAAGTTTTGCAGGAACAAATCATAGGCGCGCTTTTCGCAGTAGCGCAGCTCGAGTTGCATCTTGTACAGCTCGAGGCGAACGTCGTGCCCGAGCACCACAGGCGCTTTTTGTGTTGTTTCAGTATCCAAGATTGACCCTCAGAAAATCAGTGTGTAATTCTGGCTTTAGTACTTATTGGCGATCGGCAATTCCTGCGCCGGGAACAACGTGATGACCTTCGCCCCGTTCGGCGTCAACACCACTTCTTCTTCAATACGCGCGGCGGACACACCGTCTTTCGCGGGGCAGAAAGTTTCCACCGCGAACACCATGCCGACCTTCAGTTCATACGGGTCTTTGAATGAATTCAGGCGCGAGATCAGCGGGCGCTCGTGCAAGCCCATGCCCAAGCCGTGACAGAAATTCAGCCCGAACGCCGACATTTCGGTTTCAAAGCCGATCTCGGTGCATTTCGGAAATGCTTTCGCGACCTTCTCAGTGGAAATCCCCGGCTTCAACATCGCGATCGCGCCATCCATCCAGCCGCGCGCTTTTTTGTAGGCGTCGTGCTGCGCAGGCGTGGCACTGCCCACCGTGAAGGTGCGGTAGTAACACGTTTTGTAACCCATGTAGGTTTGAATCAGATCGAAATACGCCTGATCGCCGGGACGTATCAACCGGTCGGTAAAGTTGTGCGGATGCGGGCTGCAACGCTCGCCCGCGATGGCATTGACCGCTTCGACACAATCGGAACCCATTTCGTAGAAACGTTTGGTCGCCAGCGCCACCACTTCGCTTTCACGGATGCCAGGCTTCAATGCCTCGAAAATATCCTGATATACGCCGTCGCCCATCGCCGCCGCCATATTGAGCAGCGTGATTTCGTCGTGGCTCTTGATCTCGCGCGCATCAAGCATCACTTGCTGGCCATCGACAATATTCAACCCCAATTTTTGCAACGCGAACATAAATAACGGCTCGCACACGTCGATGCCGATCGGCATGTCGGCCACACCTTCGGCCTTCAACACATCGTAAATTTCCTTGGCGGCTTCTTCGAACAATCCGACCTTCGGGTGAATCGCGCCACGCATACCGACGTTACCGGCGAGGCAATGATTCTTCGGCAGCCACGGCGCATAAATCTTGTGATGGCGTGCAGCGGAACCGAAATCCCATACCCACGGCTCGCCGTTGCCGGTGAGCAGACACCAGCGCGTGAGTTTGTCGCGCGCCCACTCGCCGATGACCGTGCTGGAAATGTAGCGGATGTTGTATTGATCGAACACCAGCACCGCGCCAAGGTCGGATTGCGCCAGCGCATTGCGCGTGCGCGCGAGGCGATAATTATGCAGCCGGCGAAAATCAACGCGTTCTTCGAAATCGACCTGCATGCGGCCCGGCGCTTGCAGCGGCAAATCCCAGCGATGGCCCGGATTCGCCGGATCGTACAGCCCATCGGGTGCTGCCGACACGCGCTTCTTCGGATCAATCGATGACGCTTTGATGTTTTTCGGTTCGACTTTTTTTGCTGTCCGTGCCATCACATTTTCCTTAACTAAAACAAATAATTACCATCAATCCGCTTTGATGCCCGCCGCCTTGATAATCGGTGTCCAGCGCGCGAGTTCGCTTTTCACGAAGTCGCCTAATTCTTCCGGGGTCGTGGGTGCGGCCTCCGCACCTTGCGTTAGCAGCATTTGCTTCACGTCCGGCTTATTCAATACGTCGGTGATTTCCTGATTGAGCTTCATGACCACCGCGCGCGGCGTTTTCGCCGTGGTAAACAAGCCGAACCACAACCGCGCATCCATGCCGGGAATACCCGCTTCGACCGCGCTCGGAATGTCCGGCGTACCCTGAAAACGCGTTTTACTCGACACCGCCAGCGCTTTGACGCGGCCTGCTTTGAGTTGTGCGTGCGCGGTTACCGGAGACAAAAACGAAATCTGCGTTTCCGACGACAGCAGCGCGGTCAACGCGAAACCGGCACTCTTGTACGGCACGTGCAGCACCTTCACGCCCGCAAGCCCGTTGAACAATTCGCCCGCCAGATGACTGATCGTGCCGTTGCCAGCCGACGAATAACTGAGGTTGCCTTTTTGCTTGATATAAGCAATCAGTTCTTTGGTATTGGTCACTGGAACCGACGGATGGGTTACCAAAACCACCACACCCGTGGTCATGCGCGACAACGGCGCAAAATCTTTCACCGGGTCGTACGGCAAATCTTTGTACAGCGCGACAGCACTGACCATCGGCCCCGCATGCCCCATCACTAGGTTATAGCCGTCAGGCGCTGCCTTGGCCACCACATCAGCCGCGAGCGTGCCGCCCGCCCCGGCGCGGCTGTCAACCACCACCGGCTGGCCCCATTTTTCATTGAGCTTCTGGCCGATAAACCGCGACAGAAAATCTGCTGTGCTGCCCACACCACCACCCATGATGCGTATCGGGCGGCCGGGAAAATCTTTCGCGTCGTTTGCGCCTTGCGCGTACGCCGCTCCCGCCATGCACAAGCCCAGTAATGCAAGCGCACCCATTCTGAGTTTTGTCATTCTCCTCACCAGGATTTTCAGTTGGTTTTATAACCCGACTCTTTTACCACGCGCGCCCACTTCACTGCCTCGCTTTTCACATAGGTGCCGAATTCTTCTGGCGATGTCGGTGCAACTTCCGCGCCCTGACCGAGCAAGGTTGCTTTGACCTGCGGCGTGTTAAGCGCATCAGCGACTTCCTTGTTCAGGCGCGCGATCAGCGACTTAGGTGTGCCCGCCGGTGCGAACAAACCAAACCAGGCATTCGAATCAAGATCGGGATATCCCGCTTCGATCGAATTCGGCACATCAGGCGTACCGGAGAAGCGCGTTTTTCGCACCACCACCAGCGGCCGCAGACGTCCGGCTTTCACGTGCGGCTGCGCCGTCGCAGTCGATAGAAAAGAAGACTGCACTTCGCCGGCAATATTAGCGGTAACCGCGAAGCCCGCGCCCTTGTACGGAATATGCGTCATGCGCGCCTTAGTCACCAGATTAAATAACTCACCGGTCAAGTGGCCGCTGGTGCCCGCGCCCGGCGAACCGAAATTCACTTTGCCGCCTTGTGCCTGAGAGTACGCGATGAATTCCTTTAGCGTGGTGACGGGCACTGAAGGATGCACCACGAACACGATCGCGACGTTCACCAGATTGGAAATCGGTTCGAAGTCCTTGATCGGATCGTAGCCCAGGCCTTTGTGCAGCACCTGCGCGCTCGCATGCGTGCCGACGTGGCCGACGATTAGCGTGTAACCATCCGGCGCGGAACGCGCGCCAATTTCGACGCCGATGATGCCGCCTGCACCGGGGCGGTTATCCACCACCGCCTGCTGCCCCCAGCGCTCGGTCAGTTTTTGCGCGACAAAACGCGCGCTCAAGTCGGACGTACTGCCCGCCGAACCGGTAATCACGCGGATCGGACGGTTGGGATAATTGTCTTTTGCCTGAGCCCATGCCAACGCGGGTAGCAACGAGAGTGACGCCAGAAAAACTGACCGGACACATCGCATATTTTTCCCCTGAAGGCTTAGTTGACCTTCGCGCCCGACGCAATAATCACCGGCGCGAATTTCTTTACTTCGGAACGGATGAATTCATCGAATGCCGCAGGTGTTGTCGGCTTCGGTGTCGCACCCTGCGTGAGCATGCGTTCTTTCATTTCCGGCGCGCTCAAGATGCGCACGACTTCCTTGTTCACCGCGCTCACAATCGGGCGCGGCGTTTTTGCGGCAACGAGTAAGCCGTACCATTGATCGTATTCAAATCCGGGCAACCCGGCTTCCGCGATGGTCGGCACATTCGGAAACAGCGGCGACCGCGTGGCGGTGGAAACGCCCAGCGCAATCACCCGGCCAGCTTTTAACTGCCCCATCGCCACGAGTATCGGTGCAAAGTTGAATTGCACACCGCCGCCAATCACGTTGTTCAGCGCATCGGGGGCGCCCTTGTATGGCACATGCGTCACGTTAATGCCTGCCGCCAACTTGAACATTTCACCGTTGATCTGCGTGCCGCTACCGATGCCCGCCGAACTGAAGTTCATGGTGCCGGGTTTGGCTTTCGCCATCGCAATCAGATCCTTCATGGTTTTGGGCCCCAGATTAGGCGCGACTACCAGCATATTCGGCACGCTCGCCACTTGCGATACCCCGGCAAAATCCTTAATAGTGTCGTACGGCAATTTTGAAAACAGCGTGGCATTGCCGGCGTGTCCGGTCGAAACCATCATCATGGTGTGACCGTCATAGTTAGCGTCCAGCACATATTGCGAAGCGATAGTGCCGCCGGCGCTGGGACGGTTATCCACCACCACTTGCTGGCCCCAACTTTCGAGGAATTTCTCACCGATCCAGCGCGCAAGAATATCGGTCTGGCTGCCCGCTGCGAACGGCACCAGCATACGTATATTTTTGACCGGAAATTTTTCTTGCGCCTGAGTCACCTGCGCAGCCATGCACAGCGCGAATGCGATCAGCCCCGACGTCAGTTTGATGGATTTCATAAGCGCTCCTCGATTAATACGTAAGTATTTGTTTTATATAAATAATATTACAATGAATGAATGCCAAGATGCTGCGCCATCCAGTCCGCCGACTGCGAACGCCAGCGGTAACCGCGATTATTCGCTACATGGTTGCCGTCGTCGAGCAGCAAAAATTCCACCGGCCCTTTTGCGGATTTGGCCAGGCGTTCACCTTCCGTCCACGGCACAATGCGATCCAGCTTGCCGGCGACGATAAACAAGGGGCATGTAATCTGCTGCGCGCAATTTTTTAAGGACAGCGTTGCTGCAAACAGGCGGGCATCGTCTTGCGTTTTTTGCCGCGCACGCACACGAAACGTCTCGCGTGTAAGTTCATTCAGCATGTCCCAGTGTTCCGCCCAATCAAACGGCCCCGACAGCGAAATGCACGCCTTGATGCGTTTTTCAAACGCAGCGGCGCGCGGCGCATAGTAGCCACCGAGGGACACACCCCACAGGCCGATGCGCGCCGCATCCACATCACGGCGATTTTCGACCCAATCCACCACCGCACGCACCGCAACTTCGTAGTCACCGCGTATGCCCAAGTCGTATTCCGACTCGCCCTGCCCCGGTCCGTCAAACGCGAGTGTCGCCATGCCGCGCGCGAGAAACGGCTGTTCGTACGCGTCGGTTTCTTCTTTCGCCGAATCAAGCCCCATGCACATGATGACGATTGGCGGCTTCTCAACACCGGCAGGTTTACGCAAGATGCCGCAAAAATGCGTGCCTTCGAAGGGTATCTCCACACGCTCGCCCCTGGGTTGCAAATACGGCAACGCCTTGTTGCGGCAATTCACCGCCTTCCTGTGCGCGGCTTTCATCTGCGCCACGTCCTCGACAAATACAAATTTCGCGAAGTGATAACACAATGCTGCGCGCGTCCAATGTTCGCTCGCCGACAATGTGTGGTCCTGCGCGAACACCGTGTCGCCGAGCGCATCATGCACCGCCGCGCGCGCGCTCCACGCCGCACACCACTCCGGCCAGCGTTCGATGCCCGCGGTGACTTCCTGAAAATCCGTCAGCGGCACGCCGTTCGACACGAAACGCGGCGCCCAATGATGGATCGCGGCTTCTACCCTTGAATCGGGCATAACTGACGCCTCCCCATTATTTTATTCGCTTGCCGCGCGCAGGTAACTTAAATCCATATATTTGGCAGGAGCGCCTTTTTCAGCCGTAAATTTTTCAGATGCCCATACCAGATCCATCACCTGCCGCACGCCCTCTTCAGTGACTTGCGGACGCGGCCGGCTGAACACGCGCGCCAAGGCGCGGCCTGCCGCATCCGCCGCCATATTAAGCCGCGCCGGCAGCAAACGCACGGCCTCGTCTTTATTTTCCGGCGCCTGCAACCACGCGTATGCCTGATTGAATCCGCGAATAAACGCCATGAGTTCCGTTTTGTGTGCACTTGCCCACGCACGCCGCGTGGCGGCAATCGGCCCCGGATACGCCGGAAAGAAATCACTCGATGCACCGAGGCTTTTCAGCCCCGCCGTAATCAGGTTGCGGTCAAACGGCGGATTGATGAAACACGCTGAACCTTCGCCGTTTTTCATCGCGTCGAACCGTTCCTGAGACCCACCGGTGTTTTTGAAATGCGTGTCGCTTTCATTGAAACCGTTTTGTTCAAACAATTTTTTCAGCAGCAACGAGTAACCGGTGCGCGCGTCATCGACAATAATGGTTTTCCCTTTGAGATCGCCGATGCGGTTAATGTCGTTCGACACGATCAGGGACAACTCCGGCGCATGCGATTGCCCCATAAAAATAAACAAATCCGCGCCGAGTTCGACACCACGCACGATGTGATCGACTTGCTGAAAGCCGATATCGAATCCGCCGCTTTTCAGCGCGTCGAGTTGCTGAATGGACGAGCCGGTAACGGAAATTTGAACGTCCACCCCGGCGCTCTTCCAGAAACCGCGCGACTGCGCGACATACACCGGCCAAGTGTTCACCCCTTCGGAAATCAATGCAAGTTTGATCATGGATTGTGTGGAAAAATTACAGAAGCGCGGCTCGGCAACACCAGCCGCTGGAAACGAGAACAACGAAAATTCAGAACGAAACACACCCGTGCTGGCGCAACGCGATGCCCGGAGCTTCTAGGGACTGCGCGCCGCTATGGCTGACTTACGCCACTGCCGCCTTGCGCCGGCTTGCGCCGTATCGCCGCTCGCCGCCGTCGCGCCGCTCCGGCCCTGAATAATGCAAATCGACTATCCAGCGACGCTCGGTTCCGAGTCTGCGTCCGGTTGAAATGTTGCGGCGATCGTCGGAAGGATTCATGGGGGTGGTGAGCGATGGCGATTGGTTGTGGACATAGGCACAGTGGTCACGATAGGCAAGAAGTGTAGCATCGGCGCGAGCGTTTTTGAATGGCCGAAAACCGTGTTCCCCGCCACACAAAAAACCCGGTGCCACAGCGGGTTAGCCCATCTACATCACGTAGCACTGGCGATGTGACGTGCAGATTACACATCCAGCGAAAAACAGTTGAAAATTTCCGTCGCAAATCAAGGAGAAAGCGCTATCGAATGCCAAAAATATTTTTAAGTATTTGTTTTAAAACAATTATTTTTAACATATCCCTGCGTCAATTTATGCACAGTTTCTGTGGATAACTCTGTGCGCAAGCCGAAAAATACGCGGACACCAGCCGGTCGCAGCAACACTTACGCTGGTTCGCCTAATTTTTAACCAACGCTCGCGCCGTGCGCCGATCCCCTGCGGTCAGCGCTTCAATATTCCAAGCAAATTGTAAAAATCATCCGTCCACAACGGAAATGCCGGATTCACCGGCAACGCATCAGCCGCTGACCGTACCGGCTCGGCTTCAAGAATTTTTTTGTTTTTCGTCACGATAATCTGGTCGGTGGACGACAGCCAGTAATCCGCGCCCAACTTGTATCCGTTCTCCGGCTCGTCGCTCACCAACACTGCTGTCATGCCGAACGCAGCGGCAAGCCGCTCCACCACCGGCGCGATACCGACAAACCGATTGGTGGCCTGAAACACAATCACGCCATCCGGCGCGAGATGCTTCACGTAGGTGGCCATCGCCTCGCGCGTGAGCAGATGCATCGGTATCGAATCGCCGGCAAACGCATCAATCGCCAGCAGGTCGTAGCGCTGCGGCGCTTCGCGTTCGAGCGACAGCCGTCCGTCGCCCAGCACCACGTCGATCTGTGCCGGGCTGCCTTTGAGATACGTAAACTCCGTCATCGCCACCGCTGCCACTTGCGGGTCGATTTCATAGAAGCGGAACAGATCGCCCTTGCGCGCATAGGCGGCAATCGCGCCGGCGCCCAGACCGATCACACCGACGCGGCGCGGCGTTTCGGGCAAACTTGCGAACGCGCGGCCATAGCCGCTGGTCGGGCCGAAATACGTCGAGGGCTTGCGCTGATCGGCGGGCGACATCAATTGCCCGCCGTGATTGATCGCGCCGTGATACATCACGCGAAACTGCACCGGATCGGTATAGTCGCGCGTGCGCACCACGCCATAGAAATTTCGCACCATCACGCGCGTGTCACGCCCGTAATCATTGATATTGTCCATCACAAACCAGCTCGTGATGCATACCACTGCGAACGCGATCACCACGGCCCATTTTTGAATCGCCATCGCGCTCCACGCCACCAGCAGCGCGCACGCAATCAACGTAAATCCTAACTCGTAATAACCCTTGAGCGTCAGCGGCGCGATAATCGCGATCAGCAATGCACCCAGCGCGCCGCCGACGGAAATCATCAGGTAAAACGTTGTCAGATAACGCGGCGCCGGACGCAGCCGGTACAGCTCGCCGTGACAGAACATGCAGCACAAAAACATCCCCGCTGCATACAAAGGTGCCGCGGTGTAAAGGTCCAGCGATTCGGTGAAATACGCCATCAGCGGCAACGCCACCGCCACCAACCCGATGAACAACGGGCGCGCATACCAGCGCGGATGATCGAAGCAAATGATAAAAGTAATCAGATACAGCGATAGCGGCGCCAGCCACAAAAACGGAATCGACGCGATGTTCTGTGTCAGGTGATTGGTCACCGCCAGCAACAGGCACGAACCCATGGCGGAGAAAGCAACCCATGCGAACCGCTCGCCCCATGCCGGCGCTTTGGCATGGATGTCATCCGCTGTTGGCATTGCGGTTGCGGTCGGCCCACTCGCATCCGCGACCTTGGCGCTGGTCCACGCCGTAGCCGCACACAACACCGCAAACCCCGCATACAGCACTGACCACGAATAAGACTGCACTGCCAGCCGCAAAAACGGCTCTATCGCCACCGGGTACGACAACAAGGCCAGCAGCGAAGCAAAGTTAGACAATGCAAACAATCGATAGGGCGCAGCCGTCTTGAAATGCCGCCAGTACCAGGATTGCAGCAGCGGACTGGTGGCCGACAACATGAAATACTGCAAGCCGATGGTAACGCCGAGCAAACCCAGAATCGCCACCATCGGCGCCGCGCCCTCTTCGCCACCGGGCTTCCAGCGCGCATCCGGAATGATCGGCAGCAACGCAAGGCTTACCACCAGCAGCGCGATATGCAGTTTCGCCTGCGTGCGCGGCGACATGCGCCGCGAGGTCCAGTCAGCGTACGCGTAACCGAGCAGCAATACGCTCTGAAAAAACACCAGACAAGTCGCCCACACCGAAGCCGCGCCGCCAAACCATGGCAGGATTTGCTTCGCAATAATGGGTTGAACGAGGAACAGCAGAAAAGCGCTGAGAAAAATCGTACCGGCGTAGAGCAGCATTCGTTAGATTATCCCAAATATTGATTTTTATTCATTTCCTGAGCTCACATCGCGAATCGCGTGCAGCATTTTTGATATACGCGCCGCCGGAGAATATCATGCCGCTCGCGATACAACGGGTACCGCGCGTTTGCGCATCATGAGCACACCGATAACCAGCGCACCCGCCAACCAGCACGCCACCGGCGCCATCGCGAGCAACGGCGCATATTCCGATTGTTTGGGGACGCCCGCCAGCACAGCGCCGATGCGAGTCAGGGTGGCGAACGCCAGCGCCGCGAACAGTAATCCCAGCGCGAGGCCTTCACGTCCGCTGCGGCCTGCGTCCATCGCGGCGGTAAACCCGCACATCAGCATGCTACCCCACGCACCGCCGGCGATGATTTGCGCAGCGATTAACATATCGAGCGAGCCCGCGTTCGCTGCGAGATACGCGCCGACTGCGCCGAGTACGGCGGAAACCACCATCACTTGCAGCGTGCCGAAGCGCTTGCACAGCGCGCTGCCGGGCATCATCAACACGCCGAAGCCAACCCAGAACAGCGGCATCAGCCATTCGAGATCCGCGGGCTTGGCGAATTTCAGGAATTGCCCCGCAGTGTTAATCGAGAAATGAATCTGAAATCCGGCGGCCAGCAGCAACAAGCCCAGCAGGAACGGCCACGTGCGCCCGGCCAGTTCTGCCGGTTCCGGCGTGGCGGCCGGCTGCGCGATGGGACGCTGCTTCAACTGCTTTTCCACATACACGATACCTGCGGTAGCCGCGAGCAACGTCAGGCTCGACAGCACGAATGGAATGCGCGGATCGACATTTTTCAGCGTAATGCCGAGATACGGCGCAATCGCGCCGCCCGCCGCGAGGCCGCACAGCAATAACGTATTCAGGCGCGGTACGCTGGGTGCCGCAGCGTATTTGGACAGCAGCACCCATGGCGGCGCGCGCATCGCCGATGAGGTGATCACCCAGGTCATCATCAGGCCCAGCGCCACTACCGCGCCCAAATGTGCCAAAAAAGGTAGCGCCAAAAACGCGATGCACGACACCACCGTCATGCCTATCATCAGCGGGCCAACTTTGCCGAGCGTGCGTTGCGCGCGATCGGCAGCGACGCCGACGTAGATATCCATCACCATGAATACCAGTTGATCGACGATCAGAATCATCGGCATGTAGCTCGCCGGCAGCCCCGCCGTTTCGAGCAGCTTGGGCAAAAAAATCACGTAAATGGTCCACGTGGTTACAAATAGAAACTGCACCACCGCCATATACAGGGCGATGCCGGCAGGCACGGCGGCTACGGCGGGTGTCGTTGTATCGTTCATGTGCGAAAAGTCACAGTAGGCGAGCGTTGGAAAATGGATTTGAACTTCGGTTTGAACGGCGAAAGATTGTCGGACATTGAACGCAGCGTCAAATTTCCAACACTCGTGTGCCGTGAATCCCACATCGCGGCAACAGGAAGCATCACGCCAGAGGCTTCACCGCTCAAAATCTAAATATAATAATATTATTTAAAAACATATACTTACACAATTTCCGGCATTACGTCACAGGCCGTTTTTGCGTTGGCATGAATGCTGCAACAGTGCAGGCGTGGGACCAACCAAAATGGAGACGGCAATGATTATCAGCATG
>JBEBHE010000392.1:0-3775 GCA_040081205.1 Burkholderiales bacterium | reverse complement strand
AGAACTGGGCTACCCGATCCTGTTCCATCCGCTCGACGGACAACCCAATCACTACGGCGGCCCGGAACGGCTTGCGGGCACCGATTTCATTTACAACACACTGGGTTTTCCGTTCGAGACCGCCACCACCGCCGTCAAATTCATCATGAGCGGCTACCTCGATAAATTCCCCAAGCTCGACATCCTGCTGCCACATTCCGGCGGCTGCTTCCCGTACATCGCCGGGCGCGTGGAGCACAGCATAAAAAAGGGCGCGGTCGAAGCGGCATCAAAGCTGAAGGGATCAATACGCGACTACATCCGGCGCTTTCACTACGACACACTCGCCTACTATCCGGAAACGCTGCGTTTCATGATTGAACTCGTCGGCGTGGATCGCGTGGTCATCGGCACCGATAATTACGCCAAGATGGATGTCGACCAGCCCAATGAACTGGTGCAATCGCTGAATCTGCCCGCTGCGGATTTGGAGAAAATTTTGCGCGGCAATGCGACGAAGTTGTTGCGGTTGTAGCGCGCCAATCAATCCAGCTTAACGCCTGCCGCCTTCACAATCGGCCCCCATTTGTTGTAATCAACCTTTAACATCGAGGCCAGTTGCTCCGGGGTTCCGGGCGCGGGATCAGCGCCGCGTCCCGCGAGGCGTTCGCGCAACTCCTTGTCGGCGAGCGCTTTGTTAAGCCCGGCATTCAGACGCTCAATAATCTCGCGCGGTGTTCTAGCCGCGACAAAGATGCCGTACCAGTTCGACGCATCGACCTTGGGCACGCCCTGCTCCGCCATTGTCGGCAAATCCGGCAGCAGCGCGGAACGCTTTGCGACGGTGGTCGCCAACGCGCGCAAACGGCCGCTTTGCACATGCGGCAGCAGCACCGGCAAATCGGCAATCATCATCTGCGTGTGACCGCCCAGCGTGTTGGTCACAGCGGGCGCAGCGCCGCCGTAAGGCACATGCACAATCTGCGCTCCGGTTTCGGTTTTAAACAATTCCAGCACCAGATGCGGCAAACCACCATTGCCCGTGGACGCGGCATTGATCTGTCCGGGCCGGGCCTTCGCGAGCGCAATCAATTCCTTAACATTTCTCACCGGCAATGACGGGTGGACCACCATCAATTCCGGCGTAGTGGTTACCATGGAAACCGGCGCAAGATCGCGGAACGCATCAAACGGCAGTTTCGGAAAAACATGCGGATAGATACCCAGAGACGTACTCGACAGCACCATCGAATAACCATCGGGGGCCGACTTGGCAACGTTGTCCACACCGATGGTGCCGCCCGCACCGCCGCGGTTATCGACGATCACCGATTGACCCATCGCCTCGCTCAGTTTTGCAACGACCATGCGTGCCACGATGTCAATCGGCCCGCCAGGCGGAAACGCTACCACGATGCGTAGCTGCTTTGAAGGATAGGTCTGGGCGTACCCTGGTGCTGGCGTCAGGGCAAACATAACGCATCCTGCCACAACCGGCAGGTTGAATCGCCAATGATGCATTGGTGTCATGTCGAGTTCCTGAAGTAAGCCAATAGTTCCGATTGTGGAACAATCATTGCTGGAACTCAACCACAGGTTGAGCGCGTTTGCCGTGACTGATAACATGCGGGACATTCCAGCGCGTACTCGTTACGGCTGGCTGGCCCGGATGCTCCGCCCTCTGTGGCTCATTGGTTTCTCAACGCAAAACTAACTACTTCCCAAGGTAACTTTCATGCACGAATTCGACGTATTGGTAGTCGGCAAAGGTAACGCCGCTCTGTGTTCCGCCCTCTCTGCCCATGAGCACGGCGTCAAAGTCGCCATGCTCGAAGCCGCTTCGGAAGACGAGCACGGCGGCAACAGCCGCTTCGCCGGCGGCGTGATGCGCTTTGCGTACGAAAAAGTTGAAGACCTCAAGCGCATTACGGATGTCACCGATGACGAAGTCGCCACCAGCGATTTCGGCACCAACACCACCGACGAGTATTACGACGATCTGTATCGCCTGACGGCGTATCGCTCCGATCCTGACCTGTCGGAAATTCTGGTGACGCAAAGCCAGGACATCATGGCGTGGCTGCGCACCAAGGGCGTGAAGTTTCTGCTGAACTTCGGCCGTCAGTCAGGCTTGGTCAACGGCAAGCGAAAGTTTTTTGGCCGCATGCCAATCGAAGCGCACGGCGGCGGCGCCGGGCTGGTGGAATATCTCGACAAATCCGTTAAAGCCAAGGGCATCCAGATTTTTTACAACACGCGCGCGGTATCGCTGATTTATGACGGCGAAAAAGTGTCCGGCGTGCGTGCGCAAATGAACGGCAAGATGACCGAAATACGCGCGAAATCCGTGGTACTGGCGTGCGGCGGCTTTGAAGCCAATCCGGAAATGCGCACGCGCTACCTCGGCCCCGGCTGGGAACTGGTGAAAGTACGCGGCTCGCGCTTCAACCAGGGTGATGGCCTGAAAATGGCGCTCGACATCGGCGCGGCGCCTTACGGCAACTGGTCGGGCAGCCACGCGGTAGGTTGGGATCGCAACGCGCCGGAATTCGGCGATGTCAGCGTCGGCGATCAATTCCAGAAACACAGCTACATTTTTGGTGTGCTGATCAACGCGGACGGCAAGCGCTTTGTCGATGAGGGCTGGGATTTTCATTCATTCACCTATGCGAAATACGGCGGCGAAGTGCTGAAGCAGCCGGCGCAGTTTGCATGGCAGGTGTTCGATTCCAAGGTCACCAAACTGCTGCGCTCGGAATATCGCATCAAGATGATGACCAAGGTTTCGGCGAACACGCTGGAAGAACTCGCCACCAAACTCGAAGGCGTGAACCCGCAGGGCTTTCTGAAAACCATGCGCGAGTACAACGCGTCGATCAAAAAAGACGTGCAATTCGATCACACCATCAAGGACGGCAAATGCACGGTCGGCATCGAGCCGCAAAAATCCAACTGGGCGCAACCGCTCGATACGCCGCCGTATGACGCGTATCAAACGACCTGCGGCATAACGTTTACCTTCGGCGGCCTGCGTATCATTAAGGAAACCGGACAAGTGATGGATGTGCATCTGAAGCCGATACCCGGTCTTTACACCGCGGGCGAAATGGTTGGCGGTTTGTTTTTCTTCAACTATCCGAGCGGCACGGGTTTGGTTTCCGGTGCGATCTTTGGGCGCATCGCCGGCGCGGGCGCAGCATTGGCTGCGAAAGGGTAGTCTATTTAAGTATTTGTTTTTATTAACTAATTTTAGGCATAAAAAATGAGTCACGAAGCATCGAACGACAACCCTTACACGCGCGGCATTGCGCAGTTTGTATCCGGCCTCACCTACGACGCCATTCCCGCCGAAGTCAAAACGCGCATCAAGTTACTGATGCTTGATTCGCTCGGCTGCGCGCTGTACGGCGCCGATCTCGAATGGTGCAGGATGCTGCAAGACACGCTCACGCGCGTGGATGACACGCGCCGCTGCAATGTGTGGGGCACGAAACTGAAACTCTCGGCGCCACACTCAGCGCTGGTCAACGGCACGCAGGTGCAGGGTTTTGAACTCGACGACGTGCATCGCGCGGGCGTGTTGCATGTGGGCGCGGTAGTGCTGCCGTCGCTGATCTCGATTACCGAAATGCGTCCCGGCATGAGCGGCAAGGAGTTTTTGACTTCCGCCGTCGCCGGCTATGAAATCGGCCCGCGCGTGGGGCTTTGCATGCGTCCCGATCATATCGCGCAGGGCTGGCATTCGGGCGCGACGCTGGGCGTGTTTTCGTCAGCGGCAGGTGCTGCGCGCGGTCTC
>JBEBHE010000391.1:0-3782 GCA_040081205.1 Burkholderiales bacterium | reverse complement strand
ATTTTATTTTTTGCCAAATTCTGCGAATCGCTTTAGCATGAATATTGCCGGTATTCGTGGATTCGTTAAATTATGTACCGGAAACCCCCAAGGTTAATTTACAATCGGGCCGTTGAACGAAAATCAATAATAATGAATAGCAAGTTTATCTTCGATCCCAACCTTTCTACGGACGAACTGCGCGGCTTCACGCGCACGATCGCCGAGATCGAGTGGCTTCTACTGATCCTGGTGCTGATTTTTCAGCTGGTGCTGTCGCCCGATCAGATCGCGTCCGCCGCGCTTGCGATGGCGATGTTTTTCTATACGGCGTTTGTATTGCTGTTTCGTTATGTCAATTTCTACCGGCAAGAAACCTACTGGAAGCTCGCCATCGAAACCGGCATGATGATTGTATTCATCACCTGGGTGCTGGTTTATACCGGCAGATTATCCAGTCCGCTGGTCAATCTGTATTTGTTAGTAGTCATCACGAGTTCGCTGACGCTGGGGCGCTTTGCCACGATTGTCTGTATGGTGGTCATCGGTGTTTGCTACTTGTGGCTCGGTTATCCTTTGAAACACAACTCCCCCTTTCCTTCCGTGGGCGCAGAGTTCGTCGCACAATTCGCGCCGATGCTGCTCGTGGCCTACATCACCACCATGCTGTCGGCAGATACGCGGCGCGCGCTGGAACATGTCAAAACGCTCTCGGAAACCGACGAACTCACCGGCACGTTAAACCGTCGCGCGTTTCTCTCGATTGCCGCGCGGACACACAGTCTGGCGCAGCGTTTCGGCCGCAAATACAGCGTTATCATGATCGATTCGGATAGTCTGAAAAAAACGAACGATGAATACGGGCATGAAGCAGGCGATGATTTGCTCAAAACCATGGTGCAAAAAATCCAGGATGAACTGCGGCAATCCGACCTGATGTCGCGCTACGGCGGCGACGAATTTGTGGTGCTGCTGCCGGATACCGACAGCGAAGGCGCGCTGCTCACCGCTGAACGTATACGCCAGCGCATCGCTGCAGCACCACTGCTGATCGGCGCCAGCCGCGCATCCATCAGCGCCAGCATGGGCGTCGCCACGTACCCGGACAATGGCGGGGACTTCGACCGCGTATTTGAAGGCGCGGACACTGCTATGTATGCCAGCAAGAACAGCGGTAAAAACAAAGTCACCGCGGCGCCGATGGCCAGCGGTTCCGTGCCGCGCGCGGCCTAAGTCGCTTTGACACCCATCGTCCCCGTTCGCCGTCCGGGCCTGAAATAGGCCGTATTGTCGTAAAACGATTCCTGTTTATTCGCAGGCCACCAGCCCGGAATTCCCAGCAGCGGCAGCGGCGCCAGTTCACGGGTTGCCTGGAACGACGCGTGATCCGCGACCAGATGCGCAAGGCGTTTATCCAGCACGTGCAGTTGCCGCGCGAGTGGCCACGCCTGAAATCCGTGATCGACTTCAAACAGCACGCTGCGCCCGGTGATACCCTCGAACGGCTGTAGCGCCTTTTCATATAGCGCGTGACCGAAGATAAAACAACGCAAGTTACGTTGCACGCGCTCGCGACGCTGCCAGAACAAGCGCTTCCATGCAAAATTACGCACGTCATGCAGCAGATCGGCATCGCTGGCGGCAACAATCACACCGCTCTCATCGAACAACGTCAGCGCGTCCTGCGCTGGCCCGCGGTTCAGCGCATCCTGTGATTGCCGCTCAAGTAGCGCCTGATAATGGCGCGCGTTGATCGCGGCTTTGGTTCTCGGAAATGTTATCCACACCAGTAAATTGAATAGATCGTGCCAGTTGCGCGCGCGCAGTTGCAAAGCGCCCTCACGGTAAATACGCACCTCGTATCGATCTTCAAATGCGCCGGTACGGGCGTCCTGCGGCGCAAGATGCAGCGGACAACCGCTGCCGGAAACAACGCCGCGTGCATCGACAACTGCCTGTAGTTCAGCTAATTCCGGCCACTGCGTCGCGTTCCACACCGCGCCGTGATATCGCAGCGTCTCGAATAGTGGCGAACCATTGATGACACTCGGATCCCAGTTTTGCATGCCGCCAGTGTACAGGCGTACGCCGGCAAGCGCCGGCGCGGTACAATGGCGGCCTTTCAAACGGAAACCGATATTTAAAATGGAAACCATCGATTGCGCTGTCATAGGCGCAGGCGTCGTCGGCTTGGCCATCGCCCGCAGACTGGCAATGGACGGCCGCGAGGTCGTGATACTCGAAGCCGAAGACGCCTTCGGCACGCATACCAGCGCACGCAACTCCGAAGTCATCCACGCCGGCATTTACTACGCCTCCGGCTCGATGAAAGCCAAACTTTGCGTGCCGGGCCGCAAAGCGCTATATCAGTATTGCGCCGAGCACGACGTGAATCACCAGCGTATCGGCAAAGTCATCGTTGCCTGCGATGAGACTGAAATCGCAGGCCTGAAGAAATACAAGGCACAGGCCGAAGCCAACGGCGTCGATGATCTGCGCTTGCTCACGCCCGCTGAACTCGCGGAAATGGAACCCGCGGTGCGCTGCGTGGCAGGATTTCTGTCGCCGTCAACCGGCATCATCGACAGCCACGGGCTGATGCTGTCGTATCTGGGTGAAGCGGAAGACCGCGGCGCGATGCTGGCGTTGTCCAGTCCGGTGCTGGGCGGAAAAGTTAAAAGTGACGGCATCGTGCTGGAGGTCGGCGGCGCAGAGCCGATGACAGTGAAATGCCGCACGGTCGTCATCAGCGCCGGCCTTAAAGCACCCGATGTAGCGCGCAGCATCGCGGGCATACCCGCCGCTACCATTCCACCCACCTACTACGCCATCGGCCACTACTACACACTCACCACCAAATCACCGTTCAACCGGCTGATTTATCCGGTGGCACGCCCCGACTGGCTCGGCGTGCATGTGACCATCGACCTCGGCGGCCGTGTCAAATTCGGTCCGGACTTTGAATGGATAGACCGCATCGACTACCAATTCGACGAACGCCGCGAGGCATCATTCTACAAAGCCATCCGCCATTACTTCCCCGGCTTGCAAGACGGCACCCTGAACCCCGGCTACACCGGCATACGTCCGCGCATCACCGGTCCCGGCGAACCGGTGCAGGATTTCACCTTTCACGATTCCCAAGTGCATGGCGTGAAAGGGCTGACAGCGCTGTACGGCATTGAGTCGCCGGGACTTACGGCATCATTGGCGATTGCAGACTATGTGGCAAGCCGAATAACCTGACGTCGCGCCGCCGTAACATGCCCGTCGCACCAATCGTGCTAAGCTGATTCCATGACTTCCAACGCCGTGTTGAACGCTATTCAATTGGCGGTTGCGCCCGTCTTCATGCTCACCGCCATAGCGGCCATGATCGGGACGGTAGCGACCCGGCTTGCGCGTATCATTGATCGTGCGCGCGAACTTGAAGAGCGGCTGGAATTAGGGACGTTGATCAACGTCGATGCCGCTTATTGGGAACTCAACCGGCTGAAATTACGCGGCCGGATTTGCAATTGGTCGGTTGGATTGCTTGGCATTTGCGGGATGTTGATCGCGGCCACTGTCATGGTGCTTTTTCTAGGCGAGACGGCGCTGCCACGCACGGAGCAGCTCGTGCCATGGACATTTTTGGGCGCGCTCGGGATATTCGTTATCGCTTTGGTGTTCTTTCTGCTGGAGACCTTTCTCGCCATCCACACGCTGCGCTTTGGAAAGCATTCTTTGCGCAAATAAAAAATATTAAATATTACTTAAAAACAAATACTTACATTACTTTCCCGCACTTCGCATCAAAAACG
>JBEBHE010000094.1:0-14220 GCA_040081205.1 Burkholderiales bacterium | reverse complement strand
GCGATGATCGCCAGAATCACATCCTTGGGCGACACGCCGAATCCAAGCTGGCCCTCTATCGTAATGCGCATGGTTTTTTGCCGGCGCTGCCAGATGGTCTGCGTCGCCATCACGTGCATCATGTCGGATGCGCCGATCCCGAACGCAATCGTTCCGAATGCGCCGTGCGTAGACGTATGTGAATCCGCACCACAGATCAACAGTCCCGGCTGCGTGATCCCCTGCTCAGGCGGCACTATATGCAAGATACCCTGGCGCGGATCGTCGATACCGAACAAGGTGACGCCATGCTTAGCGGTATTCACCTGCAATTGAATCACCATGTTGCGAATCTCGGCATTGGCGATGCCGTTTACGCCTTTTTCGCGACCCGTGGTTGGCACGTAATGGTCATTGAACGCGAACACCTGCTTGGGCCGGGCGATGGTACGGCCTTGTTGTTCGAGTTTTGCGAAGGCATGTGACGAACCTTCGTGAAACAAGGCGCGATCCACGTGCAGCAAGAGTTCGCCTTCTTCCTCGACGACCACATGGCGATTCCAGATTTTTTCAAAGAGCGTCAGCGGCATAACAATGACCTCAAATTGATGGTCTTCAAAAACCTGTAACTATTTCCGGACTGGCTTTTACCTCGCCGCGCTCAACGCGCTTCACAGCCTCATTCATTTTCGCATGCGTGAGCGCGGGAACGCCGATTTCCATTCCCTTCTGCGCTACAAAGCCATTGATAAAATCGGTTTCCGTGCGGCGGCCTTTAAACATATCCTGCCCCATCGACGGGCGTTGATCGTCGGCGCGGCCTTTCGAACCCTCGATAAGTACGTTCTCGATTTCGGTTAGCGCATCGCTACTGCCTTCGCCCGCGCGCGCCAGCGTTTCAGCCTCCATGCCCAGCATGGTTTCGAGATTGAAACCCAGCGCTTGCCCCACGCGCACCGCCTCGGAACCCAGACGTATCGACAGACGGCGCGTGTCTTCGCGGCCATCACGTTCGTTCCCTGATAGACCAGTCGCGGCAGACAAACCATTGCGCATGGAGTTAATCACCAGCTTCGACCAGCGCTCGCCCCACAGGTTGGTTGTTACTTTGCTGCTATCAGCGGACGCCAGCAAGTTAGCCACATCTTGCGCGCGCTGCGTGTGACGACCGTGCACCTCGCCCACTCGGTAAACGATATGATGCTCACCGCCAAGATGGATTGTGCGCTTTACGCGGCCCGGCGCTACCAACTCGCCGGCGATCAGGCTGGCAATGCAGCCCAGCACCTTGCCCCAGCCCACAATGGCAGCGATGCGCTCTTCGTTAATGCAATTTTGCAGCGATACTACGAAGCCGTCAGGCGCGAGGTAATCCTTAATGAGATGCGTCGCCCACTCGGTGTCATATGATTTCACGCACAGGAACGCGATGTCGAACGGCCGCTGTTTCACTACCTGTTGCACATCGCTAATATGCAGTGCGTTGACTTTGGCCGTGACGGTTTCGGCAGGCGTCATGCCCGAAAGCTGCAAGCCGCGACTGCGCATGGCTTCAACATGTTCCGGCCACGCATCAATCAAAGTAACGTCATGGCCTGCGCGCGTCATGTGTGCGCCGGCATAGCCGCCGATCGCACCGGCACCCACGACAGCGATGCGTCTCACTGTAAATTATCCTTTAATAACAAATACTTATATAATTTGTAGCACTGTGATACCAAAGGAACCGCTACTGGAGCTTCGCAACGATAGCCTCGGTCATGCGCCGCGTGCCGGCGTCACCCCCAAGATCACGCGTCACATCGCACTTCTCAGCAAGCACTTGCGATAGCGCCTTGTCGATGCGCTCAGCAGGCTGCGGCTGGCCGATATAGCGCAGCATCATGACCGCAGACAATATTGACGCCATCGGATTGGCGATATCCTTGCCCGCAATGTCGGGGGCGGAACCGTGTACCGCCTCAAACATCGCGCAGTCCGGGCCAATGTTCGCGCCAGGCGCAACACCCAAGCCCCCTACCAGTCCTGCGGCCAGATCGGAAATAATGTCGCCGTATAAATTGGGGAGTAGCAATCCGTCGAACGTTTCCGGTTTCATCACTAGTTCCATGCACAGCGCATCCACTACGCGCTGATCGAGGGTAATTTCCGGATACGCCTTGGCAGTCTCCTGCGCCGTTTTGAGAAACAAACCATCGGTCATTTTCATCACGTTGGCTTTGTGTCCCACCGTGAGTTTTTTGCGCTTCAGGCGACGCATGTAATCCAGCGCAAACTTTGTCACGCGTTCGGTAGCGCGAAACGTAATGATTTTGATTGCTTCGGCGGTACCTTCGTCGATCATGCGCTCCATGCCGGTGTACAAATCTTCGCTGTTCTCGCGAAAAATGATGATATCCACGTTGTCGTAGCGCGACTGCACGGCGGGATAATTTCTCACCGGGCGCACATTCACATACAGGCCGAGTTCCTTGCGCAGCGCAATCGCCACACTGGGGTGTGAGCGTGTCTCGATTACCCCTTTGTCGTTCTTGCGCTCAATGCGCACCCGGTAATCGCCGCCGAACGGCGTTTGCGTGGGGCCCTTGATGACGACCTTGTTGCGCGCAATCGAATCAAACACGGCTGCGGGCAATGGCGTGCCATTGCGTTCACCCTCAGCCATGCCTGCAGCCACGGTCTCAAACTCAATCGCAGCACCACTGGCCAGTACGATGTCACGGGCGGACGCAGTGACCTCCGGCCCGATGCCATCGCCGGGTATCAAGGTAACTTTTTGCACGATATTGCCTCTGCGTAACTACTCGTCTTTGCCGTCTTCCTTGTATTTTTTCAACATCGGCAGGATGAACGGCATCAATATGGAAATGACTGACATCACGATCAGCGTGACCGTGATCGCGCTACCAAAGAAAATCTTTGGATTACCGCCGGAAATCGTCATCGCCTGGCGGAACGATTGCTCCATCATGCCGCCCAGCACCAATGACAGCACCAGCGGTGCAACCGGGATATCGATCTTGTCGAATACATAGCCAATGACGCCAAAGATCAGAATCAGGTAAAGGTCAGTCATGCTGCCATTGATGGCATAAGCGCCAATCACCGATATCGCAATAATCAGCGGATACAAAATACCGGACGGAATTTTCAGCAACTGCACGAATATACCGATCAGCGGCAAATTCAATATCAGCAGCATTACATTGCCGATGTACATACTGTCGATCAACCCCCACACCAAGTCGGGCCGGTTCTGAAACAGCAGCGGCCCGGGCTGTATGCCGTACATGATGAACGCGCCCATCAGCACTGCTGTTGCGCCGCCGCCCGGAATGCCCAGTGTCAGCAGCGGCACCATCGCACCGGCGGTATCGGAATTGTTTGCCGCTTCCGGCCCTGCAACGCCTTCAATCGCGCCGTGGCCGAATTCTTCGGGGTTTTTCGACAAGCGTTTTTCGGTGGTGTACGACATGATCGATGCGATCGTGCCGCCCGCACCAGGCAGCACGCCGATGATAAAACCGATGATCCCGCCGCGCCAGATCGGACCGATGGAGCGCATCCATTCCTCTTTGGTCAGCCACAGCGGGCCCGTAATTTTCATCGCCTTGGCACCGGTACCTTTAACAATGTCTTCGAGGCCACGAAACACCTCCGCCACCGCGAATAAGCCCACAACCACGACCACAAAACCCACGCCGTCCTGAAACTCTGCCACGCCCATGGTATAGCGCGCCTGGCCACTTTGCAGGTCAATGCCGATGGTGGCAATCATCAAGCCGAGTATCGTTGCCAGCAAGCCCTTGGCCGCGGATTTACCGGTTAGCGTGGACACGGCGGTCATTGCAAACAGCATCAGTGTGAAATATTCCGCTGGGCCGAACTTCAATGCCATCGACGATAACGGCACGGCAAATATGGTCAGCCCAATCACGCCTAGAGTACCTGCGATGAACGATCCGATGGCAGACACAGCCAGCGCCGCCCCCGCCCTGCCCTTCTTCGCCATTTCGTAACCGTCTATCGATGTCATCACTGACGCCGCTTCGCCCGGTGTGCGAATCAGAATTGCCGTGGTTGAGCCACCATACTTCGTGCCATAGTAGATGCCGCACATCATAATCAGCGCGGAAGTGGGATTCATACCAAAGGTTACCGGAATCAGCAGTGCGATACCTGCCGACGGGCCGATGCCCGGCAGCACGCCAATAATGGTGCCCATGAACACGCCAATAAACGTGTACCAAAGGTTAATCGGCGTCAGGCAGACGTTGAAGCCGTTGATGATATGGGTAAAGGTATCCATGTTCTCGGGTCCTTAGAACGGCAGTGGGCCGCGCGGCAGATTCACACCGAGCAACGTAGTGAACATGTAATAGCTGGCAAAGCCGTAGATTAGCGACGTCAGTACGTTGGCCAGCCGTTTACCCTTATTAAAGTAGGATGTCATCACGAGCAGGAATAGCGAAGTGGATATGGCATATCCCAGCGGCTCGAACAGGGCGAAATATAGGCCGGTGACCACTACCACGCCGGCAACAATCTTGAATGACGAGTTACCGCTCGGTTCAGCGGGTTCTGTCTTTGCTTCAGGCTCGCTCTTGCGCGCTTTGAGCATCTCGGCCAACAGCATCGCCGCCGCGATTAACAACCCGCCGCCGAGCAGTCGCGGAAAAGCTTTTGGACCCAGCGGATCCCCAATTTCAAGGGTGGGAATCTGCGACGTAGCCCAGAAGTACACACCCGCCAGCACTAAAATACCTACGAAGATTATTCGGTCCGCCATCTGGTTTTCTCTCTCTGTCTATGGATTGGACACGCCGCCTCTGAAACTGCCTTCGCACATTGCATCTTGGACCTCCCCTAGCGCCATGTGCGCCAGCAGTTTACCGAAGATTCAGCGGAATGTGTTGAAGGTTTTCCATTGGGACGGGCGTCGTGCCGGATGCTTGACCACAATACAGATGCATTTATGAAATCGTTCGGACAATTGATCCCGGCAAATGCAGTTGGCAGCGGTTCAGCGATTTTTGCCGCGATATAGATTAGTGTATCCATTGCGCCACGCATCGAACCGGAACAGCTGCCATTTTTCAGAATTTTCCATTCACGCTGCGCGCAACCGCGAATCGTTTGCAGTGCTTTGCGTAACGCCTGCAGATAGCACGCGTTACGTGGCGCGCGCTGACGACCTAGCGGTCGACTGCTGTCATTGACGGGTTCGCCATCTGAACTGAGAGGGATAAGAAGTTGTTTTTTCGCACCATTACACTCCCGGAAAAGACTAAAATATCATCCATCGGCGCAATGTAATCTTTAAGGTTTTCCCGCTAAGTGCCGTCATATTTTTGTCGTTTCTCCACAGTAACTTTCTATAACTATCTGTTTTTAAAAGAGTTATTTATGACATACGATCCATTTAAAGCCATTCGTGAATTTAAACTCAAATCCGGCAAAACCGGAAAATATTATTCGCTGGCGGCACTTGAAGAAGCTGGCCTGGGCAAAACGTCGCGTCTGCCGGTGAGTCTGCGCGTAGTGCTCGAATCCGTGCTGCGCAATTGCGATGGCAAGCGCATCGGCGAAGATCGCGTCAAAGAACTCGCAGGCTGGCAACCCAACGCCGAGCGCACACAGGAAGTGCCCTTTGTGCTCGCGCGCATCATGCTGCAGGACATGGCGGGCTTCCCTGCGCTTAACGATTTTGCCGCAATGCGCGCCGAAGCGCAGCGCCAGAAATTTGATCCCACACGCATCGAGCCGCTGGTGCCGGTGGATCTGGTGGTCGATCACTCCGTCGTCATCGATGTGCATAATTCGGTTGACGCGCTGCGCAAGAATATGGAAATTGAATTCGAGCGCAACGGCGAGCGTTACACCTTCCTCAAGTGGGCCAAGCAGGCGTTCTCCGGCATCCGCGTAGTGCCTCCCGGCAACGGCATTTGCCATCAGGTCAACCTTGAATACCTGTCGCGCGGCGTGTGGGAAAAAGACGGCTTCTATTACCCCGATTCCACCGTCGGCACCGACTCGCATACCACCATGGTCAACGCCATCGGCGTGCTGGCCTGGGGTGTGGGTGGCATTGAGGCCGAAGCCGGCATGCTGGGTCAACCCTATTACTTCCTCACGCCCGATGTGGTCGGCGTACACATGAGCGGCAAACTGCGCGAAGGCGTCACTGCGACCGACCTCGTGCTGACCGTCACCGAACTGCTGCGCAAAACCAAGGTTGTCAACAAATTCGTCGAGTATTTCGGTGAAGGCGCCACCTCACTGTCCCCGACCGACCGCGCCACCGTCGCCAATATGGCACCCGACTACGGCGCCACTTGCGGCTTTTTTGCCATTGACGACAAAACACTCGAGTACTACCGCATGTCAGGCCGCGAAGAACACTGCGACGCCATCGAGTCCTACCTCAAGGCCCAAGGCATGTATGGCATTCCGAAAAAGGGCGAGATCGACTATTCGCAGGTCGTTGAACTCGATCTCTCGACCGTGCGTCCCAGCGTATCGGGCCCCAAGCAGCCGGAGGACCGCATCAATCTCGAAGGCATCAAGAGCCGCTTCACCGAACTGTTTTCCAAACCTGTCGCTGAAAGCGGCTATAACAAGCCTGCCGCCGACCTGGCGAAGCGCGTCGCGGTTGCCAATGCAGCCATAGGCGACGTCGGCCACGGCGACATCAGCATCGCCGCCATCACCTCCTGCACCAACACCTCCAACCCCTGGGTGCTGTTGGCCGCCGGCCTTGTCGCCAAGAAGGCCGTCGAGAAAGGCATGAAGCCGCATCCGCGCGTCAAGACCTCGATGGCCCCAGGCTCCAAGGTCGTCACCGCGTACCTGAAACAGGCCGGCCTGCTGCCTTACCTTGAGCAACTCGGCTTCCACGTCGTCGCTTACGGCTGCACCACCTGCATGGGCCTGGCCGGTCCGCTGGACAAGGACCTTGAAGAAGCCATCGTCAAGAACGACATCATCTCCGCCGCTGTGCTCTCCGGCAACCGCAACTTCGAAGCCCGTGTTCATCAAAGCCTGAAAGCCAACTTCCTGATGAGCCCGCCGCTGGTGGTGGCGTTTGCGCTCGCCGGCACGGTGCTGAAGAACATGGACACTGATCCCATCGGCAACGACAAGGACGGCAAGCCAGTTTTCCTGAAAGACCTGTGGCCCACGCCCGCCGAAGTGGACGCCCTGATGAAGTTCGCCACCGACAGCAAGAACTTCAAACGTGAATACGGCGATCTCGCGGGCGCCAAAGACCTGTGGGACGCCATTCCCGAGACCAAGGGTGCGCTGTTCCAGTGGGACCCGAAATCAACCTACATGCTCGAGCCCCCGCTGTTTGAGGGATTCAAGCGGGAGTTGCCCAAAGTTACTGATATCAAAGGCGGTCGCGCGCTCGGCATTTACGGCAATAAGCTGACTACCGACCACATCAGTCCCGTGGCGCCCATCCGCAAGGGCACGCTAGCCGGTGACTGGCTTATTGCTGCCGGCAGCACCGATCTGTCCAGCTTTGGTTCACGCCGTACCAACCACGAAGTGATGGTCCGCGGCGCGTTCGCCAATCCGCGCATCAAGAATCTGCTGGTACCCGGATCCGAGGGTAGCGTGACTCTGCACCAGCCCAGCGGCGACAAGATGACGATCTATGAAGCATCGATGCGTTATCAAAACATCGACAAGGTGCCGTTGTTTGTCTTTGGCGGCGAAGAATACGGCACCGGTTCATCGCGCGATTGGGCGGCGAAGGGCACGCAAATGCTCGGCGTCAAGGTGGTCGTGGCGCGCGGCTATGAGCGCATACACCGCTCCAACCTCGTCGGCATGGGTGTGCTGCCGTGCCAGTTCAAGGGCAGCGACAGCGTGCAATCGCTCAACATCACCGGCACCGAGACCTATGATCTCATCGGCGTTGAAGGCGGCAATCTGAAGCCAATGCAGGATGTGACGCTGGTCATCCACCGCAAGGATGGCAGCACGCAAAATGTAACCGTGACACTGCGCGTGGATTCGCCGATTGAAGTGGATTATCTGAAGCATGGCGGCATTCTGCCGTTCGTTCTTCGCGAATTGATGGCAGCTTAATTCTTTCTGGAGTCATTTAGATGTCCCAAGACACCTTCAAAACCCTGCGCGATTTCACACCTTCACCCGGCAAGACTGGCAAATATCATTCCCTCGCTGCGCTTGAAGCGGCGGGCTTGGGCAAAATCTCGCGCTTGCCACGTTCCATACGCGTCGTACTTGAAGCCCTGGTGCGCCATTGCGACGGCAAGCGTGTTTCCGAAGAACATGTGCGTAACCTGGCTGCGTGGCAACCCAACGCGGCGCGCACGGCGGAGATTCCGTTCGTCGTGGTGCGTATCGTGCTGCAGGATCTGATCGGCTTCGGCACACTCAACGACTTGTCCGCGATGCGCGCGGCGGCAGAGCGCCTCGGTGTTCCGCCCGGCAATATTGAGCCGCTGGTACCGGTGGATGTGGTGGTAGATCACTCGGTGGAAATCGATGTGTACAACAGGCCTGATGCTGTGCAGCGCAATCAGGAAATCGAATTCAAACGCAACGCTGAGCGCTATCTCTTTGTGAAATGGGCGCAAGGCGCGTTCAAGACCGTGCGCGTGGTACCGCCGGGCAACGGCATTATTCACCAGATCAACATGGAGCATCTGTCGCGCGGTGTATTTGAAAAAGACGGCGTGTGGTTCCCCGACACCGTGTTTGGCACCGACTCGCACACCACCATGGTCAACGGTATCGGCATTGTAGCCTGGGGAGTAGGCGGCATCGAAGCTGAAGCCGGCATGCTGGGCCAACCCAATGCCTTCTTGACGCCTGATGTGGTGGGTTGTCACTTGACCGGAAAGTTGCGCGAAGGCGTCACCGCCACTGATCTTGCGCTTACGGTGACAGAACTCATGCGCAAAGCCAAAGTCGTCGGCAAATTCGTTGAGTTCTTTGGTGAAGGCGCGACTGCCTTGACCGCTGCTGATCGCTGCACCGTGGCAAACATGGCTCCGGAATACGGTGCGACCATGGGTTACTTTCCGGTTGATGAAAAAACCATCGACTATTTCCGCACTACGGGCCGTGAGCCGGAACAAGTCGCGGCGATCGAAGCTTACTTCAAAGCACAGAACATGTTCGGTATGCCTAAATCCGGCGATATTGACTACAGCGAACTGATCCATCTCGACCTTAGCAGCATCGTACCCTGCCTGTCGGGCCCGAAACGTCCGCAGGACCGTGTCAATCTGCCCGATCTGGGCCGCGGTTTCGACACGTTGTTCTCCGCGCCCACCGACAAAAACGGTTACGCCCGTCCCGCCGACGACCTCACGCGCCGCGTGCCCAGCGGGCATGAGGCGTTTGATGTGGGGCATGGCGACGTGCTCATCGCTTCGATCACTTCATGCACCAACACCTCCAATCCCGCGCTGCTGATTGCGGCGGGCTTATTCGCCAAGCGTGCGGTAGAACGGGGGCTCACCATCAATCCGCGCGTTAAGACGTCGCTCGCCCCCGGCTCCAAAGTGGTTACAGCCTATTTGCGCGATGCGGGCTTGTTGGCTTCGCTCGAAAAGCTGGGCTTCGGCGTCGTAGCCTACGGCTGCACCACCTGCATGGGCGCGGCGGGTCCGCTGGATGCCAAGATTGAAGAAGCCGTGGTCTCGAAAGACCTCGTCACCTGCGCGGTGCTTTCCGGCAACCGCAACTTTGAAGCACGCGTTCATGCCAACCTGCGCGCAAATTACCTCGCCAGTCCCGCGCTGGTCGTCGCTTACGCGCTGGCCGGCACCGTGCGCACCGATCTCACCAAAGATTCGCTCGGCAAAGGCAGCGATGGTAAGCCGGTGTATCTGAAAGACCTGTGGCCTTCTGATGCAGAAGTCGCATCGCTGCTGAAATTCGCTGCCAACGCCGAACACTTCCGCCGCGAATACGGCGATCTGTCTGGCAACAAGGCGCTGTGGGATGCCATTCCCACCATCGAAGGCGCGGTCTACAAATGGGATGCAAAATCCACGTTCATCAAGGAACCGCCGTTCTTTGAAGGCGTTACCCGCACGCCGGGCAAAGTCACCGACATCGTCGGCGCACGCGCGCTGGCCATCCTCGGAGACTCGATCACCACCGATCACATCAGCCCCTCCACCAAAATCCGTCCGGGCACACCGGCCGGCAAGTGGCTAAGCAACTACGACGCACCGCCGGCAGACTGGGGACATTTCGGCGTGCGCCGCTGCAATCACGAATTGATGGTGCGCGGCACATTCGCCAACGTGCGCCTGCGCAACCAGGTCGCGCCGGGCACCGAAGGCCCTATCACCAAGGTGCAGCCCACCGGCGAACAAATGACCATTTTTGAAGCATCCGAAATTTACCGGGCAAAAAACACGCCGCTGGTGATCTTCGGCGGCGACGACTACGGTATGGGTTCATCGCGCGACTGGGCCGCCAAAGGCGTGCAACTGCTCGGCGTCAAAGCCGTCATCGTCAAAAGCTTCGAGCGCATCCACCGCGCCAACTTGATCGGTATGGGCGTGCTTCCCTTGCAATTTAAGCCAGGCGACAGCGTGCAATCGCTCGGTATTGACGGCAGCGAAAGCTTCACCATCGAAGGTATGAACGGTGGTAACGTCAAACCATTGCAGGATGTAGCGATGCTAATTACTCGTGCCGATGGCAGCACGCGGCGAATAGTGCTTACCCTGCGCATTGACACTGGCATTGAAGTTGACTACCTGAAGCACGGCGGCATTCTGCCCTATGTGCTGCGAGAGTTAGTGGGGGCGGCGGCCTAAGTCATCCATGTAGCATCGCTTGCACTGCGTTTGTTCAGCACGATTCAGCACGAAGCCGGCAGTCACATGATGCCGGCTTTTTGTTTGAGCAGCAGCAAGGAAAATTCATGCAGTTTCTGCGCCACGCCGACATGAAGAATCCAGTCCTGATCGATCATCTGTTTGCTGTAGACTTCCCTTTACAAAAGAGAGCGGTGCCATGAGTGAGCGCATTTTGTTTGAAAAATGTCCTTTGTGCGGCGCTACGGCCATAGCCAATTCCGTAACGGGAAACTGTGCAGATCACCCGCTCTATCACAAGTCACTCAGCCCTGTCCTTCAATGGAAGCAGTGCCAAGACTGCAAGCACATTTTCACCGAAGGCTACTACACGGACGAAGTCTGTAAACTGATTTATAGCCAAACTCTGGAAGCTCAGCAGGTCGGCTACGCGCTGGAACAAGAAAGAGTGTTGTCGTCACGCATAGTCGAAAAAATTCTGCCCTACGCGAGCGAGGGATATTGGCTGGATGTCGGATTTGGCAATGGCTCGTTGTTATTCACTGCGCAGGAATATGGATTCACACCGATAGGACTGGACCTTCGTGCGGATACCGTCAAAACAATGGCGTCGATCGGCATCGATGCGTACTGCGAGGACATTTCCCGATTTTCTTTCAAGTCCCGTTTGGCGGTGATCAGCATGGCTGATGTGCTGGAGCATATGCCTTATCCCGAAGCCGGCCTAAAGGCAGCACACCGCTTGCTCGCGGATGACGGCGTGCTATTCATCTCAATGCCCAACAGCGAAAGTATTGTGTGGAAGGCGCTTGATCTAAAAAATGCCAATCCGTATTGGGGAGAGCTTGAGCATTACCATAACTTCAGCCGCAGCCGGCTATACGAGTTATTGCGCGCATTTGGATTTGAACCGGCTCGATACAGCATCAGCGAACGCTACCGGTCTTGTATGGAAGTCATTGCCGTAAAGCAAACGCCACTCGCCTAGGCGGGAACCCGTCGCGGTATCGACACGCCCTACTCCTTCGCTCCCGCCTTAACCAGAATCCGCGCGATTTCGTTCTGGTCGCGCTGTTTAGCCAGTCCCAGCGATGAATAGCCGTTGGCGGTTTTGTGGTTTACGTTGGCCCCCTTTTCCATTAGCAGCAACAGCGCTGGCGTCTGGCCTTCGCGTGCCGCCATCATCAGAGCAGTCGTGCCGTTGTCCGACGTGGCATCGACTTTCGCGCCTTTGGCGATCAGCAGTTTCATCATGCCAATATGCCCTGATGCGGCAGCGTACATCAACGGCGTCCAGCCATCGTGGTCAATCGCCGCACCTTCGGCCAGCAGAAGCTGGGCAATTTCCACATGCCCTTTGATGGCGGCGAGCATCAGTGCGGTTTCACCATACGCGTTGCGCGCCATCATTCTGGGTTTGGCGGAGAGCAGCGTTTTGACGATGTTCGTGTGACCTTCCTTCGCCGCCAGCATGAGCAGCGTTTCGCCTTCTTTGGTCGCCGTGTTGACGTCGACGCCCTTTTTCAGCAGCGCGACGACGTCGTTGTGGTGGTTCATGCTGATTGCCCGCAGCATGTCGTCGTACGAGTCGGCGCGCGCATTTGTCGATAATGTAAAAAATAATAATAAAAACAAATGCTTATGTAATGACTTCATTTACGTTCCACCATGTTAAACAAGTTAAGACAATTCTCGGTGGTTGCCGCGGCAATGTCCGCCACGCTGCAACCTCTGAGCCGCGCAATTTCTTCGGCCACGTACTTTACCAGTCCCGGTTCGTTGGTCTTGCCTCTGAACGGCGCCGGCGCGAGGTAGGGCGCATCGGTTTCGATCAGCATGCGTTCGAGTGGCACTTTTTGCGCCACTTCTTTTAACGCCTTCGCGTTCTTGAAGGTAACGATGCCGGAAAACGAAATATAAAACCCCAGTTTCAGCGCGGCCTCGGCCACTTCCCACGATTCCGTAAAACAATGCATCACTCCGCCCGCCTCTGCCGCGCCCTCTTCCTGCATCAGCCGGATGGTATCGTCCGCCGCCGAACGCGTATGAATAATCAGCGGCTTGCCGCACTGTTTTGCCGCACGGATGTGGGTACGGAATCTCTGACGCTGCCATTCCAGATCACCGGAGAGTCGGTAGTAATCCAGCCCGGTTTCGCCGATCGCCACGATTTTCGGGTGTGCAGCCAGTCTGACAAGGTCTGCAACCGAAGGTTCGGTCACGTCCGGATAATCGGGATGCACGCCTACCGACGCATAGAGATGCGCGTGCGCTTCCGCCAGCGCCAGCACCTTGGGAAAATCATCCAGGTTCACGCTGACGCATAGCGCGCGCCCGACCTGGTTGTCGCGCATGAGCGAGAAAATTTCGTCCAGTCGGCCTGCGAGGTCGGGAAAATCCAGGTGACAGTGCGAATCGATCAGCATATTAATTTGGCGCTACCCGCAGCAATTGTCCATAGCGCAGCATCAGGTCTTCGATCAGCAGCCGCGCATTCAGCGGGTGATTCACGATGCGCTGAAAACGCACCAGCTCGCGATGAAAACGCAGCATTTCGAGTCCGTTTGCCTTGTTCGCCGCCAGTGTTAATGCATCCTTGAAATCGGGGTTATAGCGCAGGCGCTGCTGGAAACACAGGCTGGCTAAGTCGTACGTCCAGCGCTGCAACCAGTTAATCAGTTGCGGTACTGGATGCGTCGCAAATTTTTCCGCCAGCGCCAGCGGCTCGAACGCGCGTGACGACAGGCCATCGAGGAATTGCTTGCGGCTGACCCAATATTCGTCCGTGTCGAGTTCGGCGGCCAGCACCGGCGCGCCGCCGGCTTGCGCCAGCGCGAGTTCTGGGTTGGATGCGCCATTTTGTTTGAGCCACTCGGCAGCCTCTTTCAGGGTCGGCGGACTCAGCGCAAGTTGCTGGCAGCGGCTACGAATGGTCGCCGGCAACAGATGCGGGCGGTCGGACACCAGCAGGAAATAAGTCTCCGGCGGCGGTTCTTCGAGGTTTTTCAGCAACGCATTGGCGGCATTGACGTTCATCGCCTCGGCGGGCTGTATCAACACCACTTTCGCGCCGTTACGGTGGGCGCTGATGTGAATGAAATCCGCCAGCGCGCGCACCTGAGCAACCGAAATATCGCGCTTTTTCTTTTTGTCGGTCGGTTCGGCATCTTCGGGTGCCGCGTCGGCGGCTTCGGGCTGCAACAGCCGGAAATCGGGGTGGTTGTCGGTCTCAAACCAATGACAGGCTTCGCAGATGCCGCAAGCCGTCAACGGCGCGGTTGGCTTCTCACACAGTAACCCTTGCGCCAGCGCGCTTGCGAAAGCGCGCTTGCCGATTCAAAACACGAATGGGAATCCGCCCAGCGCAGCACGCCGGACGAAATCAAAAACTTTTACCGCTCAACACAGAGCTATGTATTTGAAC
>JBEBHE010000093.1:0-14303 GCA_040081205.1 Burkholderiales bacterium | reverse complement strand
CTGCCGAAAGACAGTGTTCAACTGGTGCGCGGCGTGGATAGCTATGGTCATTTCAATCTTGAGCCACGGCCTCAGCGCGATCTCGATCCTGCGGATGTGGCGCGCCACCAGCAGGCGACCGCTACTTACGCAGAGATCAACCGGCTGGCGGTAGCCAAGCATCTCGAGATGGTGGGGCAGGCCCACGGTGGTTAATGCGACTGCCATGACCGCGGCGGGCTCCAACGGGATGCGCGTGCTGACATCGCAGCAGCTTGCGCAATATCAGGCGCGCGGCTATCTGGCGCCGGTGCCTGCCTTGTCGGCGAATGAAGCTGCCGCGTATTTGCAAAAAGTGGAGGCCTTTGAAGCGCAGCAGGGCGGCCAATGGCCGCGTGCGCTGTCGCACAAGCCACATGTGATTCTGACGTGGCTCGATGAACTGATCCGTCATCCCCGCATACTTGACGCGGTCCAGGACATCATCGGACCGGACATTCTGTGCTGGTCAAGCCGGTTTTTCATCAAGGACAAAAACGATGGCGGCTTTGTGTCATGGCATCAGGATTTGCCGTACTGGGGGCTCGATTTTTCGGAGAACATTCTCACAGCGTGGGTGGCGCTCACGCCCGCGACGCGAGAGAACGGTGTGATGAAAGTGGTGCCCGGCAGCCATCGTAAACTGGTGCCACATAAGGCGGGCGCGGCGAGCAACTTGCTGCAGCGCGGGCAAGAAATCGCGCTCGCGGTCGATGAATCGAAAGCGGTTCACATGGCGCTTGCCGCTGGCGAAATGTCATTGCACCACGGCTTGATCTGGCATGGTTCCGTGGAGAATCAATCGGATGTGCGGCGCGTGGGCTACGCTATTCGTTATCTGCCGCCAAGCGTGAAACCGATTGCCGGTCTGCCGCGTGATCAGGTTACGCTGGTGCGCGGCGAAGACCGCTACGGCCATTTTGATCTGTTGCCACGCCCGGCGCGCGATCTGGATCCCGCAGCGTGCAATCTGCAAAAACAGACTGGCGCGCGCGCCAATGAGATTCGTGATCTGGCTGTTGCGCGGCATCACGCATCGTTTGCGTCTGCTACCTCGCTGTGCGAGGGGGTTAGTAATGAAAAATGGAATCAAAAAAATGTTTAAAAACAAATGCTTGAATTGTTTGATGGGCTGCATTCTTTCGACATCTGCTGCCGCGCAAACCCAGTACCCGCAACGTCCGATTCGCATGATTCTTCCCTTTGCCCCTGGCGGCGCAGGTGATTTTGTTGCGCGCATACTGCAGCCGCGCATGACGGAGTTGCTGGGTCAGCAAGTGATTGTCGATAACCGTCCGGGCGCATCGGGCAATCTCGGTGTCGAGGTGGCAGCGAATGCCAACGCCGACGGCTACACCATTTTGCTGAGCAATATTGGCGCAATGGCGATCAATCCGAATTTGTTCAAGTCGTTTCCGGTGAAGCCGCTACGCGATTTTATTGCGGTGTCGCAGGTGGTGGATGTGCCCGGCGCAATGGTTGCGCATCCTTCTTTGCCGGTTAAAACCGTGGCGGAACTGGTGGCGTATTTAAAGGCGCGACCAGGTCAGGTGAATTTCGGCTCGCCTGGCGGCGGCAGTCAAAACCGCCTCGAGATGGAGGTCTTCATGAAACTCACCGGCACCAGCATGCTGCATGTGCCGTACAAGGGCGGTGCGGGGCCAGCGGTGATCGCGTTACTGGGGAATGAAGTGCAGGTGATGTGCGTCACGTTTTCATCTGCATTGGGGCACGCCCGCAACGCGCGCTTGCGCATGCTTGGCGTCATCGCGCCGGAGCGCCTGCCGGTGATGACGGACATGCCTACCATGCGTGAACAAGGCTACAAGGAATTGACCCATGGTTCCTGGCAGGGTGTCTATGCGCCCAGGGGCGTGCCGCCTGCGGCAATCAAAAAACTGTTTGAGGTGACGCGCGATACCATGAAGCACCCGGAGGTAATCAAGCGTATGGCGGATGGCGGGGTGAGCATCGTCATCAGCGGCTCGCCAGATGACTTCGCGCAATTCAATAAGTCAGAGCAGCTGCGTTTTGAGCGGCTGATCCGTGAAGCGAAGATTGAGGTTGAATAAGCTTAGGTGCATGGGCTCATTCGCGAGCGCCTGCGCGTGATGCAGAATGGAATGGGTGAAGGGGCGATTATGCAGAAGACGTTACTGATTGGCATTACCGGCAACGCAGTCGTGCATACGGATAACGACAATTTCAGCGTCGATACGCGTTTTCGCATGGCCAAGGAAGCGGGCTTCGACTACTACGACAAGACGCCGCCAACCGGTGAATTAGAGGTTTATCAAAGGGCAAGCAGCAAATATTCGTTGCCGATTCGCGCCGGCGGTTTTTATTACACCCGCGGCCGCGACGAGCCGTTGCTGGAATGGCATATGCGCGTCGCAAAAGAAATCGGCTCGGTGGTGCAGAACATCCAGATCAAGCCCAGGGACGCGAGTGGCAAGTTGGTAACCGACGGTGAGGTCGCTGAGAGTTATTTTCTGGCTGCCGAACTGGGCGACAAGCTGGGCGTGACGCCAAGCTTTGAGGTGCATATCAATATGTGGTCGGAGCATTTTGGCCGTGTATCGGCGGTTGGTGAATTGGTCGAGCGGCGTGGCGTCAAATTCAATATTACGCTCGACCATTCTCACGTGATTTTCAAGATCGACAATCCGCGTGAGCAGGAGGTGTTGAATATGCGCGCCGACGTCGAAGCTGGCCGCGTTATTCTTGATCCATTCAAGCCGGGCAATGTAACCAGCGAGTGGATCACCCGCAACTATGTAAGCCATGCGCACGCGCGTCCGTCGGTGCCGGCCAATCCGGTCAATATCTGGGCGAAACACCCTGACGGCAGTTTTGGACGTGGTGTGCAGTACCCGTTTATCAAGCCTGCGCCCGGCGAATGGCATGCGGAATGGAATGAAGACCGGCTTGCGCCTTGGAAGGAAGTCATGCGCCAGTTGCTCGCGCACCATGCCGCGCGCACGGACAGCGCGCTGGGTCAGATATCGATGGAGATTATCCCGGCGCCCGACTATGGCGGTGGCGCAAAGTATTCTCTTTTTGACAACAATGTGGCCTGCGCGCAGTGGATACGGTCGATGTGGGCGCAATGCCAGCAGTCTGCTGCGGTGGCCGCATAGCACTTGCCGCGGGGGCAATCCGCGCAATGAAGTTCGCAGTAAAATAGCCCCTCATTTCAGTTTCGCCTAAACCCCTGTGTCGCGCGCGCGGTGCGTATGCACCAGCGGACGCTTCGACGCTGACTTCTGGAGAATACGTTGAGCAGTTCCAAACCCCCATTACTCGAACACGCCACGCGTGATCTTGCGCGATTCGCCTCCGCTATTCAGTTCAATGATTTGCCCAAAGAAGTGGTCGAGCGTATCAAGCTCTCCGTACTGGACCACATCGGCTGCGCACTTTATGGCGCCACCTTGCCGTGGACGCAGAAGGTTGCGGCACTGGCGATGGCCGAAGGTGCTGCGCCCGTGGCGTCGCTGTTCGGCATGGGCAAGAAATCCTCGGTCGCGTTGGCCGCGCTGGTGAACGGCACGTCTGGCCACGCGTTTGAACTTGACGACATACACAAGGAATCGATTGTTCACATCGGGTCGTTGGCGCCGCCGGTGGTATTCGGCTTCGCCGAGGTTGCAGGGGGGGCGTCCGGACGAGACGTGATCACGGCGATGGTCGCGGGATACGAAATTGGCGCGCGCGTGGGCAACGCGGCAACGATGGGATTGTTTTTCCGTGGATTTCATCCGCAGGGCACGTCGGGTGTGTTTGCAGCTACGGCTGCCGCCGCGCGCATGTTGAATCTTAATGCCGAACAGTTTCAGCACGCGCTGGGCATGTCCGGTTCGCAGGCCGGCGGCTTGATGGCGGCGCAGGAAGGCGCGATGGTCAAACGGTTTCATTCCGGGCGTGCCGCGCAAAGCGGCGTGTATTCGGCGTTGCTGGCGCAGCAGGGGTTTACGGGCATTACCGATGTGCTGGAAGCCGCGTACGGCGGGTATCTCACGGTGTATTCCGATACGCCGAATGCGGCGCGGCTTACCGATGGTTTGGGCCGTGAATGGGAAACGCTGAATGTCGGCTACAAGCCGCATGCCAGCGTTACCAGCATACACACGGCGCTGGATGGGTTGGCGGAGATCATGCGCGAGAACCATCTCAAGGCCGATGACATTGCGAAAGTGGAAACCGGTTTGAGCCCGATGACGCATGTGCATTGCGCCTGGGAATACAAGGCGCAGGGTGTCACGGCGGCGCAGATGAATCTGTACTACGGGCTGGCGGTAACGGCGCTCGACGGCATGGCGTTTACCGAGCAATACAAGGCGTCACGCCTGCGCGATCCGGCGATTTTTGATTTTATTTCGCGCATTACGGCGACCGTGGATCCAGAGATTGAAAAAATGGGCGCACCGTTCCGTCACGCGGCGCGTGTGCGTGTCACGTCAAAAGACGGGCGCGTGATCGAAAAGTTCCTGCATCACCGTCGTGGCAGTCCGGAAAACCCGTTGAAGCCGGAAGACATCGAATACAAATTTCGTCACGTGGTGAACGGTTGTTTGTCGAAGACCGATATCGACAAGGCGGTGAAACTCGTCGCGGAACTCGACACCATGAACGATATCTCGGAGCTGCTGGCGTTGATGGCGGCTCCGGTTTCCATGAACTGACAGCAGAAAGAAAAATCATGACCCAACAAACCCACGCCCAACAACTCGCCACCCGCTTCGCCAAACTGAGTTATAACGAAATAGCCCCTGCATCGCGCCATGCCGTCAAGCGCCTGCTGCTGGATTACCTCGGTGTGGCGCTCGCGGGCAGCCAGAGCGAAAGCGGCGTCATCGCGCGGCGCTTTGCGCGAGAACAAGGCGGCAAGAGTGGTGCGCAGTTAATCGGCGACAGCGCAAAGTCGTCGATGGCGACCACGGCTTTCGCCAATGCGATTTCCTCGCACAGCATCGAACTGGATGACATCGACGTGCTGGCATTGTTTCACTTCAGCCCGCCGGTGTATTCGTCGGCGCTGGCGGTGGCGGATGCGACCAAGGCCAACGGCAGGCAGTTGATCGCAGCCCTCGCCGCCGGTTGCGAGATGATGGAGCGCGCCAGCCGCGCCGCGAACAACTCGCTGCGGAACCGCAGTTTTCATACTACGCCGACCTGCGGCGTGTTCGGCGCGACCATTGCTGCTGCCAAGCTGCTGAAACTGAATCCGGAAAAAATCACCAATGCGCTGGGCATGGCGGGTGCGCAGGCGTCGGGCTTGATGGAGATGTACGGGCCGTCGATGCAAAAACGGTTTAATCCGGGGCCGACCGCGCGCAACGGCGTAACCGCTGCGCTGATGGCGCAACTGGGATTCACTGGCGCGGACACCATTTTTGAAGGCGAGCGCGGATTTCTCAAGGCGTTCACCGACAAGAATTTTCCGGAGGCGCTGATCGATGGCATCAACAAGCCCTACGAATTGCTGATCGAGTTCAAGCCGTACTCGTGCGCGCGACCGATACACAACGCCATCGATTGCGCGCTGGATGTACGCCAGCAATCCGGTTTCGATGTGAATCAGGTGAAGGTTATCCATTTCACGCGCCATCCCGATTGGGCGCTGTACCATCAGAACAAGGCGCCGCGCACCTATCATGAGGCGCAGGTGTCATTGCCGTTTTCGGTGGCGGTGGCGCTGCTCGAAGGTCAGGCGCTGCTCAAGCAATACAGCGACCGCAACATTCGCAATGCCAAAGTCAAACAGTTAAGCGATGCAACAAGCATTGCGGTCGACGCATCGTTGCCGCGCGGCGTGTCGTGCAAGATGGTCGCCACGCTGAACGACGGACGCACGTTCACATCGCAAATCGATTATCCGAAAGGCTCGATTCAAAATCCGATGAGCGATCAGGAATTGCTCGGTAAATTTACCAGTCTCGCCGGCCCGGTCATCGGCGTGAAACGTGCGGCAGCACTGGCGGGCGCGGTGATGGAAATCGAAAAATGCAGCGACGTGTCGGCGCTATTGAAGCTCATCGCGAAGAAGTAAATAGTCAATAAAAACAAATGCTTATGAAAATTCCCTTAAATGGCATCATGACCCGTGCCCTGCTGGCACTCACCGTTTTCGCGGGAACGAATGCGCATGCGCAGCAATTCCCGGTGCGCCCGATACGCGTGATTGTTCCCTTCGCGCCGGGCGGTCCCACCGACATCATTGGGCGCGTGATGGCGGCCAAGCTGACGGAGGCGCTCGGCCAGCAAGTGGTGATCGACAACCGCGGTGGCGCGGGCGGCAACATCGGCATGGGTATGGCGGCGCGCGCGGCGAATGACGGCTACACGTTTTTGCTGGTGAGTTCGAGCCTGATGGTGAACCCGAGTCTGTACGCGAAGCCCGGGTTTGATCCGATCAAGGATTTTATGCCGATCACTTGTGTGGCTGCATCGTCGAACATTATCACTGCACACGCCTCACAGCCGTTCAAGAATGCCAAGGAGCTGGTTGCGCTGGTGAAAGCGAATCCCGGTAAATATAACTATGCATCGCCGGGTGCGGGCACCACGCCGCATCTGTCGGGCGAGTTAATGCGCCTGTCGCTCGGTATTGATATTGCGCACATTCCGTACACCGGCGCGGGCCCGGTGGTGCAGGCCGTGCTGGCGAATCAGGTTAGTGTCGGGATTACCGCCGTTCCGCCGATGGCGCCGCATATCAAAGCCGGCTCCATACGCGGCATCGCGGTACTGGCGCCCAGGCGTGCTTCGAATCTTCCTGACGTGCCGACAGCGGTTGAAGTTGGTGTTAATGGCATCGACTCCGACACCAAGCAGGGTTTTCTGGCGCCTGCGGGCACGCCGAAAGAAATTGTCGATCGCATGCATCGAGAAGTGATGAATCTGATGCAGCTGCCCGATGTCAAGGATCGCATGGCGGCGCTGGGTTTCGATATCATTGCCGACTCGCAGCAGGAATTTGCGAAAACGGTGCGCGATGAAATCGCCAAATGGGGCAAGGCGATTCGCGACGCAAAAATAAAGGTTGAGTGATGAAAATTCTGGTGTACGGCGCCGGTGCTATCGGCGGTTATCTTGGCGCGATTCTGTCGGCGGCGGGCGAAGATGTGACGCTGGTGGCGCGCGGCGCGCAATACGACGCGCTGTCCTCGCGCGGCATTATTCTGGAAGGGCCGAAAAGCGGGCGTCCCGATCCGATCAAGGTGCGTGTAGTGCGCCCCGGCGAGGAAAAGCCGCCGTACGATTTGATATTCGTCACATTGAAATCACACCAGCTGGTGCCGGCGGCGCAACACGTTCGTTCGCTCGGCGGCAAGGATGCGATGTTTGTGTTTCCGCAGAACGGCATTCCCTGGTGGTATTTCGACGGCATCGAGTCGCGCTTTAAGGGCACGAAACTGAAGACGCTTGATCCGGAAGGCGTGTTGTCGCGTACGTTTGAGTCGCCGACTATCATCGCCGGCATTGCGTTCAAGCCTTCCGATCTGGTCGAGCCGGGGCGCATACGTCTGGCGGATTCGGATGCGGATTCGCTGACCATCGGCGAAATCGACAATCGCATGACGCCGCGCTTGCAGGCCATTGCAAAAATTACCAGTGCCGCTGGTTGGATGGGCAAGCCGGTCGAAGACATCCGCAAAGGCAAGTGGACCAAGCTCTTGTCGAATGCGGTATGGAATACCATGGGTTCGCTCACGCAGACAAACGCCAAAGAAGCATCAAGCTTCGAGCCGACGGCAAAACTCGCGGTGGCGATGACGCGCGAAGTGATGGCACTGGCCGATGCCGTGGGCTGCACGCTCGAAATCGATGCCGAAGTGCTGGTGGGCAACAGCACCAAACGTGTGTCGCTGCCGCCTTCCACCTTGCAGGACGTGCGCGCGGGCCGCTCGCTGGAGCTCGACGCCATTATCAACGTGCTGCTCGAAATCAGCGCGCTTACTGGGGTGGCAACACCGAATTTGTCGGTGATCGCGGCGTGCGTGAATTTGCTGAATCAGCGCATCACGCTGGATGGCGTGGCAATCAGGCCGATCAAGTTGCAGTAGTTGCCGTCGTTTATCCGGCGGTTGTCACCGGCCGATGCGCCCGCAGGAAAGAGCGCACTTGGCGCACCACGACGGGAATTCGTTCCTTGGGTTCCTGCCACGGGTAGAGGCTCACTTCGGATTTCGGCGCGAGCATCACCGACTCCATGGCCACGGCGTACGGGTGAGACGGGACATCGTCCGGCAACACCAGCACGGGCGTCTGGCAGGCGCGCACGAAATCGCGCGTCACGGTGAACACGAAGTCGGGGTTGGTGCGGTACATCTTGTTGAGAAAGGCGTCCACCATCGCCATCGTGACATCGGGCCGGCGGGCGCATAGCGCCGGGCCCCAGCGCTTCATGTTGTTGTTATAGAAGAGGTCGCGCATTTCCGGACGGCTTCCGCTGGGCTGCGCCAGCACCGCAGCGACGATACGCCCGGGCGCCCGGCGCAACAGATTCCAGATGAACGGGCCGCCGATGCAAAAACCTATCACCATGAACTTGTCGATGCCCAGGTGATCCATCAGACCGAGGTGGTCATCGGTGTAAGCGTCCCATGGCCGGTCGATTTCAAGCGGGCCGGACGATTCGCCGCCGTTGGCGTTGCGCAGGTCCGCCGTAATGCAGCGGTACTCGCCCTTGAATTCCGTGATCGCGTTGAACGGCGCGTTTTCGGCAGTGAAGTAGGAAATCGTCGAGTTCAATCCGCCGCCCGCAATGATCAGCAGCGGGAAGCCGGCGCCTCCGGAGTCTTCGTAGCAGATGCGGACGTCGCCTTTTTCGTAGAATGGCATAGCAATTTCTCCTGGGTTAGTGTGGTGTGTCGCGGACGCGGAGCGTATTCATGAGCGGGGGTATGGTAATACAGTAGCCTGTTCACTGCGTCTCCGGGCGCGGTGGTGAACAGATGCGCCAAGCAGGCGGGATATCACCGCTATCCGCTTGGGCGCAAATGAGATGCCGATGCTGACGTGCTAATAGCCTCGCGCCCGATCCACTACCGCCATGAGCGGCTCGCTGGCGAGAAATCGCCGCGCGTTGTCGGCGAAGATATCGGCAACGTCTTTACTGCGCTCGGGATGTCCGCCGCCAAGATGCGGCAGCACGAGGATGCCGTCGGTCTTCCAGAATGGATGCGCCGCCGGCAGCGGTTCCTCGCGGAACACATCCAGCACAGCGCCGGCGATGGTCTTGGCTTGCACCGCGGCAATCAGGTCTGCATCGACGATCAGCGCGCCGCGCGCGAAATTCAGCAGCCACGCCTCAGGCTTCATCGCGCGCAGCCGATCCGCATTGATGAAGTTTTCGGTTTCGGACGTCGAGGGCAGCAGCAGCAACACAAAGTCCGATGCGCCCAGCACCTCGTCGGTCTGTTCCTGCGCATACACCTTCGCCACGTGTGCCAGCGGTTCAGGCGTGCGCTTGGTGCCGATCACGCGCATCTCAAGCGCCGTTGCCTTGCGGGCGAGCTCCTGTCCGATCGCCCCGAGCCCGAGTATCCCGAGCGTCTTGCCGGCGAGCGGCACGGACATGCGTTTCGTCCAGCGGCTTTCCCGCTGATCGAGCGCAATCGGCATGTAGGGCTTGGTGATGTGAAACAGGGCGCCGAGGATGTTCTCGGGCATCGATATGCGATGCGAACCGCGCGCGCAGCAAAGCATTACCGTGGCACCGAGATCTGGACTTGCGAGCCATGGTTCGACCCCGGCTGTCATCGCCTGGATCCAGCGTAGCCGCGGCATGCGTTTGAGATAGCTGCCCGGCCGCCATCCGACCAGGATGTCGGTACGTGCGGCAAGATCATCCGGAATCGCCTGATCGATCTTCAGGGTATGCAGTTCAAACTGGTCGGCAAGGCCCGTGCGCGTAAGCGCCTGTTCATAGACTTTCGCTTCATTTAACCAGACGACACAGACGGGTTTGCTCATTGACAGATCCTCGGAGACTGGGTGAAAGATCGCGATGCTACCAAGGCGCCGGGGATTTTGCAGCGTCTTTGTATCAGCGCTACAGCAAGAAATTTAACAAGTTGCCACGCTCGGCGATCATTGGTTGAATCGAGCGCAGCGTGAAGCGCCGTTGCCGCGCACGGGTGTGGTATATGCCGCAGAACATCAAAAAAATTGAAATAAAAACAGATGCTTACTAGTGCAATGTGCTTTGTTTTGCCATTGCCGATGGATGGCGATTGCAGCAGCTACGTTAGCAGCAAGCATGCCAGTTGGCTGACGCGCTGACGACAACCCGGTGTGTTTTCCGCCTGCGCGCGCATGCTAAAGTGAACGCGTGATTAACCGAGGCAAAAATTATGCGGGATAGGCATTTGAAATCGGGTTCGATGATGTTCCTTAGCTCGCGCGACGCGCTTTGCGCGGTGCGGAGTGCTGCAATGAGTGCTGCAATAAGTGCTGCAATGTTCGCAGCCGTTTCTGCCGCTGCGCAAACCGCTTCGACAGGCTCAGGGCAGGCCTATCCCACACAGCCGATACGCGCGGTGGTCGGTTATGCGGCGGGCGGTGGCGCCGATGGCATGATTCGCGCTATCTCCAACGAACTGGGCGAGGCGCTGGGCCAACCGGTGGTGATCGATAACCGGCCCGGCGGCGGCACGGTGATCGCGACGCAAATCGTCGCCACCAGCAAGCCCGACGGTTACACGATTTATGTGGCCGATCCCGCACTGATATTCAATCCGTATCTGGTGGGCAAACTGCCGTACGATGCGGTGCGTGATTTCGCACCGGTGGTTGCGGTGTCGTCGTCGAGCAGTTCTATGCTGGTGGTGCATCCGTCGTTTCCGGCGAAGAGCGTGAAGGAGGTGGTGGCGATGGCGCGCGCGCAGCCGGGCAAGCTCAACTATGCCTCGGGCGGCAACGGCACATTGCCGCATATCCTCGCCGAAATGATGAAGGCCGAGGCGAAAATCAATCTGGCGCATGTGCCGTACAAAAGCACGGGACTGGCGATTTATGCGGCGACCAGCGGCGAAGTGCCCATCGCCATGGGCGGCCTGTTTGCGGTGAAAGGGCTCGCCGACAGCGGCAAGCTGCGGCCGCTGGCGATCGCCAGCGCCAGGCGCAGCCCGATGATGCCGCAGGTGCCGACGTTTGCCGAAGCCGGCTGGCCCGCCATCGACGGCGCCAGTTATCGCGGGTTGATGGTGCCCACCGGCACGCCGCGAGATGCGATCCTGAAAATAAATGTGGCGGCCAACAAGGTGTTGCAGATGCCGGCGGTGCGCAAACGATTCACCGACAACGACGGCGAGGTGCTCGGTGGCACGCCAGAGGACTACGGCAAAATTATCCGCTCCGAACTGGAGAAGTGGGGCAAGGTCATCCGCAACGCGGGCATCAGAGTGGAGTGAGCCATGAGTTATGAACTATGCGTGCTGCAACCGGGCTACGCGGCCGATCGTGAGGCTGCATACACTGCCTGGAATGACCAGGATTACTGGGATGCGTCGCTGCCTGTCGAGGATCGCACCGCAGCCAAATGGCGTGTCAAGGATGCGCTGATGGCGTTTGACAGCCGCCTGCATTGTGTGGAACCCAAAGCGCCTTCCACCGGATTTTTCGCCAAATGGTTCAGCAAGCCGCCACCGGTGCAGCGTTGCCTGCACGTTTATCTGGAAGACGGCGAGCAGGAAACGTCGTTCGACATTTTCGATCAGGCCATCGAAATCACGCTGCCGTGGGACTCGCCACGCAACGAAACCGAAAAACATGTGCGCCTGCTGTGGCGCTATCTTGAGCATTTGTCCGCATCGGGCTGGAGCACCATCTATGATACGGAGCGCGATGTGCTGCTGGACCTGAAAACTGATTTTGAGATGGTGATGGCGCGCTACCTTAAAAATCTCGGTACCGATGAAGAAACCGATAGCGGACCCGTCGCAAGCCCTGCGGCGCCCAAGCCCGCATCTGCGGGCGGCCGCAAGCGGGACAAACCTTTTACCGGCAACGTGGATTAACGCGGTCAATCGTGCCAATCGTGTCATATCCATGTGTTTATAAAAAATAAAATACCAATAAAAACAAATAGTTATATAAATACCGCCAGTGCCGCATGGTATGATGCGCGCCATGAAAGCCGCACCAAAAATCGCCGATGAAGGCGCCAAAGATATTTTCAGCCACCGCAAGTACTGGGCGGCGCGCTTCGGCACGGCCCCGTATCTGCCGATGTCGCGCGCGGAAATGGAAGCGCTGGGCTGGGACGAGTGCGACATCATCATTGTCACCGGCGATGCGTATGTCGATCATCCGAGTTTCGGCATGGCCATCGTCGGACGTTTACTGGAAGCGCAAGGCTTTCGCGTGGGCATCATCGCGCAGCCCGATTGGCAAAGCGCGGATGCATTCAAGGTGCTCGGCAGGCCGAAACTTTTTTTCGGCATCACGGCGGGCAACATGGATTCGATGGTCAATCGCTACACCGCCGACCGGCGGCTGCGCAGTGACGACGCCTACACGCCGGATGCGGAAGGCGGCAAACGCCCCGACCGCTCGGTAATTGTTTACAGCCAGCGCGCGCGCGAAGCCTACAACGACGTGCCGATTATCGTCGGTGGCATTGAGGCGAGCCTGCGGCGCATCGCGCATTTCGATTACTGGTCGGAGAAAGTGCGGCGCTCGGTGCTGATCGACGCGAAAGCGGACCTGCTGGTGTACGGCAACGCCGAGCGCGCGATTGTGGATATTGCGCATCGCTTGGCGGCAGGCAAGACGCCAGCGGAAATTACCGATATACGCGGTACGGCGTTTGTGCGCGCGGTGCCGGCGGACTGGATCGAGATCGATTCCACGCGCATCGATTTGCCGGGGGCGCTGAATCCGCCAGTGGATCCGTATGCGTCTGAAGCACAAAAGATGTCGCAAGCGCCCGCGAGCGCCTCTGGATCTGCGCAGGTAGTGCGCTTTATCCGCGAAGTAAAAAATGTGGATCGCGCGCGCAGCGTCATCCGCATGCCGTCGTTCGATGCGGTGGCTGGCGACCCGGTGCTCTACGCGCATGCGTCGCGCATCCTGCATGTCGAAGCCAACCCCGGCAACGCGCGCGCGCTGGTGCAGCGTCACGCGAGCGACAAAAATGCGCGCGACGTATGGATCAATCCGCCGCCGATTCCGCTGACCATGCGTGAGATGGATGCGGTTTACGAGCTGCCGTACGCGCGCCAGCCGCATCCCTCGTATGGCAAGGCGAAAATTCCCGCCTACGAAATGATCCGCTTTTCGGTAACCATACAGCGCGGCTGCTTCGGCGGCTGCACGTTTTGTTCGATCACCGAGCACGAAGGCCGCATCATCCAAAACCGTTCGACCGATTCGATCATCAGCGAAATCGAAACCATACGCGACACGGTGCCGGGCTTCACCGGCGTGATTTCCGATCTGGGCGGCCCCACGGCGAACATGTACCGGCTGGCATGCAAAAGCAAAACCATTGAATCGGCGTGCCGCCGTCCGTCGTGCGTGTTTCCCGGCATCTGCCCGAATCTGAATACCGATCATGCGCCGTTAATTGATTTGTACCAACGCGCACGCGCGTTGCCTGGCGTGAAAAAAGTGCTCATCGCCTCCGGCGTGCGCTACGATCTTGCCGCCGAATCGCCCGAGTATGTGAAAGAACTCGCGCAACATCACGTCGGCGGCTATCTCAAGATTGCGCCCGAAGCGCTGGCCGAAGGCCCGCTGTCGAAAATGATGAAGCCGGGCGTGGGCACGTATTACAAGTTCAAGGAATTGTTCGACAAATATTCGATGGAAGCGGGCAAGGAGCAGTACCTGATCCCGTATTTCATCGCGGCGCATCCCGGCACCACCGATGAGGACATGCTCGAACTTGCACTGTGGCTCAAGCAAAACGGCTTTCGTGCCGATCAGGTGCAGGCGTTTCTGCCGTCACCGATGGCCACCGCGACCGCGATGTATCACTCCGGCAAGAATCCGCTGCGCAAAGTCACGCGCGACAGCGAAGACGTGGTGATTCCCAAAGGGCTCCGTGTGCGCCGCCTGCACAAGGCGTTCCTGCGTTATCACGACGCCGAGAACTGGCCGCTGCTTCGCGACGCGCTAAAACGCATGGGCCGCGCTGAACTGATCGGCAACAGCAAGCGCCATCTGGTGCCCGCTTATCAACCGCTGGGCACCGGAAAGCAGCCCGAAGGCGCGCGGCGGCCCAATAAATATCAGTCGTTTCGCACGCAGCACACGGGTTTGCCACCCGCACC
>JBEBHE010000390.1:0-3833 GCA_040081205.1 Burkholderiales bacterium | reverse complement strand
CACCACAGGCTCGCGCGCAGCGATGGTTTCGAGGCAGCGCTCCAGATAGGCGCGCGGGGTATCGGCGCCATCGCGGAAACGCGGTACGGCATCGTAAAAAGTCAGCGCTTTGAATTCCCGTGGATCATAGCTTGCCGTAGTCATCGTCGATACTCCTCAGTATGCGTAGCACCGTCATGCGCACGGGACGCATTCAACACGCCGCCGCGCACACCGCCTGTATCTATTTCAATGCCGCCGGCGGCGACACCGGCACATTACCATTGCCGGAATTCGCCAGCGACCGCGCAACGAACCCTGACGCTTTTGCCGCTTCGATGAATTCGCGCAAATAGCGGATACCTGCCTCACTGCCCTTAGGATTCTTCGGTATCGCCAATGTCTGCTCAACCACCAGAAAGCGGCCATCGAGTATGCGCGAGCCGGGCAGCTTCGGCGCAACCGCCATCAGTTGATGCCTTAGCCCGGCGAGTACATCCACCTTGCCGGAACGCAGCAACTCGAACGCGGTAGGATTTCCGGGGCCGGTCAACAACCTGGCGTTTTTCAGACTGCGCGCCAGAAACGGTTGAAACGCGCTTTTGTCCGCAACACCGACACGCACGCCTTCTCGATCCACGTCGGCCATCGTGCGTACGCTCGATTGCGATGCCACCAGATACGTGGTCTCTACCTGCAAATAGCCGGCGGTAAAATCCAGTGTGCCTTCGCGTCCCGAGCCGGCGCCGCCCGCAATGCCGCCGATATCCAGCGCGCCGGCATTCAGTGCATCCGTCAACTTTCCCGAAAAATCAAAGCCGACGAGTTCCAGCGGCACGTTCAAACGCCGCGCCAGTTCGCGCATCAGGTCAACCGACACACCGCGCAATTCCCCGGTGGCTGGATCTTTGGTGGCGATCACCGTGTTGGCGTAGTTGATGCCGGCGCGCAATGTCCCTGTCGGCGCGAGGTCGGTGCGCACCTGAGGCGGGACTGTGGGCGTGGAAGCACATCCTGCCAGAAAAAGCATGGCGAAAAATCCGGTTGCACTTTTCAACATCGTCAAGCCGTTACGCTCACGTAACAATCTCGTGCAGCAGCGTGTGTTTTTTCAGCGCCGCCTCGTCCACCGTGATGCCAAGGCCGGGCCCGGTCGGCACATTGACGTGGCCATCTTTGATCACAAAATCCGTCACCGGCACGATGGGATCGGGGCCGATGGTATTGAGCCCCATCACGAATTCCGCCGCGCCCATCATGCGTTTTTCCGGATGGCTGGCGTAGTAATGCGCGGAGGCGGCAGCCTCCAGTTGGCATTGCACGGCGAGTCCGCCGCAATTAAGTTGTATGTTCGCGGCTTCGGCCACGGCGGCGATTTTTTTCGCAGGAGTCAGGCCACCGATCTTGTAGAGCTTGATGCAAAACGCATCGACCGCGCGCGCCTCCGCCAGCGCATAGGCGTCCTGCACAGTAAACAACGCTTCGTCGGCCATTACTGGTATGCCCATCGCCTGCCGGCGTATCTCGGCCATCCCCGTGAGATCGCGCCGGTCGATCGGTTGCTCGATATAGCCCAGATCAAATTCGCGCATGGCGTGTATTGCGCTTAACGAATCGGCGAGCGACCAGCCCGTGTTCGGATCGGTGCCGATCACCACGTCATCACCCACCGCGCGCCGCACCGCTTCAAAATGTTTTACATCCTGACGCCAGCCACGGCGATCAGCAGCCTTGATGCACAACACCTTGATGCCGAACTCGTTCACCGCGCGTGTCGCTTCGTTGACGATGGTTTGCACGTCATTGGCAAGACTCACCGACCATTCGAGCGGTATGCGCGGCTGACACGCGCCGCCGATCAGTTGATGCACCGGCACGTTGAGCGCCTTGCCCATCGCGTCGTGCAACGCGATATCGAGCACGGCGCGCGCGCACGGGTTGCCGGCGAGCCGGAGGTTAAACATCTCGTTGGCAGATTCGATATCGAATATCGATTTGCCGATTAAGTTTTTGCCGTAAATTTCCTTGATCGCGGCAACCATGCCTTGCGTGGTGTCGGCCAGAAAATGTCCCGGCGTAATCGGACGTATTTGTCCAAAGCCGACGACACCATCGGCGAAAATTTTCACCAGCACCGGCTTGCCGAGTATTTGTTTCGCGGGGCCAGTGTCGTACGCACCGCTGGAAAATATGCGCTGTACGCGCACCGGCAAGTCGGTGACAAAAATTTCTATGCGATCTATCATGATTTTAAGTATATGTTTTTAAATGATATTTTATGATTCGGGAATTTCGATCTTTTTGGTCACCGGGCTCACATAACCGCCCCACAGAACCATCGCGCGGTTACGGTCAGGATCACCGCACACCACAATATTGATGACATCAGGACTAGGCAGCACGCGAACCATATCGCTTTCCGTCACCAAATATTCTTTGGGCAACAAGCCGCGCTCAACCATATCAGGAATCTTGAACGCCTCGGAATGCCCATACTCGATTAAAAATTCCAGCTCTTTGTAAGGCACGCGCGCGTGTTCGTACACATACTCGCGGATTTTTTGTTTCGTGTATCCGGCACTGGCCAGCGCTTTGGCAATCGGCGGCGCGAGCAAAAAGGTAATCATGTTTCTGAAACCCTGCGGGCCGCGTTCCACCAGCCGCGCGAGGCACGGCTTTTTGGTGGTTTCGATGCTGAGCATTTCAAGCGCGCTCTGTGCCGCGGATTTGTCCGGCGTTCCGTAAATCGCCGGCGGCCAGCCCCACGTGACCGTACCGCAGGCGGTGACAGTATTGTCTTGTTTATCAAAGCCATGCTCGACATGGTACGCTTCCCATGGACACTCTTCCTCGTTTTCAGCCACCACAAAGTTCATCGGATAGCCGAAGGTGCCCATGTAATTGCGACCGTACTGGTAACCCGCGATGTTCTTGATGATAAGACCCAGCGCGCGGCCCAGCGCTGGATTGGCGCCGCGCGAAATCAGGTGCGCGCCATTTTCAATGCCAAGTTTTTTCGCGGCTGGCCCGTTGATCAGCAGGAACGGCAGCACGCCCCAGGTGCTGCCGATGTTGTTCAGGTTATAGGCGTTGTCCGCAATCGCTTCCACCGCTGCGATGAGCACCGGCAGATGCTCGGGACGGCATCCGGCCATGACGGCGTTAGCGGCAATATTCCGTGGTGTCGCCATCAAGTTCGCCTGCGGCAGCACCGCGATCTGCTCATCCGGTTTGCGGTGCGTGTGTTTCAGAAACGCGTCAACACGTTCCAGCGTCGGCGGAACAATCGGCAACTCATCCGACCACAATTGCGACTTGAAGTAGTCATTGATTTCGTCAAACGTGCCTTCAAAGACAATGGCATTGGCGTGTTTGGCATTCGTTGCTGAATCCTGAATCTCGCCCGCCCTGGGTTGGGTCAACTCATTGACGATGCGCTCGAACAGCACGTTCTCGACATTTTGTTCAACCAGCGCTTCGGCATGAACACCGACTGCGCCGGGATACTCCGCGACTCTGAGACCCGTCACGCCCTGCGCCTTGCCGGCCGCCTTGGCAATCGTGGTGAATCCAGTCGTGGTAATCACCACGCTGGGAATACCAAGTTTTTCGGCTTCTGCTGCCGGCCTCACCGAGGCCGGGGTGCAGGTGCCTCACCCGCCGTTACCCGTGATGATCGCGTCACAGCCCCATTCCTTGGCTAGCGCCGCCGCTTCCTGCGCGGTGCGGGCGTCACGCTGGCATTACCGTTGCTCGAATGCCTGACGCCAGTGTTTGCGCGAGGCGCGAAGCCGCAGACGCCACGCCGCATGCTGCTGATCTCAAACAACCTCGGGGTGCTGCCGAAGCCGTTC
>JBEBHE010000092.1:0-14449 GCA_040081205.1 Burkholderiales bacterium | reverse complement strand
CACGCCTGCGCGATCAATTACCGCAATACGCTACGCCCGGCTCAGCCGGCCTTGACCTGCGCGCCTGCGTGCAAGCGCCGCTGACGCTGAATCCGGGCCAATGCGAACTGATCCCCGCGGGCATCGCGATACACATCAATGATCCCGGCTACGCCGCCGTGATACTGCCGCGCTCCGGACTCGGCCATAAACACGGCATCGTGCTCGGCAATCTGGTGGGGCTAATCGATTCCGATTACCAAGGCCAGTTGTTTGTTTCCACCTGGAATCGCGGCAATGCGCCGTTTGTGGTCAACCCAATGGAGCGGCTGGCGCAACTGGTGGTGATCCCGGTAGTTCAGGCTGAATTCAACGTGGTCGATGCATTCGGCGCCTCGGATCGCGGCGCGGGCGGATTCGGCAGCACGGGAAAGTCGTAGCATCAGCGGCGCCGTCAATTTGTATTTGCGAGTATCTGATCTGTTTATGACCGCTTTGATCAAACCCCATCACGCATTGATGTTCGTGCTGACAACCGTCATCTGCCTTTTCCCAACGTCAGCTTCCACCCAAATCTATGCTGCGAAGCCTGTCCGCTACATCGTACCTTTCCCTGCCGCCGCATCGCCGGACATCATCGCGCGCCTCGTCACGGAAAGGCTCGGCCGGATGTGGGGCCAGCAAGTAGTAGTCGATAACCGGGCGGGCGCAGGCGGTACGGTGGGCGCAGCCTTCGCGGCGAAAGCGCCGGCTGACGGCTACACGCTGTTCCAATGCAATATTGCCTCAAGCGCAATTGCTGAATCGCTGTACGTGAAAATGCCTTACGACCACCAGCGCGATTTCGCACCCATCTCCCTGATTGGCAAGACCCCGAACGTGCTGGTGGTACACCCTTCGATGCCGGCACGCACGGTAAAAGAATTCATCGTCTATGCCAAAGCCAATCCGGGCAAGCTGAGCTACGGCACATCAGCCGCGGGCTCCTCGCAACAACTCGCGATGGAGTATTTCAAGCTGACGGCAAAAATTGATGTGGTGAATGTCGCATACAAGGGCGCGCCGCAGGCGCTGACCGACGTCATCGGCGGGCAGATTCCATCAAGCGTGCAGTCGGCGCCGGGCGTGCTGCCATCGATACAGAGCGGGCGCGTGCGGGCGCTCGCGGTAATGAGCCAGACACGTATTCCGCAGTTGCCGTCGGTGCCGACGGTACACGAAACGGTACTATCCGGATTCGAATCGAGCTCGTGGTACGGATTGTGCGCACCCACCGGCACACCCACGCTCATCCTTGACAAGATTCATGCCGATCTCACCACGGTGTTGCGTATGCCCGATATCCAGCAACGGTTCTCGGAAATGGTCATCGAATACACGCCGACCAGCCGCGAACAATTCGGGCACTTCATGCGATCAGAAACCGCGCGCTGGGGGAAAGTGATCAAAGCGGCCGGCATCCCCCAGCAGTAGCGCGCAAGAACAGCATCTTGCTACGCCAGCGTCAGTTTCTGGAACGTATGACAATCCGCCGGCGCGCGTCCACGGCTCACCGCGAACGTCCATGTGACTTCGCTCACGTACACGTCGTTTTTCGAATCGACCGCCAGGCCATGCGGCGCGGCAAAGCTGCCGGGCGCGGTGGCTTCGGGCGTTCCCAAACGCGACAGTAATTCTCCATTCTTGTCGAACACGCTCAACCGCGCGTGCATCGCCTTGGCGATCGGGCCGTGCGTGAATGAATGATCGCCCACATGCCACCACAGTTCGGTCACATAGGCGCGGCCTTGGGCATCGAACACGATGTGCGTCGGGCGCTGCGTGTCCGTCCATTCTTCAAGATACTCGCCGTCGGGACTGAAAATCTGAATGCGGTCGCTCTCGCGGTCGCACACGTACACGCGTCCGTTGGCATCAACCGCGATGCCGTGCGGCAAATGAAATTGCCCTGGACCGCGTCCCGGCGTGCCCCATGAACGCTTGAGTTGCCCGGTGGGTGAAAACACATGCACGCGCGCATTGCCGTAGCCGTCCGACACATAAATGTCGCCCTTCAGACCGATGGCAATATTGGTTGGCCGATTGAACGGCCCTGCCGAGCGCGCGACGGACGGCGTGGTCTTGCCGTCGTAGCCCGTGTCGGACGGTGTGTTCATGGTGCCCATGGTCATCAGCAATTTGCCTTCGGGCGTGAACTGGCGAACCGTGTGATTACCGTCGTCGGTACAAAACAGCGTGCCGTTAGGCGCCACGTAAATGCCATGCGTGCGATACGTAAAATCACCTGTACCCCACGAGCGGATGAAATTGCCCTTCTGGTCATACACAATCACGGGATGCTCGCCGCGACACATCAGATACACACGGTCTTCGCCATCCACCGCCACGCCGGCCACGTCACGATGTTCAAAACCTCTGGGCAATTGCTCCCAGCCTTCAACGGCGGCATAGTTAATGTTGTCGGTTGCAGGCACGTTTTTCTCCTTTAAATAAATGGTGCGTCAGCGCTTGTTCACCGCGTAGCGTCCTGGCCCGATCAGCGCGACCACCAATCCAGTGAATAAAAAGAAGCCTTGCAATTCCAGCGCCCAGCCGCCGCTTCGACTGATATCAAACAACTGGCTGGAATGCGACAACACAATGGCAAACATCATGTTCACTACAATAATCAGCCCGCCGATGCGCGCATAAAAACCAAACATCACCATTAGCGGCGCAATGATTTCACCGATATAGACACCGTAGGCTACCCACGCGGGCCACCCCGCACTCAGTAATGACGCTTCGATACCACTCACGCCTTTGACAATTTTTGCGTAGCCGTGAAACAGCATGAGAATGCCGAGTATCAACCGCAGTATCAGTTTTCCGAGATCGTCAGTCATATGCTTGATCCTTTGTAATTAATGCTCATTTGCATGCTGTCGTAAAACTACGGCTTCAGCGTCAACTTCACAAGCGCGTCAGCGCGGTCTTTCTTGTCCAGATCACGGCAGGTTTCGATCATGGTTGCAAACTGCGCAGCCGGAATCGGCAATCCGGGGATCACTTCCTGCAAACGGCGCACCTCCTCGTCGAAATCCCAGATGAATTCGCGCCCTGTGGATTGCTTCGTGTGGCTCTTGCCGTCCCGGGTGAAAATCGTGATGCGCGGCCCAAACAGCGTCATCTTGTGCGACGGAATAATGGTCACGCGGTTCATCAGTTCCAGCACTTCGGGCGGATCATCCACCGCTTCGAGCTTGCGGCCGCGCAGCGCGGGGTAGCCGCGTTTGACCACACCATACGCGGTGAAATACGCCGTGCCGGCCTGCCGCGCCGCGCCGTCTTCGCGCCGGCTTGGAAACGCAGGACTGGGATATTGCGTCTCCAGCCAGTTGACTACCGCCTCAATACGATCGACGTTTTCGTAGCGAATATTGTTTTCCTCGCACAGCTTTGCCGTCACATCAATGTGCGCGAGGTTGTAACCCGCAAAGTAATAAATACGGTACAGCGTCTCCAAAAACATCCACTCTTTGCCAAGGTTGGCGGTGATTTTGTCGAGGCTTGCGCTCGTGTCGCCGGTGAAACTGTAGGTGAGCGCGCCTTTGTTACTGCCGGTGTACGCATGATAAAAACCCGCATCGCCTTCCAGCACTGTCTCGCCGCCGACGTGGCCCGGCTGCGCCAGTGCCACTGCGAGCATGGCATTACGTGTAGCGGCGCCCTCGCGCAACGGTGTGCCACCGCAGCGGGCGGCCTCAAGATTGCCCGCCGCCAGACTTGCGCACAGTGCAATCGTGCTGTTGATCTGGTCCTCGCTATAACCCATCACTTTAGCAGCCGCCACCGCCGCACCGAAAATACCAAACACCGGGCCGGGATGAAAACCTTGCGACATCACTGTCGGAATGAATTCCGCCGCCATGCGCTCCATCACTTCATAACCTGCAACGACGCCGGCAAGATACGCCTTGCCCGACGCGCCGCAGGACTCCGCCGCCACCAGTGCTGCGGGAATGATCGCCGTGTTGGGATGCGTGAGCATGCGAAAGGTGTCGTACTTGCCGCCCGCAAGCGCCATTTCAGAATTGGCATACGCGGCGCCGCCTTTGGTGACCAGTGCGCCATCCACCATGATCGTGGCACCTTTTTTCACGCCGGTTTCTTCTTCGGCAATCATCTTTACCGCTTGTTTGCCGGCACCCGTTTTTGCACCGAGCAGTACCGACGTAAGTGCGTGCAGCGTCACGCCCTTGGCGCGATCAATCACTGTGAGCGGCAGGTCTTCATAACGCAATGCGGCGGCCCATTGTGCAAACTGGCGGCTGAGTGATGCCATTCGGAGATCCTCCTGATTGAGTATTAGCGTGGATCCAAGTCGCGCGCGCAAACAAAAAATAGCGTGACGGAACTTCGGGCATTCTACCCGTCGCGCGTTGCAGCACAGTCTCGACCGACGGAATCAAGGCAAACCGAACGCCGCAGTGGGATTGTTCATTGCGCCGCCCCGCCAGACGTGAAAGAATCATGCGTCGCCTTCAAAAAATAACAATAAAAACAAATAGTTACGATATATAAATACTGTCATGCTTAGGGGGAGAAAGCCATGAAGCTTACGTTTCATCGTTGCATGCCGTGGATCGGCACACTGACCGCGGCCACACTACTGGCCGCAACGCCTGCATTGCAAGCGCGCGTCACCAAAATCGTCATCGATCAAAAAGTCTCACCGGCGTTTCCGCTAAAAGAAGGCGGCTTCCAATTATTCGGCACGGCGGGCCACTACGAAACGTTTGCGGGCAACGCGTACGGCGAACTCGATCCGAACGATCCGCGCAACGCGATCATTCAGGATATTCAGCTCGCGCCCAAAAACGCCAACGGTAAAGTGGAATACGTTGCCCGTTTTTTCGTCGTCAAACCCATCGACATGTCAAAAGCCAGCGGCCTGATGTGGCACGACATACCCAATCGCGGACGACGCGTGGTAATTCCGCCAGCGGAGCGCAGCGCGGGCGACGTGGGTTTGAGCAGCGGCTGGCAGGGCGACAACGCCGGCAACACCGTGCCGGGCAAGGATAACGATTGGGTTACCGTGCCCATCGCCAAAAACCCGGACGGTTCGCCCATCACCGGGCTGGTACTGGGGCGCATTGTCAATCGCAGCGGCACGAATTCGCAGCCGCTGATCGTGCAGACCAATCCGTTGCCGTACAAACCGCTTACCCACGACACCACGCGTGCAACACTGGTCTCGCGCACGCACGAATCAATTGAAGGCGTAGTCACCGGCGAACGCACGATTGCGAGTTCCGATTGGGCATGGGCGAAATGCGGCGGCGAACATCCGCCGTTTCCGGGCACGCCGGACGACAATCATATTTGTTTGAAAACCGGGTTCGATCCGAAGTTGTTGTATCAAATTGTATTCACCGCCAAAGATCCGTATGTGCTGGGCGTGGGTTTTGCGGCCTTTCGCGATGTCGGCGCGTTTTTTAAAACGGCGAAGCAGGATGATTTTGGAACCGCCAATCCGCTGATGGAAGGCGCCGGCGTTCGTTGGGCGATCTCACGCGGCCGCTCGCAATCGGGCAATTTTTTGCGCGGCTTTTTGCATCTGGGTTTCAACGAAGACGAAGCCGGCAAAGCGGTGCATGACGGCGCATGGCCGATCATCGCCGGACGGCGCATCGGCATGAATTTCCGCTGGGCGCAGCCCGACGGCGTACTCGAACTTTATCAGGCAGGCAGCGAAGGGCCGCAATGGTGGGTACCGTGGCCGGACAAGGCACGCGGCTTGCCGGCGCGCAGCATTCTCGACCGTTGCAATGCCAGCAAAACCTGCCCGAAGATTATCGAACATTTCGGTTCCGCCGAAGTGTGGGGACTCAAGCTCACGCCGGAGTGGGTGGGCACGTCGGCGGACGCGGATATTCCGCTGCCGCCGAACGTGCGCCGTTACTACATACCGAGCACCGCGCACGGCGGCGGTATTGGTGGCTTCAGCACGAGCCTCGCTGGCTCAACGTTGCCGCCACCGGATTGTCCCGGCAACAATTACGGCCTCGCCCTGCTCGCTGCGAACCCGTTGCCGCACAATGAAACCTATAGCGCTATCCGTTCGCACTTTCGCAATTGGGTAATGAACGACACCGCGCCGCCGCCCAGCCGTTATCCGACGCTGGCGGGCAAACATCTGGTGGATGCAACCAAGGAAGCCATGGGTTTCCCGACACTGCCCGGCATTCCGGCGACCTTGCCCGGAAAATTTATTAACCCGGTGCTGGATTATGATTTCGGCCCGGCATTCAATGCCAGCGACGGATCTGGCGTGCCAACGATTATGCCGCCGAAGATCAAACAAGTGATCCGTACATTGGTGCCGCGCGTCAACGCAGACGGCAATGAACTCGGCGGCGTGCCCGTGGTGTTGCATGATGCGCCGCTCGGCACCTATCTCGGCTGGAACATCACCGCCGGTGGCGAGCGCCCGTTTCACGCCGGACAAATCTGCAATTACGCCGGCGGCATGATACCGTTTACAAAAACGCAGGCGGAACGCGCAGCGAACCATGATCCGCGCCTGTCGCTGGAGGAACGCTACGGCACGCACGAGGGTTATATCGCCGCGGTACGCACCGCAGCACAACACGCCGTAAAGGAAGGCTTCCTGCTACCTGCCGACGCGGAACGGCTGATCAAGCAGGCAATGGCGAGCAACGTACTCAAATAAACCATTGCTCCCGTTAACGGATATTCAAACGCGAATGGAAGCGGATACTACGGGCCAACTAAAGAACCGCAATTCAGCCATCGGGGAATTGCAGACCAGCTTCGCTGTCAACTGTTGCGGCGTCACAAGGCTCAAAACGTTTAACCCTTGAGGTAACCATGCGCAATTTGAAATGGCTGTATCTTGTTGCATCATTCTGGCTGGTGGTGGGAGGCACGGGCGCCTACGCCGCGGAGTCCGCCCAACCCCGCTATAACTCGGTGGAATTACAGGCCGAAGCCCAACGCGAAGTGCAAAATGATCTGCTCAACGCCCTGCTGTACGTCGAACTGGAGGACGCCAGTCCTGCCGCGGTGGCCAGTGCAGTCAACAAACGCGTGAACGACGCCCTGCGCATCGCCAAGGACGTCAAAGGGGTGCGCGTGCGTTCGGGCAACAATCAAACCTATCCGGTTTATTCAAAGAACAATACGCTGCAAAACTGGCGCGGCCGCGGCGAGATTCGCATCGACAGCGGTGATTTCGAAGCGGCTTCAAATCTGATCGGCAAACTGCAGGCAAACATGCAGCTCGGCAACATCAGCTTTTCGGTTTCGCCCGAAACGCGCCGTACCGTCGAAAATGAACTGATCACCGAAGCTATCGCGGCATTCAAGGCGCGCGCGGAAATCGTCAAAACGGCACTCGCCGGCCGCAGCTACAAATTGCAGCGCCTGAATCTTGCCAGCAGCTACAACACACCGCAGCCGCGCCTCACCATGGCGCGCGCGGCATCTTCCGCGGAAGTGGCTGCACCCAATCTTGAGGGCGGCGTCAGTCAGGTGACAATACGCGCAAATGGCGCTGTAGAAATCATCGAATAAACAGCATAGAACTATTTATCGGGAAATATATAATAAACCATGAACCACGCTGATCCCCACCGCACCGGCGAACTCGCGCGCAACGTCGAAGTGGCGCTGCGCTTCAAGAAGAATCAGGGCACGCCGCAAATGCCGCAGATCGAGAAGGAGGTGCTCGCGACTGATTACGATCGCGCGCGCGGCGGCAATCTGCATCTCGCCAACAACGCGCGAGATACCGATCTTGTCCATCCCGGTTTGTACCTGCGCCAGGCGCTGCCTGACCGCGTGGACGTGATCGAACGCGTGATCGCCGACGGCGACCGCGTCGGCCTGTTGTTCTGCGTGACCGCTACGCACACCGGCGGTTTCTTCGGCATTCCGCCAACCGGCAAAAAAATAGATGTCTATGAAATCGCCATGCTGAAACTTGCCAACGGCCAATTGGTTGAAGGCTGGTTTATGATGGACGAAGCCGCTTTATTGCGGCAAATGGGCGCGAAACTGCCGGCGCGTCCGGACAGCCGCATCATCGCGCCGCCGATTCCAGACAAGGGCGAAGAAGTCGACGCCGTAATTAAACGCATCGAAGCAAGCGGCAGGCTCTCCGAGCAGGATCGCAACAAGATTATCGCCGCGGCATCGCGTTCCACGCGCACCAAGGACAGCCTCGCACCCGGTCACCGCCACTTGCGCAACGGCTTTCAGCATATGCGAGATTACGCGAAAGCGCGCGGTGTCGTTTTCGATCTCGATGCCGCAATCCCCGATCGTCACGACAAAATCGAAGTGCTGATGGCGGAAGGCAATGAGGTATGGATGCGCTTTTCCACCGGCGGCACCCACACCGGCGACCTGTGCGGCATCCCACCCACCGGCAAGCGCGTCGGCATACACGTCGCCGCGATCATGAAATTTGCCGCGGGCAAGGTGACGGAAAGCTGGACCTTCGCCGACGAATTCGGGATGCTGCTGCAACTTGGCCGGCCGCATTTGTCCGCCGAATAGTAACGCCGCAAAATAATGTGATTATTCGCTTACCGACGACACTCGAATCCGCAGCCACATCCATGTACAAGTTGCTGATATCCCTGCTGTTGATCCTGCATACCCCGTTCGCCATTGGTCAGGCGGAGCGCCCGGCATTCCATATCTTGATGGAAGCGGCCAAGATAAAAAAGGTGCTGCAGGTTGACACGGTCGCCGGTAAAACCAATGTATTGCTCACCACAAACACGGACAATCCGGCATTCGTGTTTGCTTTTGCGCCAGGCGGCGATGGCACACTCGCTATCGAGGCCAATGCCGATGGGATTCCTTTCACCAAGCGCGTGCGCAATCCCATGCATTTTTTTGCAACGGGATTTCTTGAACGGCAAGCCGCGTGGGCAGCCATTGATGTGCCGGAGAGTTTCGGCATAGCCGTCAGCCGGCAACAACGTCAGGAGGAAAAACACATTGAAGCGATCGCACAAGTAGCACGCCAGCTCCGCGAGGTGTATCCGAAAGCGAAGCTCATTCTGATCGGGCAGAGCAATGGCGGCATTACCGCCGGCATGCAGGCCGTTCAGGCCAAGCCGGCATTTGACGGGTTTGTATTTTCTGCACCCAACCTCGCTGATTTTCCGGTTCGCTGGGAACCGGGCCAGGCCAAAGCGCCGATCATGTTCATCGTCCACGAACATGACGATTGCGGCGTCCAATTCCGCAAGCCAACGATCGCCGCGTTAACCATACGGGCGGCAGGCAACCGCTTTCCGCTCACGGTAATAAAAAATCCGTCACCGGGAAATCGTCAGGAGTGCTTCGCCGCCCCGTCCCCGCACCTTTTCACCGATGTCTATGGGGAATATGCCGAGGCCATCATTAAATGGGCAACGTCTTTGAAGTAGGTGGACGCTTAGCGCCTTAATCCATCGCTCACGTTCGATATCCCGCAATGCGGCAGCGGGTTATTGGTCAGGGCTTGCGCCTAAGCCCACCCTACGACACCCGCTGCATGCGCTGCGACGTTCCAAAAAGAATATCGCGCTCGGTTTCGGTCAATTCGCGGTCATGCGCTTTGCGTTCATCGGACAGCAACGCCAAGCCACGCTGCACCGCCGGACGCGCGAGAATTTCCTCGAACCAGCGCTGCACGTTCGGATACAGCGCCATATCCACGCCGCGCCGTTCGGGATTGATGATCCACGGCCAGGTGGCAATATCCGCAATGGTGTATTTGTTGCCGGCCAGATACGCCGTCTTGCCGAGTTGCTCATTCATCACCTTGTGCAGGCGATTCACCTCGTTGGTATAGCGGTCTATCGCGTATTGCTGCTTCTCCTTGCTATACGAACGAAAGTGCCCGGCCTGCCCGAACATCGGCCCGACGCCGCTCATCTGGAACATCAGCCACTGCAGCGTGGTGTATTTCGCGGCAGGCTCGTACGGCAAAAACTTGCCGGATTTTTCGGCGAGATAAATCAGAATCGCGCCGGATTCAAACAGCGCAAACGGTTTATCACCAGGGCCGTTGCGATCAATAATCGCGGGGATCTTATTATTGGGGCTGATCTTCAAAAACTCGGGCTTGAACTGATCGCCCGCGCGGGTGTTGACCGGATGCACGGTGTAGGGCAGCCCGGTTTCTTCGAGCATGATGTGTACTTTGCGGCCATTGGGAGTGGGCCAGGTATAGAGGTCTATCACAAATTATCCTTTAAAAACAAATATTTACGTATTTATAATCGCTTTTACTTCTGTGTATATCGAGCGACCTGCGCTTCATCAACCGCCACACCGTGCCCTGCCCCGGTCGGGCGCGTCATCACGCCATTGCTGATCACAATCGGATTTTTAACGATGTCGTCAACAAGATACTGGTTAGTGATGCTCACACCCCAATTCACGTTCGGCGCGACGCAGCCCATGTGAATAATCGTAGCCGCACCCACGCTGGTCTCGGCGACTTTGCATGCAAGATTGATGTTCAGCCCCAACGCGCCACATACCGACATGGCATGCACCGTCGCGCTGACGCCACCCAGCTTAATGGTTTTGAGATTGGCGCCCTGGATCGAGCCGGCGCGCGCCATCGCAATAATGGTGGCTACATTGCCCAGTGATTCGTCGCCGTTCAGCGGTGTGGGTGAAATGCGCGCCAACGCCGCCATGCCGTCATAGTCATCATCGCGCAGCGGCTGCTCGAGAAACAGCAAATCCGCCTCGCGCGCGCGCTCGACAAAAATCCGCGCATCGCGAAAACTCATGCCCATGTTGGCGTCGGCGCACAACACTACATCACGGCCAATCGCCTGCCGTATGGTCACAGCGGCATCGGCCTCATCGAACGGATTCTTGATGCCGACCTTGAGCTTAAAAAACTTATAGCCTTCCTTGATCTTCTTATGGGTCTCGGCAATGTCATCTTCGATTTTCGGATTGCCGAGCAGATACATCGCGGTAATCGACTCACGCAGCGCACCGCCGTACATATCCGACAGCGACACATTCAAATACCGTCCAGCAAGATCAGAAATAGCCGCGTCCACCGCGCACTTCGGCCCGCCGTTGTGATGCATCGCGTGCGCGCAAATGTGTGCAAGCTCGGCGCGCTTTAACGCGTCTTTACCGATCATCAGCGGCGCCAGATGTTCGTTTACCGCCGCCACCATACCGGGCAGCACGTCGCCGGTCATGGTCGGCGCAACAGAGGCCTCGCCCCAGCCGACCAACCCGTTGGCTGCTTCGGCACGCACCAGCAGGTTGTATGAAATCTCCAGCCGCACACCCGCCATGATGACTGGCTTCTTGAGCGGAATCGCAATCGGAATCGCGTCAATGCGCTTGATGATCAGCGGTTTGGCTTCCGTGCGTGCGGCAACGGCTTGGGGGGCGGTATCCGGGACCATGGTTGGTTCCTCCGAAAATGCGGTTTGTGCGTAAGGCGGATTATAACTTGCCCTATGGTAACAACACGGGCAAAGGTTGCAACGCATCCAGCGCCACCAACGGCAACACCACGTGTGAGGCGCGGGCTTGATCCACATACACCGTATTGGTGGCGATGCGCCGCGTGCGTGCACGGCCTTCCGGCTCACCGGTGTTCCAATTGAGATCGTAGCGCGGGAAATTGCTCGACGAAATATCCAGCCGGATACGATGACCCGCCTTGAACAGATTGCAGGTTGCAAACGGCTCGATGGTGATTTCATAGACCGCGCCCGGCGTCATCATCTCGGGTGTTTCCCATGAATTGCGATAACGGCAACGCAAAATGCCGTCGCACAGATTGAGTGCGTAACCGCGCGGGTAATCTTCGTTCGGCGGATACACATCAATCAGCTTGGCGGTGAAATCGGTGTCGATGCAATTCGATGACACATGGAGTTTGATGGTGATCGGTCCGGCCACAGCAACATCTTCCGCGAGCGGCGGTGTCTCGAATACCAGCACGTCAGCGCGCGCGGCCAGCGGCATGCCGGCGTTTTTGCAGCCAAAGAAGCGCGGGGACTCACGCTGATCAAACCCGCCTCCCTCGAATACCGGCAAGCCGGAAGTCAGTGGCCCGCCGATGGTCGGCACCGGGTTCGACGGGTCATAGTCGTACACCATGGAAGCGGCATTCGCCAGCGGTTTTGCCATCGACAACGAACCATTGCCGTGCAAATAATACGGTGTGAATTTCGCCGCCGGCAGCGGCCAATCGTCACCAACGATCCAGCGACCGCCGTGCTGCATACGCCCTGATTCGTTTTTGCGTCCGGAGCCGCCCCCCATCAGAAACAACCGCACCGCCGGTTCTGTATCCACGCCATTGGCAACACCACGCACCCAGTGATCAAACCAGCGCAGTCGCAACGCGCGCCAGTTCTTCGCCAGATTGCCGTCGATGGTCGATGCGTCGCCAAAATCCACATCACCCGACCATGATTTCGAGCGGTCGCCATGCGTCCACGGCCCCATGATGAGACGCACTGGTCCGCGCTTGCGTTTTTTGAGCCCCACGTAGTTGTCAGTCGCAGTACGGATGTAGGCATCGTACCAGCTCGACATATGTATCTGCGGCACGTCAGCGTATTGGTCGTACCAGCCTTCGGTGTAAATGCCGAGCTGCTTCCAGTAATCGCTGAATTCGCCATGCGTCCATTGCTCGAACAGATAATCTTCGTACTCCGGCGCCCATTTCACCGGCGACTGCCCTGGCTTCCACGGCATGCGTTTGAACCATTCGATCAAATCCTCGGCGGCCAATGCTTCACGCACGCGCACGTCCGATTGCGCAAGCGGACTTTCTTTCGCCTGATTGAACGCCCATGTCACCTGCTTCATCTCGAACGCGCCGCCGCTGCGGATGCCCGATTGATACGCATTGGAAAATCCGCCGCAGTCGATCACCATCGCCGACAAGGCTTTGGGCGCCAGGCACGCCAGCGCCACTTGCGTGTGTGCCGCATACGACAATCCCATCGTCGCCACTTTGCCGTTGCACCAGGGCTGCGCGGCAATCCATTGCACGGTGTCGAAGCCGTCTTCACCGTCGCTCAAATATTTAACGAATTCGCCTTCAGAGGCATGACGCCCGCGGCAATCCTGATAAATCACGATATAGCCGGCGCGCACGAAAGTCTCTGCCACCTCCGGGCGCGGACGCGAGCGGGTTTCGCCGCGATCCACTTCGGAGCGCGATATGCGCGCTTTGCCGTACGGCGTGCGTTCCAGGATAACCGGGAATTTTCCTTCCACGGCTTTGCCGTTGCGCGCGGGACGATAGATATCGGTCGCCAGTTTCACGCCGTCGCGCAGCGTGATCATGATGTTGTTCTCGGCAATAATTTCGAAATCGCTTTGTGTCATATCGTTCCTTGGCTCATGGATTCGTTGGCCTATCGAAACCGCATATTGATCTGTGGATCGCCGGGCAATCCGATGTAGCGCACTTTCAGCCGCATCTCGCGCTGCGGTATGAGCGGCGCGGAAAACGACCCAAGACTCAGTTTATCGCCCACGCGCAGGCGCCCACCGCTTTTGCGCACGTCCTCGATCAGCCACAGCACCGCGTTCAGCGGATGGCCCATGATCGCCGAGCCGGGCGTGTTGGCGAGTTCATTGCCGACGTCATCTGTCATCACCACGCGCATGTCCCGCAACGCATCGGCGAATGCTTGCGTGGGTTGCACGGGAATACCCTGGCCAAAAATGCCGCTGCGCGCGCCGGCGTTGATCGCGGTGATCACCGATGCATTCAGCGTTTCGCCATCGGCCACCACCAGATCAGCCAGCTCGACAAACGGGTGAACGCGCGACAGTGCTTTCAACGCTTCCAGCGGCGTGCGCGCATCGTTGATGGCATCGTCGCCCACTTCTACCAGCAAGTCGGCTTCAAACACGGGGCGCGCCGCGTAACCGCCAAACACCGGAAATCCGCTTTCCATGGTCAGCATGCGCGAGAGCAACACACCACGCACCGGCGCGCTCGCGCCGAAACGTTTTTGCACTTCCGGGTTGGTGAGCGCCGCTTTATAGCCGGCCACGCGCCCGCCGTATTGCTGGTTTGCACGCAGCTGCGCGACGAAGCGGTCGCGCGTGCAGGCAGCGTCGGCCAAAGTCATCGCCGGCGAAAATCCGCGCAGCGTTTGTTTGTCGATCCAGCGCGCCGCCATCTCAGCGGCGGCTTGTTCGCCGAGGCATTGTGCGTTCGCCATTGCCGGCAACACGCATAACAACCACAACAGTCGTTTCAAAACCCGGTAGCGGCAAATCATATCGAAAGCATCGGTAGGGGTAGAATGCGCCGTTGCAAAATGCGCGGGACGCTAATGGACCTGTAGTCTGAAAGGATAGCTCGCGCGTTTGGTTATCGGTTGCACGATTACGTCCGAATTATAAAAATATCATTAAAAACAAATACTTATATATTCTATCATGA
>JBEBHE010000389.1:0-3856 GCA_040081205.1 Burkholderiales bacterium | reverse complement strand
AGAAAACTTTCTTTATATGACCTTCGGCACACCGTGCGAAGAATGGAAACCCAATCCTATTTTGACCCGTGCCATGGAACGTATTCTGATTCTGCACATCGACCACGAGCAGAACGCGTCAACCTCTACGGTGCGACTGGCCGGATCGACCGGTGCAAATCCGTTCGCATGCATCTCTGCGGGCATTGCCGCGCTGTGGGGCCCGGCGCACGGTGGCGCCAACGAAGCAGTACTGAAAATGCTCGCCGGGATCGGCGATGTCAAGAATATTCCCGAGTTCATCCGCAAAGTCAAAGGACAGGAAGATCACGCGATGTTGATGGGCTTCGGTCACCGCGTGTACAAAAACTACGACCCGCGGGCCAAGCTGATTCAAAAGACTTGTCACGAAGTGCTTGAGGCACTGGACCTCAAGGATGACAAGTTGTTTAAACTGGCGATGGCGTTGGAGAAAGTGGCGCTGGAAGACGAATACTTTATCAAGCGCAAACTGTATCCCAACGTCGATTTCTACTCCGGCATTGTTTACAAAGCACTGCAAATTCCCGTGCCGATGTTTACTGCGATTTTTGCGTTGGCGCGTACCGTAGGCTGGATTGCACAGTGGAATGAAATGCTGGGCGACAAGGACGCGAAGATTGGGCGTCCGCGTCAGTTGTTCACCGGTGCAGCGCGGCGCGATTTTGTGCCGATGACCAAACGCAAGTAACGAACTGGGAGCGGCGCCGGCGCTAGTCTGGCGCGCTTCCAACGTCGAACTCTCAACTCTACACGGCATCAAAGAGGCGCCACCATGATGAAAGAGTTCCTCGGTAACTCCTATCTCTACGGCGCCAATGCGCCGTTTATCGAAGCGCTTTACGAATCGTATCTCGCCGATCCGCAATCGGTAGAGCCGCGCTGGCGCGGCTATTTCGACGAGTTGCAGAAGCTCGACGATGGCCCGCGTGATGTATCGCATTCCGTTGTGCAGGAGCGATTTGCCGCACTGGCCAAAGAACGGCGTCCGGTCATGGCCTCTTCCGTGGATAGTTTTCAGAAACAATTTTCGGTTCTTCAACTGATTGCCGCGTACCGGTTTCAAGGGTGCCGCGTGGCAGAAGTGGATCCGCTGAAACGCATCGAGAAGCCGCTGATTCCCGAACTGGATCCTGCATTTTATAACCTGAGCGAAGGCGACTACGACACGGTATTCAATGCCGGCACGCTGCATGGCGCGTCGCAGGCGACGCTGCGAGATATTCTGCAACGGTTGAAAGATACCTATTGCCGCAGCGTCGGCGCCGAGATTATGTACATCTCGGACATTCCGCAAAAGCGCTGGCTGCTGGAGCGTTTCGAGCCGTCCCTGGGACTGCCGAAATATGACGCGCCGTATAAAAAACATCTGCTGGAACGTTTGACGGCAGCAGAGACGCTGGAAAAATACCTGAACGCGAAATATGTGGGGCAAACACGGTTTTCACTGGAGGGTGGCGACGCGCTGATTCCGCTGCTGGATAATCTGTTTCAGCGTGCCGGTGCCGCTGGCGTGCAGGAACTCGTTATCGGTATGGCGCATCGCGGGCGGCTCAACGTGCTGGTGAATACGCTCGGCAAAATGCCCAAGGATTTGTTTTCGTCGTTCGAGGGCAAGCAAAATCCCGAAGTGCTGGCCGGCGATGTGAAATACCACGACGGACATTCCTCGAACATCATGACGCCTGGCGGGCCGATGCATGCGATGCTGGCGTTTAACCCGTCGCATTTGGAAATCGTTAATCCCGTGGTTGAAGGCTCGGTGCGAGCGCGTCAGCACCGGCGCAAGGATCACACGGGCGATCAGGTGCTGCCCATTGTGATTCATGGCGATGCCTCGATGGCTGGGCAGGGCGTGGTGATGGAAACGCTGAATCTCGCGCAGACGCGCGGCTACGGCACCGGCGGCACGGTACATATCGTGATTAACAATCAGATCGGGTTTACCACGTCCGATCCGCGTGATTCACGCTCTACGCTGTATTGCTCGGATATCGCGAAGATGCTGGAAGTGCCGATTTTCCATGTCAACGGCGATGATCCGGAAGCCGTGTGTTTTGTCACGGAAATCGCACTCGATTACCGCATGAAATTCCACAAAGATGCGGTGATCGACCTGGTGTGTTACCGCAGGCTCGGACACAACGAGCAGGACGAGCCGATGGTGACGCAGCCGCTGATGTACAAGCGTATCCATTCGCACCCGACGCCGCGCAAGGTGTATGCCGACCGGCTGGCGCGCGAGGGCGTGATGAGCGAAGCGGACGCCGATGCCGCCGTAGCCACCTGCCGCGAAGCGCTGGATGGCGGTTATCACACCAACAAGACCATACTGGCGAATTATCATCCGCCGTTCGAGGCCAATTGGGCGCCGTACAAGGGTGCAAAGTGGAATGAAAACGACGATACGCGCCTGCCGATAGAAACCCTGCAGATGCTGGCGCGCAAGATTTGCGAAGTGCCGACGAATTTCCAGCTGCATCCGCGCGTGGAAAAAATCATGCAGGACCGGCGGTTGATGGCCGAGGGCAAGCTGCCGCTGGATTGGGGTATGGCCGAGTCTCTGGCTTATGCGACGCTGCTGCACGAAGGGTATTCCATTCGTTTGTCCGGACAGGACGCCGGACGCGGCACGTTCTTTCATCGCCACGCCGTGTTGCATGATCAGAATCGCGAACGCTGGGATCAGGGGGCGCACGTCCCGCTGCAGCACTTGGGGCCAAATCAGGGCGATTTCGTGGTCATCGATTCGGTGCTGTCCGAGGAAGCCGTGCTCGCTTTTGAATACGGTTACGCCACTTCGGGGCCAAATGATCTGGTGATCTGGGAAGCGCAGTACGGCGATTTCTTTAACGGCGCGCAGGTGGTGATCGATCAGTTCATCGCGTCGGGTGAAGTGAAGTGGGGGCGATTGTGCGGTCTCACCATGATGCTGCCGCACGGCTACGAAGGCGCCGGGCCGGAGCATTCGTCGGGGCGGATTGAGCGATTCCTGCAACAATGCGCCGACTACAACATGCAAGTGTGCGTGCCGGCGACGCCGGTGCAGATGTACTACCTGCTGCGCCGGCAAATGGTGCGCCCGTTCCGCAAGCCCCTGGTGATTTTTTCGCCCAAGAGCTTGCTGCGGCACAAGGAATCGGTGTCGCCGCTGGAAGAATTCGCCAAGGACAAATTCCGCCCGGTGAACGAAGATTGGGAAGAGCAGGAAATCAATCCCGACCAGGTGCAAAGAGTCATCCTGTGCAGCGGCAAGGTGTTTTACGACCTGCGCGCGGAACGCCGCACGCGCGGTACCCGCAACCTGCCGCTGGTACGCATCGCGCAGCTCTATCCGTTTTCGCACGAAGATTTTCGTTCCATCATCGTGCGCTACAAGAACGCCTCTGAAATCGTGTGGTGTCAGGAAGAGCCGCGTAATCAGGGTGCGTGGCGGCACATTCAACACTATCTGATGCGCAGCTTGCTGCCGCACCAGAAACTTTTTTACGCCGGTCGCGAGTCGTCGGCGTCGCCGGCTGCCGGTTATAAATCGCTGCACGACAAGCAGCAGAAGGATCTGGTCAATCAGGCGCTTACCCTGGCTGGCGGTAGCGAGCCATTGAGCGTCACAACCCGGCCACGACCGCTCTCGGCGGGAGAAGAAAATTAATAATAAAAACAAATACTTACGGTGATTCTATGATAATCGAAGTCAAAGTGCCGCAGCTTTCGGAATCGGTCGCTGAAGCGACATTGGTGAGTTGGCATAAAAAAGCCGGCGATGCCGTGAAAGCGGATGAAAACCTGGTCGATATCGAAACCGACAAAGTGGTGCTGGAAACCCCAGCGCCGGCCG
>JBEBHE010000388.1:0-3857 GCA_040081205.1 Burkholderiales bacterium | reverse complement strand
CGCTCGACGAAGGCGGCATCAAAGGCTACAACGTCGCGACGTGGTACATCGTATTCGGTCCCGCGAAAATGCCACGCGAAATCGCCACGCGCATCCACGCTGAACTCGATAAAGTGCTGAAAGACCCGCAAGTGCTCGAACGCTACAACACCATGGGCGTAAATATCACCGCATCATCGCAGGAACAGGCGGTCAAGTTTGCGCAAGCGGAGCATGCGCGCTGGGCCAAAATTATTCAGGCGGCCGGCATCAAAGCGGATTGATGGCGCGCGCTTAATCTATTTTGGCGCCGGAGGCTTTGACTACCTTTGCCCATTTGGCGACTTCGGATTTGAGATAGTCGCCGTATTCGATGGGCGTCATGGTGCGCGGCTCTGCACCCTGCTCACTCAGGTATTTGCTCATCGCAGGTTCTTTAACGATGCGCACAATGACGGTGTTCAGCCGTTCGACGATGGCTGCCGATGTTCCGGCGGGCACCACCAAGCCATTGGATCCGCCTGCCTCGAATCCGGTAATCCCCGCTTCAGCAATGGTCGGTACTTCAGGCAACGCAGAAATTCGTTTGACGGTACTCACGCCCAGCGCGCGTATCTTGCCGGACTTCACATGCGGCACCGCCGACGGCGCAGTGGCAAATGTCAACGCGACCTGGCCCGCGAGTAAATCAACCATCGCCGGCGGCGCACCTTTGTACGGCACATGCACGAAGTCGATGCCGGTTTGCGTTTTGAACATTTCAGCGGTGAGATGCGGCTGGCTACCGTTGCCGGCCGAACTGTAATTTAACTGGCCGGGCCGCGCCTTCGCGTAGGCGATGAATTCCTTCACCGTTTTCACCGGCAACGACGGGTGTACCGCCAGCACCTGCGAGGTTTCAGCGATCAGCGTTACCGGCAAAAAGTCGCGGATCGGATCGTAATTCAGTTTGCTATAGAGACTCGGGTTGATGCAATGAATGGTCGATATGGCAAACAGCGTATAGCCATCTGCCGGTGATTTGGCTGCGATTTCAGCGCCGATATTGGCGCCAGCGCCTGGGCGATTGTCAATGATGACCTGCTGTTTCCATTCCTCCGTGAGTTTTTGGCCGACCGCGCGCGACAAAATATCGGACGTGCCGCCCGCCGGGAACGGAATCACGATGCGTATTGATTTAGCCGGATAGGTTTGCGCAAACGCGGGCGCTGCAATGAACGCCGCGGTAACGGCTGCAAACAGCGTGATGTCCAGTTTTTTCATTTATGTTCCTCTCTTTCAATGTCACGAGTAGCCTAAAGTATCTGCTATCCTTCGCGCAAGCAAATGGAGAGTACCGGAAATGGATACATGGCAGCAAAAAATCGGCATCATCGTGCCGTCGTGGAATACGGTGATGGAGTATGAAACGCAGCGCCTGTGTACGATCGGAGGCGGCGGCGCCTCCGTACACGCAATGCGCATACCGCACACGGCGGACACCGAAGAAAAACTGATGAGGCTTTCGACGCAGGCACCCGAAGCCGCAAAGTTGCTGGCGCACGCCAAGGTCAACGTCATCGGCTATGGCTGCACCGCCAGCGGCTTTCTGCACACGCCCGCCGAGGACAAGGCGCTGGCAGTACGCATACAGAGCGAAACCGGCATTCCCTGCGCCACCGCGTCGCGCGCCATCTGCGATGGACTGCGCGCGCTGGGCGCCAAGCGGCTTAGCCTCGCTTCACCCTATGCACCGTGGCTGAACGAACGGCTGAAACAGTATCTCACTGCCGACGGCTTCGACGTGTTGGCGATGCAGGGCCTGAGCACGGAAGCGCATTCGACGATCACCCGCGAGCGCATCCTCGCGCTGGTGGATGAGGTAATGCGTCCGGATACCGAAGCGATTTTCATCAGTTGCTCGAATTTCCGCACGCTGGAAATTATCAACACCCTTGAACAAAAATACGGCAAGCCGGTGCTCACCAGCAACGCGTCGATGATGTGGGCGATGCTGCGGCTGATGAACGACAAGCGCGAGGTGCCCGGCGCGGGCCGGTTGTTTAAACTGTGATGGCTGGCGCATGGAAGCCTGATCGCGAGATTGAGATTCTCGCCGGCACGCCGCCCGGTGGCGGCCTGGATCGCACGGCGCGCACGCTTGCCGCGGCGCTGACAACACCCAACAAAGTCGTCAACGTCCCCGGCGACGGCGCGCGCAAAGTGTGGGCCAGCGTCGATGCGCGCGCGGGCGACGCGCATGTGTTGTGCATCAGTTCGCCGAATCTCACTACGGATTATCTGACGGGTATCGCGGCATTTAACCACGACAGCTATACCCCGCTGGCGATTCTGTACAACGAATACATCGCTTTTGTCACGCGCAGCGATTCATCGTACCGCAACGCCGGCGATCTGCTGAAGCGCCTGCGCACCGATACGGCCAAAGTCACAGTGGCGCTGTCCACCGCCGCGGGCAATCCGAATCACATCGCGCTGGCGCAGGTGACGCGTCATGCCGGCGGCAATGTGCGTGCGCCGGTGATCCGCGTATTCGATTCCGCGCTCGACGCGGTGGCCGATGTGGTCGCAGGCAACGCTGATGTTGCCGCCGTTACCGCCGCCAGCGCGGTGAAAGAACTTGAAGCGGGCGCCTGTCGCGCGCTCGCGGTCTCATCGCCCGCGCGGCTCAGCGGATGGTATGCGCAAACACCCACATGGCTGGAACTCGGCGTGCCCTGTACGCTCGGCGCGTGGCGCGGCGTGCATGGCGCGCGCGCGCTTGGCGCCGAACAAATCACTTACTGGGAATCCGCGTTGTCCAATGCAACGCTCGCGTCGTCGTGGACGCAAGAACTCGCGCGGCATTATTGGTCGCCGATGCTGGTAACGGGCGCCGCGCTGCGCGAACATCTCGCGCGCGAACAAAACGAGATGGGCGCCATGCTCGCAGAACTCGGATTTATGAATAAGACATAAAATAGGTAAGTATTTGTTTTTATTGCATTTATTTTGCATGCGTTATAATGCGTGCACAGGCCGATTTTTGCGCGGGCCGGTTACCTTGGAAACGTCATGAGAACGGAAGTACACGTACACGGCTCGATATTTTTGTGCAAAGGCGTGCGCCTCAAGCAGGTTGAGCAGGCGTTGCGTCCGTGGCTGGAATATCTGGACGTGGAAACGCTGGTCGATGCGCACAGCCTTGAACGCGAAGAACCGGGCATCGCTTTCGATGCGCGCGAACGCACGCTGAATATTTGCTGGACCGGTGAAGTCGGCCGCAATTTTCAGGAGAAGCTCGGCACGGCCATTCAGAACGTCGGCCCGCTCACCGAATACGCTTCAGAAATCGAAGTAACCTATTACCCCGATCACGGCGACGACGAGTTCTATCAGGTGTTTGTCGGCCCCACCCCCGAGTCGATACACGAATTTCGCCGGCAGTGCGTGGTGGAAGACGCGACGCAACTGCTGTCGCGGCATCTCGGCAAACCCGAGGTGGATCAGGTCGCCACGCTGATCAGCGAGCTCTTCGGAAAATCGCAGCCGCCCAAACAGCCGGCGACGGAACAAAGCGGTTCATCGACGGTGATTCCGCTGCATCCGCGCAACAAGCATCTGCACTGATCGCGCGCGCCGGCGTTGCGCACCACGTCGGCACCGCGTTGGTTTACACGCCCGCGTTTTTCGCCGGCGTGGACTCAAACGGCAGTTTTGATTTCGACAACTCGATCAGCGGCCCCAGTTCATACACATTGCGATAGCCATAATTGTAGAGCGCGATATACGTCGAAATGTTCAGCGACGCGCTCGGCATTTTCGTGGGGAACGGCTGCACGGCATTGGCGAAGTTGTTGTTGCAATAGATCAGGATGCGCGTGTTTTTGTCGGGAACA
>JBEBHE010000387.1:0-3867 GCA_040081205.1 Burkholderiales bacterium | reverse complement strand
TCGCGCTTCATGCTGGCGGCGCTGTTGATCGGCGCCTACGCGTTTATTTCGCTGGCGATGCGCATCGTGCTCAGTGTCAGGGCGCTGATGGCGGGCCAACTGTCGCCAGCGGAAATACCGCGCATCCTTGCGGTGGGTTTGGGCTACGACGCAATCGTGGCGCTGTATATCACCGCCGCGTTTATCGTGTGGCTCACACTTTTGCCGGAACGCTGGTTTCAGCGGCGCTGGCACCGCGCGCTGATCTGGGCGGGTTTTGCTATTACTTTTTTCGGGTTGATCTATCTGGGCGCCGCCGAGTATTTTTTCTTCGATGAGTTTGATTCTCGCTTCAATTTCGTTGCGGTCGAGTATCTGATTTATCCGCACGAAGTGTTCATCAACATCTGGCAGTCGTACCCGGTCGCGCAGGTGTTGGTCGCCAGCGGTTTCGCCACGGCGCTGGCACTGTGGTTGGCGCGCAACATCATCCGCAGCGGCCTGAATGCAAAACAGCGCTTTCCCAAACGCCTGCCGTGGGCAGCAGCAGTATGCGGCGTGCTGGTCGCCACCCATTTCGCGGTCAACATCAACAGCGGACGGCATAACACCAATCGCGTGGCGGATGAACTTGCTGCTAACGGCCTTTATACCTTCGCCAACGCAGCGGTTAACAACCATCTCGACTACAACCAGTTTTACGCCACGCTGGATCACGATCAGGCGGTCGCGCGCGCGCGCAAAATCGTCGCGCAGCCCAATACCGAATTTATTCCGGATGCTGCACATCCGCTGGCGCGCCGCGTCAGTTACACACAGCCACCCAAGCTGCTGAATGTTATTGTGTTGCTCGAAGAATCGCTGGGGGCGGAATTCGTCGGCGAGTACAGCAAGCGTCCCGGCCTCACACCCAACCTGGATCGCATTGCCAACGAAAGCCTCGTGTTCACGCGCACTTATGCCAGCGGCACGCGCACCGTGCGCGGCATGGAAGGCGTGACGGCATCGTTTCCGCCGGTGCCACCCGAATCCATCGTCAAGCGCAGCAAAAATGAAGGCATGTTCAACTGGTCCACGGTGATGAAGGAAAACGGTTACACGCCGACATTCATCTACGGCGGCTACGGCACCTTCGACAACATGAACTATTTCTTCGGCAATAACGGCTATAAAGTCATCGATCGCACCGACATGCCCAAAGCCAATTTCGCCAACATCTGGGGCGTATCGGACGAGGACTTGTTCCGCAACGCGTTTCGCGTGTTCGATGAACAGCACCAAAAAGGCGAGCGTATTTTCTCGGTAGTGATGACCACCTCCAATCACAAGCCGTTTACCTTTCCCGCCGGCGTGCCCGGCGTCAAGCCCGAAGGCGGCGGACGCGAAGCGGGTGTGCGTTACGCGGATTACGCGGTCGGCTGGTTCATCGAAGAGCTGAAGAAAAAACCTTACTTCGACAATACCGTGGTGGTGATCGTGGCCGACCACGGCGCGCGCGCCTATGGCCGCGCCAGCATCCCGCTGCCCACCTATGAAATTCCGTTCATGGTGTACAGCCCCAAGCACATCGCGCCGCGGCGCTTTGACGGCTTGACCAGCCAGCTCGACGTGGCGCCGACGGTGTTGGGCTTGCTCAACATTTCCTACGACAGCATGTTCTTCGGCAAAGACACACTGATCGGCGATGCGCGTAGCCGCGTCGCCGTACTCAATCACAATCGCGACATCGCGCTGCTGCACAACGAGCAACTCGCGCAACTCGGCTTTCGCAAAACCCGTTCGATGACATCGTACGACAAAAACACGCGCACCATGGCGCGGTTGCCCGACGATGAAGACGCGCTGCGCGATGCCGAAGCGATGTTCCAGATCGCCTACGACAGCTACACCAACCGCCGTCCCGTACTGGCTGCCGCGCCGTCTCGATGAATCCGCGCCCGCGCTTTTATGCGACTTACCTGTTGCCGGTAATCGCGGTCGCCAGTGTGATTTTTGCTCTCGATCACACCGGCATTGATCCACAGGTCACCGGGTGGTTTTACGATGCGCAATCCGGCGGCTTTCCGTGGCGTTACAACAGTTTCATGGAAGTGGTGATGCATCACTGGACCAAATATCTGGTGATACTGGTGGCCGTTGCGGCATTCGCCGGCTACCTGATTTCGTTCTTGACGCCGCAATTGCAATCAAATCGCTCGTTGTTTCTATTTGTCGCTCTCGCATTGACGCTCGCGCCGCTGGCCGTCGCCACGCTGAAATTTTTCAGCCTGCGACACTGTCCATGGGATATCGCAGGCTTCGGCGGATTCGTGCCGTATGCCGGGCTGCTCGACGCGTATCCCGGCAACGTTGCGCCGGGACGATGTTTTCCTGCCGGACATGCCTCCACCGGTTTTTGCCTGTTCGCATTTCATTTTGCCGGGCGCGCGCTGGGCAACCCGCTGCTCGCGCGCGCGGGATTTGCGCTGGGCCTGATCGCCGGATTCGGCCTCGGCCTGGTGCGCATCATGCAGGGCGCGCATTTCGTCTCGCACGTGCTGTGGTCGGGGGTTGTATGCTGGATGGTCATCGTCATGCTCTACGGACTAATAGTCGAGCCGCGCGAACGCGCTCAATTTCAACCGGCTACCGCCCGTTGATCCACGTCAAGGGAAGCGGCGTTTCTCTGTAGTTTGATGTAATCTGTTGCGTGCAGCGGAGAAACATCATGCGGGTTGGCATTCCCAGGGAAATAAAAAACCATGAGTATCGCGTAGGCGTTACGCCCGACGGCGCGCGTGCATTGATTGCCGCAGGGCACGCTGTACTGATTCAGTCCCACGCAGGTGCAAGCGTTGGATTTCCCGACGCGCTATACCAGGCAGCTGGTGCGCAGGTCGTCGCCACGCCCGGGGAAGTTTTCGCCTGTGACATGGTCATCAAGGTCAAGGAACTGCAACGCAGCGAGTTCGCGCTGCAACATCCGGGGCAGATTCTCTATGGCTACCAGCACTTCGCGCCCGACCCCGATCTGCTGGACGCTGCGCTGAAGAGCGGCGTCACCAGCATTGCCTATGAAACGGTGACTGCCGCGAACGGCAGCCTGCCGCTGCTGACACCGATGTCGCAGATTGCCGGACGGCTCGCGCCACAAGTCGGCGCATGGGCACTGCAAATGGCCAACGGCGGCAGCGGCGTGTTGCTGGGTGGCGTCCCCGGCGTGTTACCGGCGCGCGTGCTGATCATCGGCGGCGGTATCGTGGGATCAAGCGCTGCGCGCATCGCGCTGGGCATGGGCGCAGAGGTCACACTGCTGGATCGCAGCGCCGCTAAACTCGCGCACCTGGAAGAAGTGTTCGGCGCGCGGCTTAAATCGGCTATCTCAAATGCCGCCACTATCGAACGCCAGATTGCAGACGCTGATCTGGTCATCGGCGCGGTGCTGCTGCCGGGAAAACTCGCGCCCAAACTGATCCGCCGCGGTGATTTGAAAAATATGCGCCCCGGCTCGGTCATCGTGGATGTGGCGATTGATCAGGGCGGCATTTGCGAAACGTCGCGCTCGACGTCGCACACGGATCCGATCTACGTCGAGGAGGGCATCGTGCATTATTGCGTTCCCAACATGCCGTCGGCAGTCGCGCGCACGGCGACACTCGCGCTGACACAGGCGACATTGCCGCTAGCGCTGGAAATCGCAAACAAAGGACTGACGCGCGCGATTGCGGACAATCCCGGACTACGAGCTGGCGTACAAACCCTCAACGGAAAAGTAACCCACGCCGATCTCGCGCAAGACACTGGCCGCATGTTTACAACGCTCGAATCCGCATAGACGTGACTACACCCGCGCCCGCTGCGGCGTTGATCGAGCGCATCGATGCCCTGTTGCCGCAAACACAGTGCCGG
>JBEBHE010000091.1:0-14513 GCA_040081205.1 Burkholderiales bacterium | reverse complement strand
ATACGATGTTTCATATGGCACTGTGTTATGGGTTCCCGCCTGCGCGGGAACGACGGTGTTGGGTTATGATCTTTCGCGCGGCAAATAATAATCCCCGCCACATGGAGGAGCACTCCTTTGAAAACAACTCGACTATTGCCGATGCTCGTCCTCACCCTTTCCGCATCCGCCACTCTGCCGTTTTCCCATGCACAAACCGCAAAGTGGCCCGAAAAATCCGTGCGCGCCATCGTGCCGTTTGCCCCCGGCGGCGCCACCGACGTGGTCGCGCGCATCGTGGCGCCCAAATTGTCGGAAGAATTCGGCCAGTCGTTCATCATCGACAATCGCGCTGGTGCGGGCGGCTCGATAGGCGTGGATCTGATGGTGCGTGCCAACCCCGACGGCTACACCATACTGATCGGCGCATCGAGTTATACCTCCAACGCAGCGCTCTACAAGCTGTCGTACGATCCGATCACCGGCGTGTCCCCGGTCACGCTCATCACCCGCGGGCCGTTTGTGCTCACCGTGCATCCGACGGTACGGGCAACCAATCTGAAAGAATTTATCGAACTCGCGCGCGCGAAGCCCGGCAGCCTGAGCTTTGGTTCATCGGGCACCGGCGGCGTGCCGCATCTGGCGACGGAACTATTCCGGCAGATGAGCAAAACACAAATGACGCATGTGCCGTATAAAGGCGACGCGCCGGCGATCACCGATCTGCTCGGCGGGCAAATTCAGTTTTTCATGGGCGGACCGCTGGTACTGCAACAACATATCAACGCGGGCAAGCTTCGCGGCATTGCCGTCTCAACCGAAAAGCGCTCGCCGATATTTCCCGATCTGCCTGCCATCAACGAAGCGCTGCCCGGCTATTCGGCGATGACCTGGTTTGGCCTGTGGGCGCCGCTGGGCACGCCGAAGGAAATCGTGACGCGACTCAATCAATCCATCGGCCGTATTCTCAAGCTGCCGGATGTGCTGGAGCGGCTGCGCGCCAACGGCATGGAAGCCGGCCACAACACGCCGGAGGAATACAACCGTTTCATCGCGCAGGAAATTGCGAAATACACCAGGGTGGTGAAGGACGGCGGTATTCGGGTGGAATGATGCCGCAAGCCCTGCATTCGCTACCGTCGCTTTGACGATTCAGATGTTCAGATCAGCCCACACGCACGCATGATCGGACGCAACATCTTTTTCGGACGCAAGCTCGGGAAAATGCGGCCACAGCGTTCCGTTCTTGCCGCCCCACATGCCTCGGCGCTCGATGCCGGCCGCAGTCACTTTAGCCGCGAGCTTGGGCGACAGCAGGATGTAGTCGAGCTTAGCCGACGCGGTACAGTTGCCGTGCGTGCCCGGTCTGCCGCCGTCATTGAACATCGGAAGTGTGCTCACATCGACCAGTGAACTGCCATTGGCAAGCAGCGGTGTAAGCGGATCGCTGTCCGGTGTGTCGTTGAAGTCGCCAACAATGGCGACCAGGTCGTCGCCTGCTGCGACGTGGGCATCATAGAGCTGGCGCACGTAGCTGGCCTGCCTTTTACGCTTCGCGTTGTTATCCGCCTGCACGCCGTACCCTTTGCTTTTCAGATGATTGACCATCATCCACAGCGATTGCCCGCCCGGCAGCGTGATCAGATACTCCGCACAATCGCGGCTGAAAACAGTGCCGGTGCCGTCGATGGCATCGACGTGCGAACGCATCATTTGGATGGGATACCCTGCTTTGGTCATGATGCCGACATCGATGCCGCGTTCGTCGTTGCCATCGATCAACATCACGTGTTCATATACCGTGGCGCCTGCTGCGGCCACCACATTCTTGTTAAACAGTTTGAGGGTGGTGCGATTCTCCGCTTCGACCACGCAAAGAATATCGGCATCGACCGCGCGTATTACGCGGGCGATGTTTTCCGTGGCGACTTCCTTGACCGGTTCGGTCTTCAGTTCAAACCAGCCGATCCAGTCGCCTCGGCCGGTCGCGGCAACGGTTACCGGCGCATTCTTTGGCCGATTTAAAAACTTGCCACGCAGTCTTCTGAGGATCAGCAGCGGCCCTTCATCGGTTTTTAGCAAACCGTGTGCTTTGAGCAACGCGAGCATGCGCGTCTTGTCGGCCGCGCTGTAGCTGGCCTTGTTGATCAGCGTATTGAGTTCCCGGTGCGCCTCGAGTGCGGGCTTGCCTTCCGCCCAGGTCTTGCCGTTCAGCGCCTTGGCGCGATCAAACATGTTCTCAACATTGAAACTCGCGAGCTTCATAGTGCCCCCCTGTTTGTCAGCCATGCCGTATGAAAATCCACGTGCGCCCGGTCATCGTAGGCAAGGATTTTTACCGCGCAATGACGCTGCACGCGTGGAGAAACCGTCATCAATTTAGAACGGTTACCGCAGAGGTGCAAATCTCACAAACAGGAGATTTTGATTAACGCTTTGTTTTTAAATGGCTAATGCACCGCCGGTGATGACGGTGCCGCACGAAGAAAACACGCTTCATACCGGATGACAACCAGCACGCCCCGCGCAAGCGGAGTAGGCAATGCGCTCGCTACTGCTTGAACACCACCGGTGCCAGCGTGTTCTGGTCGATCATCACGTCGATCAGCGCGGGCTTGCCACTGGCCAGCGCGCGCTGAATCGCGCCTTCGAGATCGCCGGGTTGGGTGACGCGCTCGCCGTATGCGCCGAACACTTTTGCCAGCGCGCCGAAATCGGGGTTTTTGTAATCCACCGCGAAGAAGCGCCCGCCGAAGTGTTCGTTCTGGAACGCGCGCTCGTTGCCGAGTCCCTCGTCGTTAAAGATCACATGCACCACGGGGATGTTTTCACGCACCGCGGTTTCGAGTTCGCCGATATTGCACATGATGCCCATGTCACCCGAGGCGGAAATCACCGGGCGATCCGGGCAAGCGAGCTTGGCACCGAGCGCAATCGGGAACGAGCCGCCCACCGAAGCCCAGTCGTCGATGCACATGAAGCTGAACGGCTGGTAGCTTTTGAAATAGCTGCGCACATGTTTGCCGCCGTTGCCGGCATCCACCACGCAGATACCGTTCTTCGGCAACACTTTGCGTATCACGTGCGCGACCCACTGCGATTGAATCGGCACGGCATCGGGTTTCAAAACGGCATTCAGTTCCGCATCAAAATCGGCGCGCGCCTTGGCGACATCCACCCACGATTTTCGCGCGCTGGATTTGCCCGCCCGCTCAGCCAGGCCTTTGATGAAACTGGCCGCCGAACCCGCGACGCCCATTTCCACCGGGAATATGATGCCGATCTGTCCGGGTGCGGACGTGTGGTGAATAATTTTTGCGTTCTCGCTGAACACGCCATATTTGTACATGGTCGAGAACACGTCGAAGTGCGAGCCGATAGCAACGATCACGTCGGCCTTGGGTGCGTTCTTATTGGCGCTGCTGAAACCATTGCGCCCCAGCGGGCCCAGTGCCAGTGGATGCGTGGACGGAAATCCGTCGGGCGAATACTGCAACACCGCCACCGGAATACCGGCGGCTGTGGCAAGTTTTTCCATCTCGCTGATAACTTTTTCTTTCATCACGCCGCGGCCCACCACGAACAGTGGACGCTCGGCTTTGCTGATGAGCGCCCATGCCGCGTCAAGTTGCGCGGGGTCGCACACCGCGGGCACGGTCGCGCGATAGGCAGCAGGCGCGATGGCCTCGACCGTCACCTTTTGCAGCATCACTTCATTGGGCGCTTCGAGATGCGTCGGGCCCTGCGGCTCGGTCAACGCCACGCGAAACGCCTTGCGCACCATCTCCTGTATGCGCTCGGGATACGGAATGCTGTACGCCCACTTGGTAATCGGCTTCATGAACGGAATCTGGTCAAGATCCTGCGTGGCATCGCGCTCGCGCATGTCGCTTTCCTGCACGCCGCAGATGCTGATCAGCGGCACATTGCCCTTGTTCGCCGCGGCAATCGCCGTCACCAGATTGGTGAGTCCCGGCCCTTCGGTTGCGGTTACCACCGCAGGCGCGTTGCGCGCACGCGCAAAACCCAGCGCCATGAACGCGGCGCCCTGCTCGTGACGCGTGAGGATGAAGCGCACCTGCGGTGTTTCGCGCAGCGCATCTAGAAACGCAAGATTCTGCGTGCCCGGAATGCCGAACACGTGATCAATGCCTTCGCGCAGCAGCGCATCCACCATCGCGCGCGATCCGGTGATCGTGCCAGTTTTCTTGTTTTCAGTGCTATCCATCACCCACTCCAGTTATGTAAATTAATTCAATAAAAACAAATACCTATATCAAAAAGGCTGCTACCGAAGATGCTTATTAAAAAACGCCACCGTGCGATCCCATGACAACATTGCTGCCGCTTGGTCGTAACGGGGTGTCGTGTCGTTATGAAAACCGTGTTGCGTATTCGGGTAACTGAAATGTTCGTAGCGCACCTTGTTGGCTTTGAGCGCGGCCTCATACGGCGGCCAGCCATCGTTGATGCGCGGGTCGTCCGATGCGTTGTGAATCATGATCGCGGCCTTGATCTTCGGCACATCACTTGCCGCCGGTTGCACGCCATAGTAGGCCGCGCCGGCTGCAAGATCGGGCAAGCGCGTCGCCAGCAGATTGACAATGCCGCCGCCGAAGCAAAAACCCACTGTGCCGATCTTGCCGTTGCATTCGGGACGTACCTTCAACACGCCAGCGCCCGTGACCAGATCTTCGATGCGCTTTTTGGTGTCCTGTTTCGAAAACAGATCGCGCCCGATGTCTTCGTTGCCCGGATAACCACCCACGGGGAACAGCGCATCCGGTGCAAACGCCACAAAATTGTGCAGCGCCAGGCGCCGCGCGACATCTTCAATGTACGGATTCAGCCCGCGATTCTCATGCACCACATAAACACCGGGTAGTTTGCCTGTGGCGCGTGACGGCGTAACCAAAAGCCCGCGCATCTTGCCGTGGCCTTGCGGCGAATCGTATTCGATATACGCGGTCTTGATGCGTGGATCGGTCTTTGGCACTTGCTGTGCCCATGCGAAATTGGGTTGCAATGCCTCCAGCATGGCGGCAGCGGTAAAGCCGCCCACTGCAAATTTTGCAGCCTCATCCAGAAATTCGCGGCGGGTTCTGGTGCCGTGTACAAAACCGTCAAACAGGCGCAGCACTTCGGGTGGAAAATCACTGGCTTTCAAACGATCCATGATGACTCCTTACATTAAGTGGGAAATGCGAACGTGAAAGCTTCCATCAGCACCATCGCGTAGTCAAGCGCAATGAGCACGAACCGCGCATTGACAAACGCCGCGCCGGAGCGTTTGATGGCACCTCATTCAATCGGCGCGTTGGGAGCCCGTTACCGGGAGACAAATCATGGCCAAGCTGCGTGTGGCAAAAAGTTTTATCGAGTATCAATTATTCGGCGGCGCGTTAAGCCCTGTCAGCATCGATAATATTCATATGTCGGTGGACGGCTATATCGTGTTCGATATCTCCGGCGGCTGTGTGCCTGACGCGGACTGGGTAAGCAGCGTGGTGTCGGAGCCAGAGAAAAAATTGTCGTTCATTCCGGATTAGCCGGCGCACTGGCGCACCGCTTAAAAACGTTTCGCGGACGACAGGTTTTTCGTGTGCAGCGTCTTGCGCGCGTCCCACGGATGCGCCCGCGCGACCTCCTCATTGACCGCCGTGCCCCAGCCCGGCCCGGTGGGAATGGTCATGTGGCCGGCGATGATCTCGGGCACATGGGTTACCAGGTCGTCTTTCCACGGCACGTCGTCGATGTCGATCTCCATGATGCGCACATTGCCCAGCGTCGCGCACAGGGCGGCGCTCATGTGCGTGGACAAATGGCTGTAGTGATTGTGCGGCGCGACGTTATGCTGGAAAGTCGCCGCAAGATCACCTACTTTCTTGCCCTGCACAATGCCGTTCCACGGCACATCAATCATGAACACGTCGGCGGCGTGGCGCTGGAAAAACGGCAGATAACCGTTCATGTGAATCAGCGTTTCGCCGGTACAGATGCGCGTGCTGGTCGATTGCTTGATCTGCGCCAGCGCATCGGGATCGATGGTGTCGATTTCCAGCCAGTGCAGATTGAACGGCTCCAGCGCCTTGGCGATGCGCGCGCATGCTTCCGGTTTGAAATGCCAGTTGAGATCCAGATTGATATCGACGTCCGGTCCCACTGCGTCGCGCAGGGTGCCAATATGTTTTTCAATATGCGCGATCAATCCATTCGACGCCCAATCGTCCGTTGGCCCCATGGTGACGCCAAAAGCGCTGCCGTTTTGTCCAAATCCGCTGAACCAGGTGCCATTCTGTCCCGGCATCACGATATTGGTTTTAAGCGCGGTGAAACCGCGTGCGACGACTTCTTTGCCCAGCGCAGTGACATCGGCCCAGCTATTGATCGGCGGCGTGCCGACCAGATCGTGATGGCGCACGCGCGTGGTGCCGCAGTGCGACCAGTAGAGGCGCACTTTTTCGCGCGTCGGCCCGCCGAGGAGTTCAACTACCGAAATATTGCGGGCGCGCGCCGCGATATCCACCAGCGCGCATTCAATGCCGGCCATCGCGCGCGCCGCGATGCCGCCCGAGCTTGACCGTACCATGCGCGCCATGTCGATGAACCGCGCCTCGTACGCGCGCGGATCCTGTCCGACGAGAATGGTTGAAAAATCGCTTACCGCGCCGCACACGGCGTTGGTCACGCGCGTATCGGAGCATTCGCCCCAGCCGGTGATGCCCTCGTCGGTTTCCACCTTGACGTAGGTCCATGCGCGCCAGCCGCCATCGACGACGAAGGTTTCGAGTTTGCTGATTTTCATTGGAATCCCTTGCGGTTTGGTAGCCGAATTGTAGAGGCAAAACCGGCCTGCCGTTTTGTGATTGCGCGCAAGGGCACAGCGGTGGCGCATTGTGGATGTTGGCGGACGGCACCGGCAACTGCGCTACACTGACTGCATTCCATCGGAGGAGAGCCGCATGAAATATGGTTCAACGGTGCTGATCGCCGCGAGCGGTTTGCTGTTCAATTCACCCGCTGTCGCGCAACCTGCCTATCCCTCCAAGCCGATCCGGTTGATCGTGCCCTACCCACCGGGCGCCGGTACCGATTTCACCGGGCGCGAGATCGCAAAAATAATCACCGAAACGCTTGGACAACAAGTAGTGGTCGATCATCGTCCCGGCGCTGGCGCCACGCTCGGTCACGCGCTCATGGCGAAAGCCGTGCCCGACGGCTACACGCTGGGACTGGGCACCACCGGCGGGCTGGTGTCAGGTCCGGCGCTGTTTGGATCGAAAATTCCCTACGACCCGCTCAAGGATTTTGCGCCGATTGGTCTGGCAACCTACGTGCCTTACGCGCTGATCGTGACCGCGAGTTTGCCGGTCAACAATGTCCGTGAATTTATCAACCTTGCGAAAGCATCTCCGGGCAAGCTCAACTATTCATCACCCGGCGTCGGCACGCCCAATCACATCGGCGGCGCGATGCTGGTAACACTCGCCGGCATCGATCTGCTGCATGTGCCGTACAAGGGCAGCGCGCTGTCGATCGCCGATCTGATTGCCGGCACCATCCACCTGACCATCACCGGGTTGCTGACAACCATGCCACATGTGCGCAGCGGGCGGCTCAAGGTGCTGGGCATCGGACACACGCAACGCATCAAGTCTGCACCGGACATTCCCGCGATCAATGAAACCATACCCGGCTACTACAACACCGGCTGGTGGGGTCTGGTTGCACCGGCGGGCACGCCGAAAGCCATTATCGACAAGCTCAACCCGATCATGAACAAGGGACTGATGTCGCCCGACATCTCCCAGCGCTTTTATGTGAGCGGCCTTGAAGTCGCCACCTCTACGCCGCAGGGCTATCACGATATGATTCGCAATGATTTGCAGTCGTGGCGCAAGCTGATCAAGGATTCAAAGATCAGCGTGGAGTCGCTGCCGTGACACGCGTTATTCAGAAAGGTATTCCCATCCAGAATATCGATCCTTCAGCGGTGTCCACGTCCAGCTTGTTCATATAGCTCAACTTTCCGTCTTCGCCAACGCTGAATACGGCGAGGCTCGCCGGGATGGTGACAAGCGCATTGCCTTCGCGCGCCAGTATGGGCTGCGAATTGGCCGCGACCAAAAACCGCCCGCTCGCGTCCAGCGCAAAGGTGCGTGCGACGATGCCGCGGGTATCGGCATGTTGAATCACGGTGGGCTCGCCGCTGCGCGGATCGATCCTGAATACCGCGATATTGTTTTCGCCGCCGATGTACACGTCTTTGCCGTCCATTTTCTCGACGCCGCTGGCGCGATTGGCCACATACAAAAATTGTCCGTTCGGATGCACGTGGATTGTGCCGGAACGTTGCCGCCGCTTGACGCCGGGCACATCGGCCAGCAGTTCTTTCACATACGCCGGCGCGGGATCGAGTTGATCGCCCGCCGGATTGGCGCGGTACATATGCAGCAGGTTCTGTAGTTCCAGCGACACATATACCCAAGGCTGCGAAGGATGAAAATCCAGGTGCCGCGGACCGAAACCATATCCCCCGTTCGGCGCTACCGAAACACTTGGCGTCAATTGCCCCTCCGCGTACGTAAATACTTTTAACGAACCGGGCTCTTCGGGCGCGTTTTCATTTGCTTTATTGCCGCGCGCGACAATCATCACGGCTTTGTTCGATAGCGCAACGCGCACCTGATGCGCGTAGATGCCGGTGTCAAGCGCCGCGCGTTGTTGCACCGCGGCGCCGATGGTTCCGTCGCGCTCGATGCGATGCACCGTCAGATGGCTCGGATGGTTATAGGCGATCAACGCGTGCGTGCCCGCGCCGTCGACCGTCATGTGCACCGGGCGCGAGGGCAACGCCACCGGCGCACCGTGTGTCGCCAACGCACCGGTTGCCGCATCGCGGCGCAGCGCAACCACGCAATGCGCATCACCGCTGACGCCCGGCGATCCGGTGCTGCATGCGGCATAAAGATAAGGCGCGGCGGGATGCGGCCACACGTATTGCACCTTGTACGGCAACGCCAGCGACGCGCGCTGCGTCAGCACCGCGGTATCACTGTGGAGGTCGTAGTGCGTCAGCAGGTTGCCGACACTGGCGTACACGGAAATGAAGGAACGATTGTTGCCGGGCTGCGCGCTCATTGAGAACTCCACGGTGCGGGAAAATCTGCGGATTTAGCAAACATCAAAAATTTGCAGCAGCGAGTATGGCACACTAAGCGTCTGTAACCGGACCCGCTCATGCGCTCATCATCAAGTAAAACAGTCGCACACTTTCGCGCTTCAGGCGTGGTTGCGGCATGGCTAATGGCGGCACCCTGCGCGCCGCTGCTCGCGCAAATCTATCCGGCGAAACCGGTTCGATTTGTGGTGCCCGTCGCGCCCGGCGGCGCCACCGACATACTTACGCGCACACTCGCGCAGCGGCTGGCATCCACGTGGGGACAGCAAGTGCTGGTGGACAACCGGCCCGGCGGCGGCAGCAACGTGGGGTTCGAAATTGCGGCACAAGCGCCCGCCGATGGTTACACCTTGCTGATGGCGCAACCGGCGTTCACGGTCAATGTCAGTCTCTACAAAAAACTGGCGTACGATCCGTTGCGGGATTTCTCGGCAATCACATTGGTCGCGACGGGCGCGAACGTACTGGTAATTCATCCGTCGGTTCCCGCGCATACGCTGAAAGAATTCATTGCGCTGGCAAAAGCAAAACCCGGCCAGCTTAATTACGCGTCGTCGGGCAACGGCTCTACACCTTTCCGGCGAGTGGTTCAAAACCAAGGCGGGCGTTGCTATTACGCATATTCCCTACAAGGGCGCCGGCGCTTCGGTCACCGATCTGCTGGGCGGGCATGTTGACCTGGCGTTTCTGAGTTTGTCATCGGTGGTGCCGCAGCTCAAGGCCAAACGGCTGCGCGCATTGGCGATCACCAGCGCGCGTCGCTCCGCCTTGATGCCGGATCTGCCAACCTTCGCCGAAGCCGGGCTTAAAGGATACGAAGTCACCGGCTGGTATGGTGTGCTCTCGCGCACTGGCACGCCCAAAGAAATCATCAGCCGTCTGCATGCCGACATTACCCGCGCGCTGGCGCTACCCGACGTCGTTCAGACCCTAGCGTCGTTCGGGCTGGAACCCGCGCCCGCAAACTCACCGGAGGAATTCACCGTTTTCTTGCGTACGGAAATCACCAAGTGGGCCAACGTGGTAAAGATGTCAGGGGCAAAAGCTGACTGATTTACAGGGATAAATAGTTCCCAAAGTTTTTGTGCCAACACCGTTGAATGCTGGTATGGTAGCGCCGCTGACAGGTTCCACAGTGTGTTAATTCATGATCTGGAGGAGGTCTATGTTTAAACATATCCTGATGCCTACGGATGGTTCGGCTCACTCCGAAAAAGCCGTTGAGCGCGGTATCGAACTGGCGAAATTATGCGGCTCTAAAGTCACCGGCATTCATGTGATGCAGGATTACCAGATGATGATGGCGTCGGAGGGCATGGTGCCGCCGGGGATGGAAGAGCAAATGGACAAGCAGGCGCGCGATCAGGCCGCGAGCTTTTTGGCGTTCGTGCAAAAAGCAGCTGATGCGGCGGGCGTCCCGTGCGAAACGCTGGTGGTCAAAGGCCATCACCCTTACGACGCCATCGTTGATACCGCCAACGCGCGCGGCTGCGATCTGATTGTGATGACGGCACGCCATCGCAAAGGTTTGGGTGCACTGATCATGGGCAGTGAAGCGAGCCGCGTGCTGCACCGCTCGTCTATTCCGGTGTTGACCTTCCGCGCTATCATGAGCGCCGACCATCCCGACAAAAAATCGGCTTAATCACGCAGGCGCCAGGCCTGCCGGATTTACATTCAGGGCAGTTTTTTCGCGGGCGGTATGCGCGACGTCACGCCGCCCGCGACCATGATCGCGGCGATGATCCAGAATACCGCCGACAATCCCAGCGCCGTACCCACCGTGCCAAAAATAGCCGGGCCCACCACGCGCACCAGATTGTTGCCGGTGAGGCGCAGCCCGAGCGTCTGTCCTGAACGGCCCTCGGGCGAATTCGCGTACATGAGTATTACCGTCAGCGGAATGCCGATGCCCATGCCCAAACCAAAAATGAAACTGATGATGCCGAGCATCAACCCGTTGCCCGAGAAAGGCACCAGTGCGAAACCGATCGCACCCGACAAAAATACCCAGCCGAGCAGGGTGTCGCCTGCCACCTGCTTGACCAGGCGCGGCAGATACAGGCGCACGATAAATGCCGCTATCGCCAGCGTCGCCAGCACTGCGCCAATGGCAGACGCCGACAGCCCGATGGCATGCGCGTATACCGGCACGTAAAACTGATACAGATCGTAGCCAAGCTGCACCAACGCGCTGAGGATCAGCATGCGCCATACCTTACGATCCAGCAGCGCGCCTTCTGTGGCTTTGTTCCGCGGCGTCGGCAGCTTGCCGCGCGGAAACACGCCACCCCATACCACGAGCAACACGATGGCCATCACCGAAAACGACGCAGCCACCAGGCACGCCACGCCGTAACCCCAATGATCGATGGAAAACCCGGCGACCAACGGCCCAACGAAACTGGTCAGCGCACCGATAAGACTGAAGTTGCTGAAGTTTCGCGCGCGATTTTCAGGCGTGCTCAGTGAACCGATGTTATTTTGCAGCGTGACATGAAAGAACGCCTGCGCCAGGCCGGTCAGTGCAGCGGCCACATACAACGCGGGCAGTGTGTGAAAAAAATACGGCAGCACCAGCGATACCGTACCGCACACCGATGCAAACACCAGCAATCCGCGCGACCCCAGCCTGTCCACCATCGCTCCCACCGGCCATGACAGCAGCAACGGAAATAAGAACAACAGGCCGCCCAGCAAACCGACTTCGGTAGCCGATGCGCCCATGTGGAGCGCGAACAGCGTCAGCAACACGCGCGCCGCGCCGGCAGCAACGAAGTTGAAAAAGTCCAGCCAAAGCGTCAATGCGATTGCCATGGCGCTAGGTATATGCGGAAGGGTTCACGGCAGATGGAAGCAATGCAACGCAACAACACAAATGCTCACCGCAAGGATTGCGGATCACGATGGCCATTATATCATAACTATTTGTTTTAATTGAATATTTTTATGGTGCTATTCGCGCTGATTCAGACGCTGGGCACGCTGGTACGCTTCGCGTGCGGTCGTGCGCCTGAGGTAATGATGCAACTCATCGGGTAACGCGATGTGGCGGCGGATCGCGCCGTTCAAACACGTTGTCAATAAAATATCCGCGCCGCTGAAATGCTCACCCAGCACGTAAGGCCCGCCAGCGGCGAGACGCGTCACAGCAGCGCGCGCCTGCCGCGCGAAACCCTCGCGCGCAGCCTTCAGCGCATTCGGCGCTTCACCGTAAATCGCGTGCAGATCTTCATGCTTGCGAATGACGTACAGCGTATTGGCGTCCAGTTCCATCATCACAAAAAAACACCACTGGTCATATCGCGCACGCTCGTGCGGCGACGCCGGCGGACACAGATGGCGCGCCGCGCCATAGACCGTGGCAAGGTAATTGACGATCGCGGCACTCTCGGTCAGCACAAACTCGCCATCTTGAAGCGTGGGAATTTTCTGGCTGGGATTCAACCGCGTGTAGTCAGGCGTCAGTGTCTCGCCGGAACGCGACGTAATGGGCCGTCGCTCATACGGCAAATCCAGCTCCGCCAGCATCCAGTGTGCGCGCAGGGTACGCGACGTGCCGACGCCCCAGAGGACGCGATGGGTGGCAACGTCGCCGGTCATTTAAGCCCGGGCACCGGTTAAATAGTTGTAGAGATTTCCCACGTTCATTTTCTGCACGGCGGGCGACATGCCGTCCTGCCCGATATCCATCGGATAGCGGTCGGTCATCGCGGTCAGCCGCACAATGGCTTCGTCGCGCGTCATGCCGCGATCAATGGCCTCTTTCACATAGGCTTTCCACTCCTCAATGAACGCGCCCTGTTCGTTGAGATAATCTTTGCCGCATACGGCGCCGTGGCCCGGCACAAATATTTCTTCCTTCAGATTACGCAACGACGCCAGCGACATCAGCCACAGATCGGGGTTGGCCTCCTGCAACCACGTCTGCACCTTGTGAAAAATGTTGTCGCTGGTAAACACCACGCCCTCTTCCTTTACGCAGATCGCCGCCTGATACATCGTATGCCCCGGCATGTGGATCATTTCAAACGTGTGGTTACCGACATGCAGCGTCATGCCGTTCTTGAAGGTAATGATGGGAGCATTCGGACGATAGCCTGCGAGCAAGCCCGGCTCGTCGGGGCCGAACGTGGAAATGCGCGCCACGTGCGCCTGCAGATCCGTGCCGAGAATACGCGTGCGCACACCCTCGTGCGCAATCACCGGCACGTCGAAAAATGCGTTACCGGTCCAATGATCGCCGTGCGGCTCGGTATTGATGATATAGCGCAGCTTGCCGTGCTTCGCGATCTCCGCCTTCAGCCTCACCGCGTCACTTGGCTTGTGCGGCGTGTCGATCAGCACAATGCCGTCGGAAGTCGTCACAAAACCGTGATTGCAGCCGCGTATCTGCGTTTCAACAAAAACATTGCGGGTTAACTGATGCATGAGTATCTCGTTCGTTACGGGATCATGAATTGAATCACAAAATAATCTCGCGCGCCGCGCCCCGGACATCCATCTCGAATTCCAGATCGATCACCGGGGGCCGCGCATAGTGCCACGTGAGGCCCGCGACACACGCGCCGCGCGCCGCCAGCACCTCCCCCGCCAAGTGGCCGATATTCTGCACGGTGTACGCGTTCGTGGAAATGGCATCGGCCCAGGTAAAGCCCAGCAATCCAAGACGACGCTCCATCTCTGCCACCACAAAAGATACTTTTTCGCGCAGGCCTTCGGGCGACGTGTCGCCGAGCCGCACGATACGCTCGCGATACGTGCCGCCCTGCGCGCGCGCTTCGCCACCGCCGGACAGGATAAAGGTTCCGCGTGATGCGCTCATCGGTGAAACCGGTGCGGTGTACGAAAACGCCGCCATCACCGGTTCGGTGGGCGCGCCGTACATCGGGCACACATTGGTTCGTGCCACCGGATTCACCGCTCCCGCGTTGCCTTGCGCGCCTTGATAGATTTTCCAGCGTTCGAGCGTGGTAACGTACGCTTTGTTGAAATCGATAAAGCCTTGTTCGGTAAACTGCGACGGTGAGCGCAATTCACACGCCGCGAACGCCGTGACCGACCGCCCGATGCGGGCGAGATGCGATTCAATCGCAGCAAACGCATCCGCCAGCGCTAGCGGTTTAAAAAATCGCGCGCGCTCGATTTCATAACCCGGTTCAGCCGCCACGCCACCGGAATACTGGAACACCGCCTTGATGTAGCGGTAGTTGCCTGCTGCGAATATCGGGACTGCGGACATGGGTTCTCCCGTTGCGACTCAAATCGATTCTTGAAGCGCCAATCACAACACCTTGTCGTTCCCGCGCAGGCGGGAATCCATAACACAGTGCCAATTGAGACGGCTTATGGG
>JBEBHE010000090.1:0-14540 GCA_040081205.1 Burkholderiales bacterium | reverse complement strand
GTCAAGGTTAAACAGTCTTGGGCGGACGACCGTCGCACGCTTGACCGGCTGGGCCTTTCCTGATCACGTGTTCAATCGGCACGGAAGGAAATGAGTCCGCCGAAAAACACGAGGCACAAAGAGCAGCCGGGTTACGTGTTGCACAGCTATCCGTATCAGGAAACCAGCCTGATTGTCGAGTTGTTCACGCGCGAATTCGGGCGTATTGGCGTGGTTGCCAAGGGCGCCAAGCGCCCGCACTCGTCGCTGCGCAGTGTACTGATGCCCTTTCATGCGCTGACCTTGGATTGGTCCGGGAAATCCGATTTGAAGACGTTACGCACGGCAGAATGGCGGGGCGCGTTCCGGATGTTAAAAGGGCGCGCGCTGATCTGCGGGTTCTACCTGAATGAGTTGTTGCTGAAACTGCTGCATCGCGACGACCCGCACGACGCACTGTTCGACGCCTATGAACAGACGCTTCAGGCATTGCTTGAGCGCACCGATCACGCCATTGTGCTGCGTTGCTTTGAGAAGCGGCTGTTAAGCGAACTGGGGTATGCGTTGATTCTTGACCGTGATGCGCAATCGCAACGCCCGCTTGATCCTCACCAGCGCTATCAGTACATCATTGACCTGGGCCCGATCGCGGCGGATGCCCAGCAAAACGGGTTAGAATTGCTCGGCCAGACATTGATTGACATGAACAGCGACCATTACACATCCAGCATCACGCAGCAGCAGAGCAAGAGCTTGATGCGTACGCTGATCGGACACTATCTTGGCAGTCAAACGTTGCACAGCCGGCAGTTGCTGATCGATTTGCAAGACCTGTAGGCGGCAAATGATTCACGACACCACACGGTTGAGCGTCAATCTGAACAAGGTGGCCTTGCTGCGCAATTCGCGCACGATCGGCATCCCCAGTGTGGTGCGCGCCGGAGTGATCGCGCTGGAGGCTGGCGCGCGCGGCCTTACCGTGCATCCACGTCCCGACGAGCGTCATATACGTCCTCACGACGTGTACGATCTGGCCGAGTTAGTGCACAGTCATCCGCACGTTGAATACAACATCGAAGGCAATCCGTTTGAAAACATGCTTGAGTTTGCAGGCAAAGTACGCCCGCACCAATGTACGCTGGTGCCGGACGATCCGGCGCAATTTACCTCGGATCACGGTTGGGATCTGGCGCGCGACGGACCGCGATTGCAGCCGGTAATCGCCGAATTGAAATCGCTGGGCATACGTGTCAGCCTTTTCGTGGATGCGAGCGCCGAACATATGTCTCGTGCGGCAGCCTTGGGCGCGGATTGTGTCGAGCTCTACACTGAGCCTTACGCTCAGGCGTTTGGCACTGCTGCCCAAAACGAAGCCATTGCGCGATTTGCGGCTGCGGCAAGCGCCGGACGCCGCGCGGGATTGACGGTGAATGCGGGGCACGACCTGAATCAAGCTAACCTCGTTCCTTTTCTCGCAGCGGTCAAACCGGTGGCGGAAGTCTCGATAGGGCACGCCTTGATCGCGGACGCGCTTGAATCGGGTCTGGCCGCTACGGTCCGCGCCTATCTGTCAGCCATTGAACGCGGCAATGCAGGTGGCGCGTGATCTTCGGCATCGGTGTTGACCTGGTTGAAACGCCACGCATTGAGCGCCTGTTGGAACAATACGGCGAGCGCTTCGCACGGCGTGTACTGACGGAACTGGAATGGCCGGGATTTCAGCGTACCAACAAGCCCGTGTTATTTGTCGCCAATCGCTTTGCCGCGAAAGAAGCGTTTTCCAAAGCGATGGGGACGGGTTTTCGCTATCCGGTTACACTGCAAAATATCAGCGTGGTTCAAAACAAGGCAGGCAAGCCCGGCTATGTTTTGAGCGATGCGCTGACAGCCGTGATGAGACAGCATGACATCGCCGGCCATCACCTCACTATTAGCGACGAAAAGACCATGGCTTGTGCGGTAGCCATACTAGAAAAATGAATAAAAACAACAGCTTACATATCGGCCCGGTCATGCTCGACATAGAAGGGCTTACGCTGAACGATGATGATCGCAAGCGGCTGCTGCATCCCCTTACCGGCGGGATCATCTTGTTCTCGCGTAATTTCGAATCGCCGCAGCAACTCGCCGCGCTCACGGCGGAAATTCACGCGCTGCGCACGCCGCCATTGCTGATTGCCGTGGATCATGAGGGCGGAAGGGTGCAGCGTTTCCGCGACGGCTTTACGGCGATTCCCGCGATGCGCGAATTGGGCAAGGCGTGGGAAAAAAATGCGGTCCAGGCCAAACAACTCGCGAAAGACACCGGCTACGTGCTCGCCACTGAATTGCGCGCGCACGGTATCGATCTCACATTCGCGCCGGTGCTCGATGTGGATTTTAAACGCAGCAGTGTGATCGGCGACCGTGCGTTTCACGCCGATCCGGAAATCATAGCGCCACTGGCACAGGCGCTGGTGCAAGGCTTCAATCTGGGTGGCATGTCATCGGTGGGAAAGCATTTTCCGGGGCATGGCCATGTGCGTGCAGATTCGCATCACGAAGTGCCGGTGGATGATCGTTCGTACGTCGATATCGAACAATGTGACCTGATCCCGTTTCGGCGATTGATCGGCGCAGGCTTGGGGGCGGTGATGCCCGCGCACGTAATTTATCCGCAGATTGATGCGCAACCCGCCGGATTTTCGTCGAAATGGCTAAAGCAGATTTTGCGCAAACAGCTTGAATTTGATGGCGTTATTTTTAGCGACGATCTGTCGATGGAGGGTGCAAAGGGCGCCGGTGGCGTCGTCGCGCGTGCGGAGGCGGCGTTGAATGCCGGTTGCGACATGGTGTTGGTGTGCAATGACGCTGGTGCTGCGGATGAATTGCTTGCCGGCCTCGATTACAAAATGCCCGCCGTCGGGCAGGCCCGGCTTGCGGCGATGCGTGGTCGCGGTTCCGTTCATGGCATGGAAGCATTGCATAACATGCCAGACTATCAGCGTTCGCTGGCCGCCGTGCAAGCTATCGGTAAGCGCGAAGGCGATTTGTTCGCTTAATTAACAAAGTGACCGATACCCATTTACTGGAATGCCGGCAATGCGTCCGGCTTGCGGGATTTCTCGCGCAAGTGCGCAAAGCGCATCCTGATTATCATGCACGTCCCGTGCTGCCGTTTGGGGTGGCCGCGCCCAAGCTGCTGATCGTGGGTTTGGCACCCGGCATGCATGGCGCCAATCGAACCGGGCGACCCTTTACCGGCGACACTGCCGGGATACTTTTATACAAAACCCTGCACAAGTACGGACTGGCGAATCAGCCCGAAGGCGTAGACCCGAATGATGGCCTGAAACTCAAACACTGCCGAATTACCAACGCCGTAAAATGCCTTCCGCCGGAAAACAAGCCGCTCCCGGTGGAAATTAAACAATGCAACGGCTATTTGCGCACCGAGATTGCGGCGCTGTCGAAATCTGCCACGATCTTTGCGCTTGGCAACGTGGCTCATCAGGCGGTTCTGCGCGCGGTGGACTTAAAAATCCGCAATTTCCCCTTTCAGCACGGCGCTTGCCACAAACTTCCAGGTGGCCGCGTGCTGTTCGACAGCTACCACTGCAGTCGCTACAACACTTCAACGCGCCGCCTCACGCCGGAGATGTTCGATGCGGTGGTGGCGGCAATCGCACAACACATCAAATAAGCAGTAGCACGCATGGGCGAACGTGATCCCAACGCGACAACCATAACCGAAGCGCTGGCTGCGATTTTGGGTGGCCTTCCGCATTTGCCCGGTGTGTACCGCATGATCAACAGGGCAGGCGAGGTGCTCTATGTCGGCAAAGCCATTGATCTTAAAAAGCGCGTCTCGTCGTATTTTCAAAAGCCTGCCGGGCTATCACCCCGCATCCAGCTCATGGTGGCGCAGGTGGTCACGCTGGAGACCACAGTAACGCGCTCGGAAAGCGAGGCGCTGCTTCTTGAAAATAATTTAATCAAAACGTTAAGCCCCAGATATAACATTTTATTTCGGGACGACAAGTCGTATCCTTACCTGGTAATCACCGGACATCAATTTCCGCGTTTGGGCTTTCATCGTGGCGCGCTCGACAGACGCCATCAATACTACGGCCCGTTTCCCGGTACAGGGGCGGTGCGCGAAAGCATCCAATTGCTGCAAAAAGTTTTTCGCATACGCAATTGCGAAGACACCGTGTTTGCCAATCGCTCGCGGCCTTGCCTAATGCATCAGATTCGACGTTGCACCGCGCCTTGTGTTGGTCATATAACCGAAGCCGAATACGCACAGGATGTGCGCAGCGCCATGCTATTTCTGTCCGGCAAGGAGGATGAAGTCGTCGAAAACTTGATCGCACGCATGCATGCCGCGTCCGAAGCGCAAGGCTACGAAGATGCCGCGCTGCATCGCGATCAGATTTCAGCGTTGCGCGCCGTGCGTGAAAAGCAATACGTCAGCGATGTCGCCGGGCGCGATGCCGATGTGATCGCTTGCGCGCGTGAAGGCGGCGTGACCTGCGTCAATTTGGTGATGATTCGTGGCGGGCGCCACCTGGGCGACCACAATCATTTCCCGAAACATGCCGCTGCGGTCGATGAAGAACAGGTGATCGAGGCATTTATCAATCAGCATTATCAGTACCACAGTGTGCCGCCGCTGATATTGGCCCAGCAAGTGCCCGATATCGATGCACTTCAAAGCATGCTCGGCGAACATGCCGGACATAAAGTGCAGATCGTCACGCGCCCCACCGGCCCACGGAGGGTATCGCTCGATATGGCGAAGAAGAATGCGCAACTCGGTGCGACGCATGCGGCAAGTCTGCAAGCCAATCAGGAAGCGCGTCTGGCGGCGTTGCAACAAGCGCTGGGCTTGCCCGAATCCGCGCAACGCTTTGAATGTTTCGACATCAGCCACACCATGGGCGAAGCCACGGTCGCATCGTGCGTGGTTTACGATCAATCCGGGATGCAAAAAAGCGATTATCGCCGCTTTAATATCACGACGCCCAAGGCAGGAGACGACTACGGGGCGATGCGCGAAGTGCTGCAACGGCGTTATCGGCGTCTGGTGACGGGCGAGGGCAAGATGCCGGATGTCGTGCTGATCGATGGCGGCAAAGGACAGCTTGGTATTGCACGCGAAGTGATGAGTGAATTGGGCATCAGCGACGTTACGCTGATCGGCGTTGCGAAGGGAGAAGACCGCAAGCCGGGCCTCGAAGCTTTGTGGATACCAGGCCGCGACGAACCCTATCTTTTGGGCGCAGAACACGCGGGCCTGCATTTGGTGCAGCAAATCCGCGACGAAGCACATCGCTTTGCGATTACCGGACATCGCGCGCGGCGCGGCAAGACGCGCTCGCAGTCGCCGCTGGAGAATATATCAGGCGTGGGTGCCAAGCGTCGCCAGCGGCTGCTGGCCCATTTTGGCGGCCTGCGTGGTTTGCAGGCGGCAAGCGTGGACGAACTTGCGCAAATCGAAGGCGTCAGCCGCACGCTCGCCGAGAAAATATATCAGGAACTGCATTGACGCGTTACTATTGCCCTTCACAAAAAAATCGCTTATGCCGCTGAATCTACCGAACTTGTTGACCTGGCTGCGGATTATTTTGATCCCGCTGTTTGTCGGCATTTTTTACTTCGAGAAAAGCTGGGTTACTGCCGCCAATCAGAATCTGGTGGCAACGGTAATTTTTGTTGCCGCTGCGGTCACCGACTGGCTCGATGGCTGGATTGCGCGCAAATTTAACCAGACGTCGGCATTCGGCGCGTTTTTGGATCCGGTGGCGGATAAGTTGATGGTGGCAGCAGCATTGATTATTCTGGTGCAGTTGGGACGTGTCGATGCAGCTATCGCACTCATAATCATCGGTCGTGAAATTGCCATCTCGGCGTTGCGCGAATGGATGGCCCAGTTGGGTGATTCGAAAAGCATCGCGGTGTCGTTTTTAGGCAAGCTCAAAACCGCTACGCAGATGGTGGCGATTCCCATGCTGCTATATCACGACCAATTGGGACCGCTTGAGCCGCAGGCCGTCGGCTCATGGCTGATCTACATCGCTGCCGCACTAACGCTGATTTCCATGGGCTACTACCTGAAAGCCGCATTGCCCACGATCGGGAAACGGGGATAAGTCGTCAGGCGAGCGATAGTTGCATCACAACAAGGACTTATTTATAATCCAAGACCGATTACGCGGGAATAGCTCAGCTGGTAGAGCGCAACCTTGCCAAGGTTGAGGTCGGGAGTTCGAGCCTCCTTTCCCGCTCCAGTATTTGGGGGCACATGCCGTTTAGCGACTGTGCCCCCTTTCAGTTTGTCCTTGCAGGTTCCCCTAATAGCGGCGGGGTGGCAGAGTGGTTATGCAGCGGCCTGCAAAGCCGTGTACGCCGGTTCGATTCCGACCCCCGCCTCCAGTATCCGGTGTCTGATGTCATCTACGGCATCATTTCCCGTACAATCACAATCTTTGCCCGGGTGGTGAAATTGGTAGACACAAGGGACTTAAAATCCCTCGGGCCTAAAACGCCCATACCGGTTCGATTCCGGTTCCGGGCACCACATTGAAAATGCAGAATCGCACATGATTGTTTACGACTTGGAATGCGAAAATAACCACCGCTTCGAAGGCTGGTTCGGATCCTCTGGCGACTTCGATACACAGCTTGCGGGCAAACTGCTGACGTGCCCGATGTGCAATAGCGGGAATATTGTGCGCCGCCCCAGTGCTTCGTACGTGCATACCGGCGCTACGGAAAAGCCGTCGCGCGAAAAACACAAATCGTCAAGCGTCAGCGTACCGCAGCAATACGCGAACGTGTCGCCTGAGATCGTGGCGAAGGTGATCGAGCATATCGTCAAGAATACCGAAGACGTCGGAACCCGTTTTCCGGAAGAAGCACGAAAAATTCACTATAACGAGGCCCCGGAACGGCATATCCGCGGCACCGCGTCGGCGAGAGATGTGGAATCGCTGCGCGATGAAGGCATCGAGGTCGTCTCGTTACCCATTCCGCCGCACCTGACGACAAAGACTCATTGAGTCCTCGCCGACGACACTGAAACTCGGCTCAGTCCAGTTTCAGGTTCGCGCTCTTGATCACTTTGCGCCAGCGGTTTTCCTCTTCAACCCGGTACCGTGCGAGTTGCTCAGGTGTGGAGGGTGACGGATCCGCGCCCTGCACCGCAAGACGCTGCGACATCTCGCGCTCTCCGAGTATTTTTACGACCGCGGCATTGAGTTTCGTGATCACCGGTTTGGGCGTTGCTGCGGGCGCGAACATGCCGTACCACGTTACATAATCAAATCCCGGCACGCCGGATTCCGCTACCGTAGGAATGTCCGGCGCTGCTGGTGACCGTTTCGCGCTACCCACGGCGATGCCTTTCAGTTTGCCACTTTTTACATGGGGCAGCACCGTCGGCATGCTGTTGAACAGCATCGGAATTTGTCCGGCAAGCACGTCCGTCATCGCCGGTGCCGTACCTTTGTAGGGAATGTGTACCAGATCGATGCCTGCCATCGACTTCAGCATTTCCATGCCCAGATGATTCGGGCTACCGGGGCCCACGGACGCGTAATTGATTTGTCCGGGACGCGCCTTGGCATACGCAATAAATTCTTTCACCGAACCGGGTGGAAACCCCGGATGAAACACCAATATCTGCGGATTGATGACCACCAGACTGATCGGCGCAAAATCGCGGACAACATCGTAGGGCAGTTTCATGCCGAGCGCCGGCATGATGGCCATGCTGCCGCCGGTGCCAAACAGTAGCGTATAACCATCTGCCACTGCGCGGGCTACGAGCTCGACACCCACAATGCCGCCGGCGCTGGGCCTATTATCAATGACGAATTGATACCCCCACGCGTCGGTAAGTTTTTGCGCTACCGCCCGCGCCACAATATCGGTAGGGCCACCCGGCGGAAAATGCACAATCATTCGTACCGGCTTGGACGGATAATTTTGCGCGTTAGCTGCGACGCAGGCCAGTGAGCAGATTAGGGTGCAGCTCTGGTACAGCAGAAATTTCATGGCATTTCCTGATGTATTCAAGTGAAAAACATCCATAGGATAAGGCAAATTGTGTCTGGCTCAGCGCACCACGCCGGTGCTGCGTGCCGATATACAAAAATGTTCCGTAAAAACATATAATTGGGGTTCATCTACCGAAGTGTATAGGGTCCATTGTACTCCTGTAGTAAATCCGCTTCGCTGACTGTCGAATCTCAACTTTTACATCAATGGTGAAATCATGAACCAACCTGGAACCACTTTCCCCACGCTCACCGAAAAACTACTGGCGATCAAGGAAGGGCACATCGGCTGGATCGTTTTCAACAATCCCGAAAAACACAATGCCGTGTCGATGGAAATGTGGCAATCAGTGCCGATGGCCTTTGACGCCTTTAACAAAGATCCCGACGTGCGTGTGGTGATTCTAAAAGGCGCGGGTGAAAAAGCGTTTGTGTCGGGCGCGGATATTTCACAGTTCAAGGAGCGCCGCTCCAGCGCGGAAGCCGTAGCGGAGTACAACCGCACGTCGGACATGGCTGGGGAGGCAATCCGCAATTGTCCGAAGCCCACTATCGCGATGATACGCGGCTATTGCATCGGCGGCGGTGCAGCTACGGCGACCAATTGCGACATTCGCATTGCGTCCGACGATTCGAAATTCGGCGTGCCTGCCGGCAAACTTGGATTGGGATATCGTTATCCTGGCGTAAAACGTTTGACGGATCTGGTAGGTCCGCAATTCACCGCAGAAATTTTCTTTACCGCGCGCCAGTTTACGGCGCAGGAAGCATTAACGATGGGCTTGATCAACCGCATGGTTCCTTCGGCTGAACTTGAAAAACTGACGCGTGAATACGCGGATACTATTGGTCGCAACGCACCGCTGACGCTTGCCGCCATCAAACGTTCGCTGATCGAATATGGCAAGGATGACAGCAAGCGTGACCTTTCGATCTGCGACAAAATGGTCAACGACTGCTTCGCCAGCGAGGACTACAAAGAAGGACAAACGGCGTTCATGGAGAAGCGTAAGCCGGTATTTAAGGGACGTTAAAATTTACAATAAAAACAAATAGTTACGAATTTATCGCAAAGAAAGCGCCGGCATCCGATTCGCCCGGTTTACCTGCGTAGCACCACCGGGTGAATTCACGAAAACGCTATCGCACGACGAATCTAGCCAGCAGTAACAGTAGCGCCACGACAACGCAGCCTGCGATCAAGGCGCCAATGATGACTTGCGGCAAGCTGATCCTCGCGCCATCACGCTCCCACGTGCCTTTCTTGCCGATCATGCACATACCCCAGAACATGGTGGCAGCAACCTGGCGCAGCGAGGCTTTTTTTGCCGGTTCTACGGATGGCTTTATTTCAGTTTCGTCGGCAGGCAATTCCGTTTCCTATTGGTTTTAATGAATCTCTATGCCCGAAGATAACAAAAAATATCCGCGCACGCGTCAAATTCCCGGCGCTCGTCAAAGTGAAGCAAGATAAATCAGCGCCGTTGTTCATCGGTATCGATTTTGGCACCACGAATACAGTGGTGTCGTTATGTGACAGCGCGGGCGTTACCCACACGCTGCGTTACCCGACGGCACAAGGCCTGCTGTCGACGTTTCGCTCAATTCTGTGCTATGTGGCGGACGACACAGAGCCGCTGACGCCGCAATCACGTGTTTACGGTGGCCCGGCCGCCATAGAAGCATTTCTTCAGCACGGTGAAGAGGCGCGGCTGATTCAATCGATCAAGACCTTTCTCTCCAGCAAATCGTTTTCAAAATCAGCGATACATGGGCGTGACTACATGCTGGAGGACATTGTCGCGGATTTCCTGCGCAGTCTCGTGCAGGCAGCGCAATGGCCAGAATCCGCCAATTTTTCCGACGCGGTGACCGTTGGCCGCCCGGTGACGTTCGCCGGCGGTGACGGGCCGGCAGGAGACACGCTTGCCGAATCGCGCCTGCGCACTGCTTTTTCAGCGGCAGGCTTTCCCAACATCAATCTGGCGCTGGAGCCTGAAGCAGCAGCCTATTTTTTTGCACGGCGGTTGAAGGAGCGCACCACGGTTCTGGTGGCCGACTTCGGCGGCGGCACCAGTGATTTTTCAATTGTTCAATTCGATCCGCGCACGGAGTCAATGCATGCATTAGCGCATACTGGCGTCGGCATCGCAGGCGATACGCTGGACTTTCGTATTATCGATAACGTGGTTGCGCCTGAATTCGGGAAGGGCAGCCGGTTTCGTCCGGAAGACAAGTGGCTCGAAGTGCCAAAGTGGATTTATTTCGAGTTTGAACATTGGCACCGGCTTTCATTTTTGAAGCGTCCTGTGGTGCTGCGGGAAATCCAGGAAATAGAATTGACGAGCGATTGTCCGGAAAAAATCGCGCGGCTGCGGATTTTTCTTGAGCGGGAGCTGGGTTTTCATTTGTATCAGGCCGTCAATCAGTGCAAGACCGCCCTGTCCACGTCGCAGCAGGCTACGCTCAGTTTCAAGCATGCACCCATTGACCTCAATTGTGTCGTCAATCGAGGTGATTTTGAAAAATGGATAACACCCGATGTCATCGCCATCGAGTCGGCATGCAGCGATGCGCTGGCTCAGGCCGGGCTGGATGAAAAAGGTATCTCGGTGGTGTTTATGACGGGCGGAACGTCGTTCGTGCCCCTGATTCGCCAGCGCTTTGAAGCGCGCTTCGGCGCCGAAAAAATCGTGGCTGGTGACGAATTTGTTTCCGTCGGCAGCGGCCTGGCACTATTGGCACGAGACCGTGCCCGGAGCACTAGCCGGGGCGCGTTAAATCAGCCGGCGATTGCGCAGTGAAGCAATGATTTTTGCCAGTCGTTCCTGTGACACTTGATCAGGACGGGGCCAGGCCGCGGCGTCGAGCATCCAGCGCTCGATGTCGGTGGCAGTAGTAGCTGTGGTTTGCCGGCCTTCCATTGCATTCTTCAATGCGAGTATTTTCAGGCGCTGCCGTGCCGATTGAAATTCCGCCGGGCTTTCAATACTGCATGCCACTTCAAGATTCAGCAGGATGTCAGGCAGCGCCGCAGTCGCATTTTTACCGGTCTTTGTGCTTGACGCCGGCATCGCCGTGTTTTCAGTCATGCCGCGGAACCGCATTGCCATCCTGGCTTTCCATGCGTCCGGCAGAGACGTATTCGCGTCCCAGCGCGTGTCCAGATCAGTATCCGGTTCATGCGATATTTCGTGCTCATGGCAAAGCGCCATTGCCATGAGTAACGCATCAAAGCGCGCCTGCATGGCATGTGCCGCGAGATCACTTACCTGCTTGTTCGCCGCGTCACGCGCGGCGCGATAACGCGCTTCAAGTTTCGCCGCTTGTGGTTTGGGCGCTTCGGGTGCTGCGCGCCAGGCCGCCTCGGCTTCTGACATTACGCGCTTGATATCACCAGCGGTTGGGACATGAGCGAGGGCGGAGACACGTTCGATAATTTCCACACGTACCTGCTGCTGCGCATTGGCTTCCGCTTCCTTTGCTGCGCGCGCGGCATCGCGCGCTGTGAATAAGGAATCGGTGGCGGTCTTGAACGCCATCCAAAGCCCATTTTCGTCGCGGCGCGGCAACGGCTGGGACTTCGCCACAGATTGCCACTGCGTTTGCAGCTTGCGCACTTTGTCCACGACATCGCGCGCAGACACATCCGATGCCGCGAGTTCTTTTGCGCCAGCAATCAGCTGTTCTCGCTGACTGCGCGCTGCGCTGTAGGCGTTCTTCAGCGGCATGTCCAGCGCTTGCGCCGCAGCCGCGTAGCGTGCTGTGATCGCTTTTTCTCCTTGCAGTGCTTTGCGCGGGACAGTGTGTTCTACGGGGCCAAGTTTGCGCCAGGCCAGCTTCGCCTCATCCAGCGCGTGCGAGAGCGAGCGCCAGTCGGTTGGCACGACAGCAGCGGCAGAGGTACCTTCCTGCATCGCCGGGAAATACTTCGCAGCGGTTTCGATCAAACCAGCGACGATCAATTCGCGGGCGGCGAGATTCTCGTTACGCGCCTGCTTTAGTTTTTCAAGATGCGCGGCTACTGGCAGATAGGCTTTTTCCAAAGCACCATCAAACGCAAGCCATAGCGCCTGATTGGATGCGCCACCGAGCTTGTCCAGCTCTTTCCAGCGTTCGCGCAGTTTGTCGATGGCCTCAGCGTGAGGCTTGATTGCGATTTTTTCGGCAGACTGCGTAGCCAACACCTGCGCCTCAACCACCAGTTGCTCGCGGCCTTGGCGACCGCCCCAACGTTGCCAGTCCTGTAAACGTCGCTGTTCCGCCCGCAGGATTTCTATACGTTGCGTGAGATCTGTGTTGACTGAGCCGCGTTTCAGCGCACGATCGATGACACCCAGCAGCCGTGTGAGGTCTGCAACATGCCCATCGGCCTGTGCTGCTTCGGCGGCTTCAACATCGCGTTGAATGGCGCTCAAGCGCTGTTTGTTTTGTTCCGCGCGCCGCGCGCGTTCCTGCGCGCTTCGCGAGGCCTGTTCACGTTGCCGCTCTTCGCTGCTTGCATTACGCCAATTCGCAAATCGCGTGGCAAGCACAGTGTGCAGCTCACCTTCGGACATTTCCGGAAACGCGCGCCATTGCTCGATGATCTGCTTCTCGTTGGCTTCATCTGAATTATCCGACGGCAGTGTTTGCAAAAATTTCGCGCGCTGCACCACACTGGAAGCCAATGCCAGCAGCCGATTCGCAGCCTCAGTCTTCTCGCGGCAGCGAGCATCAGTGATATCGGGTATGCCATGTACCAGGTCCAGCAGCGTCACCGCCAGCGCCTCGGGCTCGTTCGGCGGTGTGCCGCCTTGCGCGACGTCCGGCAGACTTGCATTCAGCGCCGTCATCGCGTTGTCCACCGTATTCAGCCAGCGCGTGAGCGCCTGCACCTGCTCGCCGTGCGCGCGCACGCGGGTAGCGAGCTGCGTACCAAGCTCGGAAAATTCAGCGGGTAATGCGGCATCCAGTAATTCGCGATTCACCGCTGCCCAGGCCTGATCCAGTTCCACCACGCGATTGACCGGAACCACTGGCTGATCCAGCAATGCGCGCGCGGCCGCGATCAACACGCTGGCTTCGTCGGTGGCTATGCGCTTGCCGTTGGCTGCTTGCCAGCGCGACTTCGCGGCGCGATACAGGCGCTTATCGTGTTCGCGAAAATCATGCATGGCCTGCTTGAGCGAATCTTCCTGCGTTAGCGCTTCTATGGCGGTAAGCTTCAGCGGCACGGTGGGGGCCTGATGCGCCAATTGCAGCAATGCCGTATCGTCGGCAGCGGCGGCGCATATTTTGTCGCGCCAGGCTTGTGTCTCTTCCGGCGTTACAGTGCTCTGAGGCGGCGCATCATCGGGCGGAAGCGTAGTTGTAGCGTCTTTTTTGAATAGATTTTCGAGCACGGGCAAGCACCATAAAGAAATTCAGGGTACATTGTGACACTGAATTGGTCTGCGTGACTTGGTTACGGCCAATACGCTTGGTACACAGGATTATCCGTGGTATTGCAGTAGCAAACGGTGTATTGCCGTAGGTCCTTCTTATAACGGTGTATTGCCGTAGGTCCTTCTTATGAATGTCTGCACGCAACGCCCCAACGTTATTTTAGGAGACCTAACATGGCATTGACCGCCGGCATGGTCGAACTGGGCCGTTACCGCCACTACAAAGGCAATGAATATGAAGTGATCGGCATGGCTTGTCATTCGGAAACGCTCGAAATGATGGTGCTATACCGAGCGCTCTATGGCGACGGCGGCCTGTGGGTGCGGCCTGCCGCGATGTTCGCCGAAAACGTTGCGATCGACGGTAAAACCCTGCCGCGTTTCGCTCGCCTGTAGTTTAACAGTCAGCATACCTATTGTGTCTAACGCATCTATCAACTGGTTTCCCGGCCACATGGCCGTCGCCGTCAAAAAGATTAAAGAGGCGATGGCGGAGCAAGATATGGTCATCGAGGTCCTCGATGCGCGCTGCCCGATGGCGAGCTCAAATCCGCTGGTCGAAACGCTGCGCACACACCGCCAGCGGCCCTGCCTCAAAGTACTCAACAAGATGGATCTGGCCGATCCGCTTGCGACGCAAGCGTGGCTGACATTTTTCAACGCACAAAAGGACGTAAAGGCGATTGCGCTGTCATGCAAAAAGCCGGGAGAAGCCGCCAAGGTTGTAGTTGCCGCAAAAAAATTGGCGCCGCACCGTAACGACAATTTAAAGCCGCTGCGTATGCTTATCATGGGCGTGCCTAACGTGGGCAAATCAACGTTGATCAACGCCTTGCTCAAGCAACGCGCCGCCAAGGTGGGCGATGAGCCGGCGGTGACCAAGGCGCTGGCGCGCTACGATTTGTCTTCTACCGCGATACTTACCGACACGCCGGGTTTGATGTGGCCGCGCATTGAACACGCGAGCGACGGACTGATGCTCGCCGCCAGTCACCTGATCGGCACCAAGGCCTATTTCGAATCCGAGGTCGCCGTATTTTTGGCGGAAATTTTATTGGAGCGTTACCCGCACGCACTTGCCACGCGCTACCAT
>JBEBHE010000089.1:0-14555 GCA_040081205.1 Burkholderiales bacterium | reverse complement strand
GAGCTGCCGCCGCCGCCCGAATCACCGCCGCCGCCTGAAAATCCCCCGCCGCTGCTTCCGCCGCCACCACCGGAACTCCACCCGCCCGACGAACTCGACCAGCTATCGCGGCTGTGGTTGACGCCGCCGAAGCCGCGTCCGCGTTGGCGACGGTCGGCGAGGGTGGTGCGAGTTTTGTTTTTGTACCATTGCGTGCGTGGCAGCAGTAATTTTGCGGCGGGAAAGCCGGCCAGATACACGCCCAGTATGGCCATCGCGCCTTTAAAGCCGACCACCACTATCGGAAATAGCGCCCAGAACGGGATCAGAAAGAAATACAGAAACCATCCCATGCCGGGCGTCATGATGCCGATGACGGTAAACAGGCCGATGATGCCGAAGATAAATACGCCGAACAAAATACGTTCGCCGAGCGACATATCCGGTGTTTTGAATCCCGACGTGGTTTCAGTGTCTTTGACGCCGTCCTTCGCATCCGGGTTGTCGCTGGCGTTGCCTTCAAGCTGCTTGATGATGGCGGCTACGCCTTCTTCGACGCCTTTGTCGAATTGACTCGCCTTGAAACTGGGCGCGATCACGTTGCGGATCATGCGGCTGGCGGTGACATCGGGCAGCGTTCCTTCCAGTCCGCGGCCCACCTCGATGCGGATCTTGCGCTCCTTGGGCACGATCACCAGCAGCAAGCCGTTGTCTTTATCTTTTTTGCCAAGCTTCCATGTTTCGAAAACGCGCACGGCGTACTGCTCGATATTGTCTTCGCCGAGCGTGGCTATGGTCAGCACGGCAATCTGATTGGTGGTTTTGGCTTCATGCGCCTTGAGCGCCGCCCCGATGCGTTCGCGCGCGGCAGCCGACAGCAACTCGGCGTTGTCCACCACGCGCCCGCTTAGCATCGGCACGTCGGCGGCACCCGCGAGACTGAACAGGCAGCACAACGCGAATGCCGCAAAAAACCGTTGCATCACTGTCACTGCGATCATGCGCCCTCCTCGATCACGGCGCCGTCGGCCAGCTCATTGCCGTGGCGCGAGGGATTGACATTTTTTTGCTTGAGCAGCGCGGCGAGCGCGCCAAATCCCGCGCGGAATGCCTGCACCGGCTGCGAGGCAGCGAGATGCGGCGCCATGACCGCGATCACCTCGTCCAGTTCGCGCGCCGACACATGGCGCGCGATACCGCTGTCGGGCAGTATCACGACCCTGCGTTCGAAGCGCGCGACCAGAATCAATATGCCGACGCGCTCGGCGGTAGCGAAGACTTCGCGTTGCAGAAACAGGCTTTGCGCGTATTGCCGCACTTCTGCGCGCGCGCGGTCGCGGTTGAGAAACAGCCGTCCGAACGCGGGTATTGCCATCGCCACGACGCAGCTCAGCACGCCTGCCACCAGGATTGCCGCCACGTCCCGCAGCGGGGTATGGATGCTGGCCCAGTCTGGGTGGATGAATTCGTCGGCGACCACGGCCATCGCCGCCATCGCCGCACCCAGCGCAAAGGCTTTCCACGGGATATCCGGATACTCGTCGGCTTTGCCGACAACCGCGGCGACCGCCTGTGCGCCGGTGGCAGCTTCAAATTGCTGCGCTAGCTCATTGATTTCTTGTCGCTCTTGCGCCGTCATTCCCATTCGCGTGCCTCCTCCACGAGACAAAATTGTATCGCCGGACTGCTCAAAGATTACACAGATGCAGGGCGGCTCGGCAAGCCGTGCGCAAATTTCGCCGGGTTTTCAGAGGGAAAATGATGTGATTTCCCTCTAGAAAAGCATTGACAAGCCTGATTTCCCTCGGCATCCTCTTGTCACCGTGCCGCTACCAGCACCACCAGTACGGTTAGTAATATCGGCGGCAAGGCAAAACAGCAAAGTATATAAAAGTCATATTGTTCAACTTACCCTAACGGAGAGTCTCAATGGCTGCAAAGAAAAAAGCAAGCAAGAAAGCCCCGGCTAAAAAGAAAGCGGCGAAGCGCAAGCCCAATGCCGCATTCATGAAGCCGATGAAAGTGAGCGCGGATTTGGGCGCTGTCATTGGCAATAGCGCCATGCCGCGTACCGAAGTCACCAAAAAAATCTGGGCCTATATCAAGAAGCATGGCCTGCAAGATGCCAAGAACCGCCGCAACATCAACGCCGACGACAAGCTGAAGCCGATCTTCGGCGGCAAGAAACAAGTGTCGATGTTCGAGATGACCAAACTGGTCAGCAAGCACCTGAGCTAAGCTTTTCTGTATCAAGAGCGGCCAGCGTTCAAAAGCGCTGGCCGTTTTCTTTTGCGTTCGTTGCGTTCGTTGCGTTCGTTGTTTTTGCTTTGTTTGCGACAGGCCGCGCGTCGCTATTCGCGCCGCGCGTACCAGGCCCCCACCAGCAGCGCCACGCCCATCGTGATAAACACCGGCGCCATGCCCAGCAGCGCGCCCAGCGCGCCAAAGATCATCGGAATGCCGGCCTGCGTGATATTCAGCAACTGCGTGCGCATGCCGACGGCTTCTGCGCCGCGACCCGGCGGCGCTTTTGCGTAGAGCATCGACATGATGAGCGGCTGTGTGCCGCCGAGTCCGAGACCAAGCACAAACGATACCGCCATCAGCAACGGCACGCTATGCACCAGCGGTATCAACGACAGCATCAATCCGGTGAGCACCATCGCGCCGATCAGCAGCTTGCGTTCATCGAAGTGTTGTATCACCCACGGCAAAATCAGCCGGAATACAAAGATCGCGCCGCCGAACGATCCCAATATCAGACCGATGGTCGATGCCGACAGCCCGATGCTTGAGCCGTGTATCGGCATCACGAAGGTGTACAAATCCCAGCACATCGACAGCAAACCGCTGACAATAAAGACGCGCAGCATGGCGGGGATGCGCAGCAAACTGCCCGCGCGTTTTTCCTGGGGACGCGCGGCGGATTGGTGATGGCGTGATATCAGGCGCCTGCGATTGTGGATCAGCAACAGGGTTGCCACCATGAAACCCGCGCACAGCAAAAATGTATTGCGATGGCCGATCCAGTCGATGGCGAATCCGGCGGTTACCGGTCCGATAAAACCGGAGGTTGAAAACGCCAGTGCCAGCACGCTGAAATTACGCGTGCGGTCTTCGGGGCGTCCCACTAGCGCGGCGGCCTGATTGACGCAGATGTGATAGAGCATAAAGCCCGATCCCGTCAGCACACTCACCGCGAATAGCGTTTCGATGCGCGGCAGTGCGAACGCCAGCAGCAATCCGGCCAGTACCAGCGCAGCGCCCAGCAGCATCGGTTTGTAAATGCCGGCGCGATCGATGCGGCGTCCCCAGCGCACCGAAAACACCATCGGTACCACTGCGATCAGCGAGATAATCATGCCCACGGTGAGCGGCGTTGCGCCCAGATGCAGCGCGAACAGCGACAACGTGACGCGCGCGCCTGCGAATGCCACGTGTGGCAGGATAGTGAGTAGAAATATAAGTGTGATGCTCATGCGGCAGCTAATATAAGCACATGTTTTTACGTGTTATTTTTTGATGCGGGATGCCATGCGACCAGCGCCACACCCAGGCAGGTAATGACAATACCGACGCAACTGATGATCGACGGTGTGATGCCGAACCACAAAAACTCCGGCACGATGGCGAACACGGGTGTCAAATAAATCAGGCTGGTGACGCGCGTGGCGGCGCCGTGGCGCAACAGATAGTGCCACGCGCTCACCGCCAGCAGCGACGCGAATATCACCAGATAAAACAGCGCGCCCGCCAACGTCCACGTCCAGCGCACGGTGTTGTCTTCGAACGTCAGCGCGAGCGGCGCCAACACCAGAAACACCGCGACAAATTGCAGCAATGCTGCTGCGCGTAAATCTACACGCGGACAGAACGTGCGCTGATAGAGCGATCCCGCGGTGACGCCAAACAACGCGATGGATACCGCGATCAGCGCGCCGGCGGTGGCTTCCTGCACGTCAATCTTGTGCCACACAATCAGCGTCACGCCCGCAAGTCCGGCGGCAATGCCCAGCCATTGCAGGGTGGTAAGTTTTTCGTTCATCCAGCGCGCAGCGATTACAGCAGTGATTAGCGGTTGCACGCACAGCAGCACCGCGGTGATGCCTGCCGACAGGCCGAGATATTGCGTGTAATGACTTCCGCCCAGATGCACCGCATGCATCAATAGTCCCGCCACCACCACGTGCGCGAACTCAAGACGCGTGGCCGGCCACAGCGGGCGCGTCAGCCATATGAAAGGAATCAGGCAGACTATGCCCAGTGCAAAACGGATGCTGAGAAACGTCAGCGGCGCCGCGTGCTGCAACGCGATTTTGGTGGCGATGAAGCCAGAGCCCCATATCGCGACGAAGTACCAGGCGAGCAGGGAATTAAACCAGCGGTGCGGCGGCAATGACAAGATGAGGAGTGCCTGGCGTCCAGCGTACACGTGCCTACGCGTCATACGTGATTACAGGCACGAGAGGGTCAATTATAACGCGATTCAAATCCTCACACGGAATGCGGAAGCGGTTACACTGTGCGCCGCGCGCAGGCCGCGCCTCGTTGCGCCTGTGCCACTGACAAGAAAAAGGAGCCATCCTATGTTTGGCCGTCTCATGCCCAAGGAGGGGAGATTTTTCGAACTGTTCAACGAACACGCCGAGCAGATTGTGCTGGGTAGCCGCGAACTGGTGGCGCTGATGGTGTCGGGCGACGATATACAGCGCCGCGCCTATGCCATCGAAACCATCGAGAAACGCGCCGACCGGATCACGCAAACCACCATCGAACTGCTGCACAAAACGTTTATCACGCCACTGGATCGCGACGAGATTCACCAACTCATCACGCGCATGGATGACATCCTCGATTTGATGGAGGACGTGTCGCAGTCGATCTTTTTGTACGACGTAAAACAATTGACGGCGGAGGCGCAGAAACTCGCCGAGGTGTGCGTGTTGTGTTGCGAGCAGGTCAAGCTGGCGGTGAGTTATTTGTCGAATATGGATAACTCGGCATTGATACTCAAAGCCTGCGAAGAGATCGATCGGCTGGAATCCGAGGCCGATCACATCATGCGCGCAGCGATGGCGAAACTTTTCCGCGACGAGCCCGACGTGCGCCAAGTGATTAAGTTGAAAGCGATATACGAGCTGTTGGAAACCGTGACTGACCGCTGCGAGGATGTCGCCAATATCATCGAAGGCATCGTGCTTGAAAATTCGTAGTCGCCCCGGCTTGCTTTTGCCTGCGGTCCGTGCCGACAAGAAAGGTTCCGCATGAGTTTTGAAGTGCTGGTGGTGCTGGTGCTGGTGGCGCTGGCGTTCGATTTCATGAACGGCTTTCATGACGCTGCCAACTCCATTGCCACCGTGGTGTCCACTGGCGTGCTCAAGCCGCATCAGGCGGTGGCGATGGCGGCGGCGTTCAACTTCATCGCGCTGTTTGTGTTTCAGCTCAAAGTGGCGACCACCATCGGCAAGGGCATCATTGACGCCGATATCATTGATCACTACGTGGTGTTCGGCGCGCTGGTCGGCGCGATCTCCTGGAACATCATCACCTGGTATTACGGTATTCCGTCGAGCTCTTCTCATGCGCTGATCGGCGGACTGGTGGGTGCGGCCGTTATCAAGGCCGGCGCCGGATCGCTGGTGTCCAGCGGACTGATCAAGGTGGTGGCGTTTATCGTGATCTCGCCGCTGCTGGGGTTTTTGCTGGCGTCGCTGCTAATGGTGATTTTTTCGATGATCGCGCAGCGTGCCACGCCGCGCAAGGTGGATCGATGGTCGCGGCGGCTGCAATTGCTGTCGGCATCGATGTATTCACTGGGCCACGGTGGTAACGACGCGCAAAAAACCGCCGGCATTATCTGGATGCTGCTGATTGCATACGGCGCCAGCGGCGCAAAAGAAGGCATACCGATGTGGGTGGTCATCGCCTGTTACACCACGATCGCGGCGGGCACCTTGTTCGGCGGCTGGCGCATCGTAAAAACCATGGGTCAGCGCCTGACCAAAATCAAACCGTTTCAGGGTTGCTGCGCGGAAACCGGCGGGGCGATCACGCTGTTCATGGCAACGGGTCTTGGCATACCGGTATCTACCACGCACACCATTACCGGCGCGATTGTCGGCGCGGGTTCCGCGCGGCGCGTCAATGCGGTGCGCTGGGGCGTGGCGGGTACGCTGGTATGGGCGTGGGTATTGACGATTCCGTGCTCGGCATTTGTCGCCGCCGTGGCGTGGTGGATCGGCACGCTGATTCTGTAGCGTGTTTTCGCAAGTTACGGCGCAAGCCGCGACAGGCGCCAGCCCCCAGTCGTTTTGCTGAACAACAAACGGTCGTGCAACCGGTTCTCGCGTCCTTGCCAGAATTCAATTTCCACCGGCATCAATCGATAGCCGCCCCAGTGTGCGGGACGTTGCACTGCGTCGCCATGGGTTTTCACCGCGGCCTGGTAGCGCATTTCCAGCGCCGCGCGGCTGGCGATGGATTCACTTTGCGGTGACGCAATCGCGGCATGACGGCTGCCCAGCGGCCGGCTGGCGAAATAGTTATCCGATTCCTGCGCCGTAACGCGCGTGAGCGTGCCTTCGATGCGTACCTGGCGTTCCAACGGCAGCCAGCCGAACAGTAGCGCGGCATGGGCGTTGGAGCTGATCTCTCGGCCTTTGCGGCTATCGTAGTTGGTGTAAAAAACAAAGCCGCCGTGATCGACGCCTTTCAGCAACACAATGCGTGATGCGGGTTTTCCATCGGCGGCGACGGTTGATAGCGACATCGCGTTGGGCAGCGGCAATTCGGCGTTGCTGGCATCGTCGAACCACGCTTTGAATTGTGCCAGCGGCTCGGCGGGCACATCGCGCTCGTCGAGGCCTGCACGCATGTATTCCTGGCGAATATGAGCAATATCTAGCATGTGATGGATTGTAACGTGACTTCCGCAATCGTGAATATTGCAAAAATATAAATAAAAACAAATAGTTATTAATTTATCGGCTAACGCGATTGCGCCCCGTGCGTTTCGCGCGATACAGCGCCTTGTCCGCTGCCGCCAATACATCCGAGGGCGATGCGCGGTTTTCATTGCGTTCGGCGACGCCGATGCTGATCGTCACCGACAGTTTTTTTCCGCCTGCGCGCGGTTTGCGCGCAGGCACATTCGCGCGCGGTAGTGTCTTTGACGGCCGGTCCGATGCGCGCAAGGTGAGACCGTGTTTGGCCACATCAACGCGCAGCGCATCCAGAAGCGGTATTGCCTGTGCCACCGTTGCCCCCGGAAACACGATGACAAATTCTTCGCCGCCGAAACGGTATGCACTGCCGCCGCCTTGCACACGCTCAATGCGCGTCGCCACCATTTTCAACACCTGATCGCCGACATCGTGGCCATGGGTGTCATTAAATTTTTTGAAATGATCGATATCGATTACCGCGATCGCGAAGCGTCGCCCCAGCCGCGCCAGATGCTCGTTCAGCGCGCGGCGTCCCGGCACGCCGGTGAGTTCGTCGCGGAACGCCATGCGGTACACGTCCTGCAGCACGGCTACCACCAGTATCACGGCAGCCGCTGCTGTGAACATGGCGTGCCACTCCCGCTGCAAGAGTCCTTGTGCCGCGATGGACCACGCGACGATGGCGCCGGCAAACGCGAGATCAATCGCCGAGCGCGACCGCCACCACAGCACGACCGCTGTCACTGCGCCAGCCATCATCAGAATCAGGCCCGCCTGCGGCATGCGCAAACTTGGCGGCAACACCGTCGTCAGCGGCTGATACAGCCAGTCCACCATCTCGCGATTGCCCGACGCGATTAGCCATGCCGTCCCCGCGCATTCGAGCGCGATGATGGCCGCGCGCAGCAGTCCGTGCAGATTAAAAATGCCGCGTTCGCGCACGAGCGCCAGTGCCATAAGATTTAAGGGCACCCAAAGACATAGCGAGGCGAACACCGCGCGCGCAGGAAAGCCAGCCGCGCCGCGGCTCAGGTAACCGCGAGCCGCAAAGTAGGCCATGGCGAGTGTCAGAAGGGCAAAAAAGATTCTGCCTCGCTGAAATCCGGCGGCGAGCAGGCCGCCCACGGCGAGAACCGCTTCAGGGGCATATACCGCCAGCGATGCGTAAGCCGGTGGCAGGGTTGCCGCGTGCGTGCCCAGCGCGTAAGCAACGGCGAGAATCGCGACAGGAACCGCGAACGCGGCTACCCCGCGCAACAAGCTCACGCTAACCGCATGCGGTACGGGTGGCGCATCCGTCTATTTTTTTAATTGCCGCGTTTCCCACTCGGCCGCCAATTCCTTGTTGGTCTTGTAGTGCGGCACCTTGAAGATCAGCCGCTTCCACGATTGCAGGCGCGGAATGCTGCCCTGCACTTCGGTTTTCCAGTAATTTTCGCTTAGCTTCAGATGACGTTCCTGGTCCATCTCGAAATATTTCTTCGAGTTGGCGCCGCCGAACATGAACAAACGCCCATCGATGATCTTGTAGGTGTCGTGATTGCCGCCGAGTGGTATTGCATAAACCAGTCCGTTGGCGCAAAAACCGTTGTACTGCGGTTTGTAGCTGTCGGGGCTTTTCACGAACAGCGCGCGATTTTGCTCGTTCATAAAGCGATAAGTGACGCCTTCGTGATCGGCCTTGATCGACGGATTGCCGGGCGCGGGTTTGCCGAGCATGAAATAGGAAACCGGGTCGTGACCCTTCAGCATCAGATGCCGGTCGTCGCCGTCGCTGACGGTGTTGTGGGTTGCGCAGCCGCCGAGCGCGAGCAGCATCGCGGCGATAAGCAATAGTCGATTGAGCATGGCGGAGCCTTTGTGAAAACAGGGGGAAAATTATAACCTTCTGTCCGGCATGTTGCGTAGTCAATGGCGGCGCGATATTGCCGCAGCTGAGAAGTGTTTCCGCAGAATATTGCGAAGCAGGCAAAGGTAGTTCAGGATTCAGGGAGATGTTAGAGGAGTTGGAAGATCAAGTCATGCGCCTGCTATACCCTTGTGATCCGTTCGAAAAGAAAAAGCCCGATGAGGCTTACGACGAAGAATTCAATGTCGCCAGACAAGCGGGGTTGTCGTGTTCATTGTACTCGGCAGAAGACTTAGATCTTGGCGATTTCAAGCCGCGCCCTTCGTTAATGGAAGGGGAGGAGGTGGTATATCGTGGTTGGATGCTGACACTGGATGGTTATGCTGGCTTGCAATCCGCCATTGAGGCCAAAGGTGGACGAATGCTTACACCAATGGAGCAATATCGTCATTGCCACCATTTGCCAGAATGGTATCCATTGTGTGAGGACGTTACTCCGAAGACTGTATTTTTGCCCAAGGACGCGGACTTTGTTTCGGCGCTCTCAAGCCTGGGATGGCCGGCTTATTTCGTCAAGGATTACGTGAAGTCGTTAACCACGAGCCGTGGTTCTGTTGCCAAGACAGTTCAAGAGGTGCCGGAAATTGTATCGCTCATCGAAAAATACCGAGGACAAATAGAGGGCGGTATTTGCATTCGGCAATTTGAGGATCTCAAGGTGGCGAGCGAAGAACGCTATTTTGTTTTCAAGAAGAAGTCTTTTGCTCGAGATGATATTGTTCCTGAAGTTGTCGATAGGATTGCCGCGAGAATAGATAGCCCATTCTTCTCTGTTGATATCGTTTTGGCCGCGGACGGGACGCCGCGATTGATAGAATTGGGCGACGGTCAGGTTTCCGACAGGAAAAAGTGGCCTGCCGGTCGTTTCGTAAGCATATTCAGTGCGGCGCCCTGAAAATCGTAGGCCGGAACCGCCGCGCGTTCCGACCTACACGGAGCTACCGTGATCTTGTTGCCAAAAACGCCGCGAGAACACGCGACGTATGCGAGCGCTTGGGCTGGCGCGCAAGTGCCTGAGGCGTGCCCTGCGCGACGACGCGTCCGCCCGCATCACCGCCTTCCGGGCCAAGATCGATAATCCAGTCGGCGTCGGCGATGACATCGAGGTTGTGTTCGATCAGCACCACGGTGTTACCTGCATCGACCAACCGGTGCAGCACGCGGATCAGTTTTTCCACGTCTGCCATGTGCAGGCCTACCGTGGGTTCGTCGAGGACGTAGAGCGTGCTGTTTTGCGCACCGGCGCGGCCGGGGCGCTGCGCCGCGTCGCCGATATCCGGGCGCACTTTGGCGAGTTCCGTCACCAGCTTGATGCGCTGCGCTTCGCCGCCGGACAGCGTCGGGCTTTGCTGGCCCAGCGTGAGATAGCCCAATCCCACGTCCTGCAACAGCGTCAGCGCGTGATGTATCGACGGATGCGCAGCAAAAAAAGCCACTGCTTCATCCACGCTCATGCGCAACACGTCACCCGCCGATTTGCCTTTGAACAGCACCGCAAGCGTATCGGCGTTAAAGCGCGCGCCGCGGCAGGTTTCACAGGCGACGCGCACATCGGGCAGAAAACTCATTTCGATTTTGCGCATGCCCTGGCCTTCGCAGGTTTCGCAGCGCCCGCCGCTGGTGTTAAACGAAAAGCGGCTCGCGCTGTAGCCGCGCATGCGCGCTTCGGGCACTTCGGCGAATAAGCGGCGTATGGCATCCCAGAATCCAACGTAGGTTGCGGGACACGAGCGCGGCGTTTTGCCGATAGGAGTTTGATCGACTTCGAGCACGCGGCCTACCGATTGCCAATCGGTCAGTGGCTTGTAACTATTTGTTTTTATTGAGTTATTTTTACTTCGCGTTTTGTTCAACAAATGCGCAAGCTGCGCGTGCAACACATCGCGCGCGAGCGTCGATTTGCCCGAACCCGATACGCCGGTGATTGCGGTAAAGCGCGCGAGAGGGATGCGCACGTTGATCGATTTCAGGTTGTGCAGCGTCGCGCCGTGTATTTGTATCGCCGGCGTAGTGCGATTCACCACGCGCGGTGGATGCAACGGATGCAGCAGCGGCTTCAACAGAAACCGCCCGGTGAGCGATTGCGGATTGCGCATCAGATCGTTCGCCGTGCCTTCGGCGATCACCATGCCGCCGAGTTTGCCTGCGCCCGGCCCCAGGTCGATCACGTGTGCTGCGCGGCGTATGGTGTCCTCATCGTGCTCCACCACCACCAAGGTATTACCTTTCGCTTCGAGTTTTTCCAGCGTGTCGAGCAGGATTTTATTGTCGCGCGGATGCAGGCCAATGGTGGGTTCATCCAGGATGTAACACACGCCGCGCAGATTGGAGCCGAGTTGCGCGGCAAGGCGTATGCGCTGTGCTTCGCCGCCGGAGAGCGTGGGCGCCGCGCGATCCAGTGCCAGATAACCGAGGCCCACTTCATCCAGGAAGGTAAGCCGCGTGCGTATCTCGGCCAGCACGTCGCGCGCGATTTCAGCAGCGCGGCCTTTTAGCGACATTTTGCCGAAGGTAGCGGCTACTTTAGCCACAGGCAGGGCGGTTAGTTGCGCGATGGATTGTCCGTCGAGCCGCACCGCCAGCGCATCGGGGTTGAGCCGCTCGCCGTTACACGCCGGGCAGGCTTCTTCGATTTCCAGCCATTCGAGCCAGGAATCGAGCACGTGTTCTTCGGTGCCGGTTTTCTCGCGTTCGGCATCCCAGTCGAATCCGGCGAGTTTCAGGCCGGTGCCGTAGCAGGCGGGACACCAGCCGTGGCGCGAGTTGAAGGAGAACAGGCGCGGATCGAGTTCCGGAAAGCTGCGATTGCACGACGGGCAGGCGCGATTGGCCGAGTAGGCGGTTTGAGGCAACTGCGGTATGGATTTTTCACGTTTGTCGATAGCGCGAGCGAGCGTATCCAGTTTGCCGATGACGTGGACGATGCCTTTGCCCTGTTCCAGCGCCTGCGCCACGCCTGCGCGCAAGGCGTGCTCGTTCTCGGGCAACACACGCACGTCGGCCACGGGCAACTCTATGGTGTGCTCGCTGAATCGCGCCAGCCGTGGCCATTGCGCCGTGGGCAGAAATTCACCGTCGACGCGCAGATGCGTGTGACCTTTAGCCGCCGCCCATTTCGCGAGGTCTGTGTAATAACCTTTGCGGTTCACCACCAGCGGCGCGAGCAGGCCCACGCGATCACCGCGTGAATGACGCAGGATGCTGGCGACGATGGCCTCTGCGCTTTGTGGCTCAATGGCAACGTCGCAGTCGGGACAATACTGCGTGCCGAGTTTGACGTAGAGCAGACGCAGAAAGTGATAGATCTCGGTCAGTGTGGCAACGGTACTCTTGCGTCCGCCGCGGCTGGTGCGTTGTTCGATAGCGACGGTGGGCGGTATGCCGGTGATGCTGTCCACGTCCGGGCGCGATGCGCCCTGCACGAACTGCCGCGCGTAGGCATTGAGCGATTCGAGATAGCGGCGCTGTCCTTCGGCAAACAGAATGTCGAAGGCGAGCGTGGATTTACCGGAGCCCGAAACGCCGGTGACCACGGTGAACTTGCCGCGCGGGATGTCGACGTCGATGTTCTTGAGGTTGTGTTCTCGGGCATGGTGGATCGAAATGAAAGGATGCGTTTTGCGGGCGGGGCGCGCGACGTAATCTGCGGGTTGCTGGGCGGCCAGCGTCTGATGGATGAGCGTTGTTTCATACTCCCGCAATGCTTTGCCGGTATGTGAACCGTCGTGCGCCATGACCTGTTCCGGTGTGCCCGCGCAGACTACCTGCCCGCCCGCGTCGCCGCCTTCCGGCCCAAGATCGATAAGCCAGTCAGCAGCGCGTATCACATCGAGATTGTGTTCGATCACCACCAGCGAATGTCCTGCCGAAATCAATTCCCGAAAGGCGCCCAACAGTTTGGCAATATCCTCGAAGTGCAGGCCCGTGGTCGGTTCGTCGAATAGAAACAGCGCAGCACGTGAGGCAACTGAAGCCGTATTCCGCGCAGCCTCGGTTAAATGCCCGGCCAACTTCAATCGCTGTGCCTCGCCGCCCGATAATGTCGGCACGGGTTGTCCGAGCCGCAAATACTCCAGACCCACTTCCGCCAGCGGACGCAACGCCGCGCACACCTTGGGCTCTGCCACGAAAAACACCAACGCTTCGCTCACCGTCATGTCGAGCACATCGGCGATGGATTTGCCTTCGATGGCGATTTCCAGGATCTCCGGGCGGTAGCGCCGGCCATCGCAATCGGCGCAGCGCAGATACACGTCCGACAGAAACTGCATTTCGACATGCTCAAAGCCGTTGCCGCCGCACGCCGGGCAGCGTCCGTTGCCGGAATTGAAGCTGAACGTTCCTGTCGTGTACTGGCGTTCGCGCGCGAGCGGCGCTTTTGCGTACAAGTCCCGTATCGCGTCGAACGCGCCGACGTAACTCGCCGGATTGGAGCGTGTGGTTCGTCCAATTGCCGACTGATCGACCATCACCACATCGGTAACGTGTTCATGGCCGATCAGCGCGCGATGCGCACCCGGCGTTTCGGAGGGCTTGCCTTTCGCCTTCAGCAGCGCCGCGTATAAAACATCCTGTACCAACGTTGATTTGCCGGAGCCGGAAACGCCGGTGATACACACCAGATGTCCCAATGGAATTGCGACGTTGATATTCTTCAGGTTGTGTTCGGTGGCGCCGCGCAATTCAAGTTTGCGTGCGCGGGCATGCGGCGCCACGCCACGCAAGCCGCTGTCTGCGCGCAGCGTGCCAGCGAGATACTGACCTGTACGGGAAGCGGCTTTACCCAATGAGGTTTTTGTTATATTTTTTGTATCGCCGAAATAGACGATTTCGCCGCCGCGCTCGCCCGGCCCCGGCCCCATGTCGAGGATGCGATCCGCCGCAAACATTACCTGCGGATCATGTTCCACCACCACCAGCGAATTGCCCGCATCGCGCAGCTTGTGCATGACGCCGATCACACGCCCCATGTCGCGCGGATGCAACCCGATGGAAGGCTCGTCTAGCACGAACAGCGTGTTGGTGAGCGAAGTACCCAGCGCCGTGGTGAGGTTGATGCGTTGCACTTCGCCGCCGGAGAGTGTGCGCGATTGGCGGTCGAGCGTGAGATAGCCGAGGCCGACATCCGCGAGGTAATCGAGTCGCGTGCGGATTTCCTTGAGCAGCATCGCGGTGGCGTCATCGGCCATTTTCGGCAGCGCCAGCGCGCGTATGTGCTCGCGCACGGTGTCCAGCGGCAGCAGCATGAGATCGTGAACCGTCAGGCCGGGCAGTTGCGCGAGTTTACTTTCGTCAAAGCCCACGCCGCGCGGCAGAAAGGGTGTCGTGCCCGCATCAGAACCCAGACGCCACGATAGCGCTTCAGTCTTCAACCGCGCGCCGCCGCAGGTTTCGCACGGCGTGTAGGCGCGATACTTCGACAGCAGCACACGCACGTGCATTTTGTAGGCTTTGCTTTCCAGCCACTTGAAAAAGCGCGCCACGCCGTACCACACGCCGGGCCACGATTTTTTCCAGCTTACCCATTCTGGTTCACCTTGGATCACCCAGCGCTGATGCGCTTTTGATAGCTCGCGCCACGGTTTATCAAGCGGAATGCCGCGTTTCCTGGCATATTTTTCAAGATCATCCTGACACTCTTTATTGCTTGGCGTTTGCCACGGTTTCACCGCGCCGTCGCGCAGGGATTTGGATTCGTCCGGGATCACCAACCCGTAATCCAC
>JBEBHE010000386.1:0-3897 GCA_040081205.1 Burkholderiales bacterium | reverse complement strand
ACGCTATCTGGATCAGGGCTTTCAGATGGTGATGCTCGGCGCCGATCGCGTCGCGATGTCGAACTACATGAAAGCAGAAGTCGGCCGCCTGACCGGCTGGACGCCGTTGAATCCGGTTGGCGCGCCGGATAAAGGCGGTTACTAATCTCTGTCAATCGGCGAGCGCGGCCAGTTCGCCGATTGAAATTGGCTTCAACGGCGGACGCACGTTAAACACGCCGACGTCGCCCGCACTCACCCCGCGCGCATGCGCGATGATTTCAGCGGCGGCCAGCCCGCACATACGCCCCTGGCACGGCCCCATGCCGCAGCGTGTAAACGCCTTCATTTGATTCGGCCCCCGACAGCCCAGCGCCACCGTGTCACGTATCTGGCGCGCGGTGATGCTCTCGCAGCGGCATACCAGAACGTCGTCGTGCGGCAGAAGCAAATTCTCACGCGGCGCAAACAACTGATCAAGAAACGGGCGTATCGGAAGATGACGCGTTAGTTGCTGGCGCAGCGGCGCTGCGCGCATATTGCGTTGCGCTTCGTCAATCGAGCCGAGCGCGCGCGCGGCCTCAAGTGCTGCAAGCCGCCCTTGCACCGCGGATGCTTCCGCGCCCACGATACCGGCGCAATCACCGGCTGCCGCGTAACCTTCAACGCTGGTGTCGCCCCACAGGTCAACTACCGGCGCGAAGCAGCGCTGCACGTCATCCCATCGATGTGCGGCATCAAGTGATAGCGTAGCCTGTACGTTCGGCACCACGCCGTGGTGCAACAGCAGCATTGATGCGGGTTTTTCACGCCACTGGTCATTGACGCAATAACGCACGGATGCGAGCTGACTATTGCCATTGGTGCCTTGCGCTTTCAGCGCTGTCACGTTTTTGATGACAGGCACGCCTGCCGCGCGCACGCGCTGTTGCAACGCTCTGCCGCGATGCACATACGACAGGTTGCGCAATGCGCCGACGCCATGACGCAGCGCGTGCAGGTAGTTCGCGGCAGGCGTGGTGTCGAGTATGCCGGTGATTTTTCCGCCGGCCTCCAGCACTTGCGCGGCATACAGCCACAACAGCGGACCGCTGCCCGCGATCCACGCGCCGCCGGGCGGCATCCAGTGCGAAGTCTTGTAAAGTATTTGCGCCGCGCCCACGGTCATTACGCCAGGTAAAGTCCATCCGGGTATCGGCACGGGCCGTTCCATCGCACCAGCGGCGATCAGTACGCGGCGTGCTTCGATGCAAGACGCTTTCACACCATCGGTTACATAGACTTTCCGCTTTTTTTCCTGCTCTTTTTCCATCTGCCACACTTGCGTACCCGGTTGATAGGCCGCACCGGCGGCGCGAAATTCTTTGGCCAGCGCCACACCGCTTTCCCAATCCACCTGCGAAACGCCGGCCGCGGTTTCGCTACGGCTTTCAACTGCGCGGTAAATTTGTCCGCCCGGCGCAGGCTGCTCATCAACCAGCAATGTCGATAAGCCGAGCCGCGCGGCAGTAGCGGCGGCAGCCATGCCCGCCGGCCCTGCGCCGATCACCAGAAAATCGCACGACATGCTCACGACAATTCCCGTGCGCCCAACTGCCGCTTAATGCGCATGCCCGGCTGCACCTTAATCATGCACGCCTGACGCGATGCCACGCCGTCGATAACCATCAGGCATTCAAAGCACACGCCCATCATGCAATACGGCGCGCGTTTTTCGCCGCTGACCGGCGAGGTGCGCGTATACCCGATTCCCGCGCGCAACGCGGCGGCAGCGGCGCTGTCATTGACATTCACGTCGACGGGCTTGCCTTCGATGTACACCGTGATCATTTCAGACAAGGTTAAATCTCCTGCCGTGAAACGCCGCGATGTCGCCATCGAGCCTGCTGTTATGTATCGCATCAGCCAAATCTGTTGCATGCACTGCAGCCAGCGTCACGCCGGAGTGACACGTCGCGAGAAACGCGCCAAGATACTGCGTTGATTCTTCGTATACCGGGCATTTGTCTTCGGTCAGTGTGCGCAGTCCTGCCCATGCGCGCACCACGCGCACGCCGTTAAGCGCGGGCAATATACGCATGGCGCGCGCGGCCATTGCCGTGCCGGCCCGCGTCGTGGTGGATACATCAAAACCCACGTCTTCAGTTGTCGTGCCGATGAGGAATGTGCCTTCCGCCGTTTGCCGCACGCCGTTCGCGGGCAACGGCAGCACCGGCGCCGCCCGCTCGGTGACCAATTGCTGGCCACGCTGGGCGTGAATGCGCACATTAAAACCCAGCTGACGCATCAATGGTGTGATGCCGTGCCCGGCGGCGAGTATCACTTTCGGCGTTGAAAGGGTTGCCTGCGGCGTGCGCACCTCGAAGCCGCCGCCCACCGGTTTAACGTCCAGCGCCGGTGAACCGGAACGATAATCCGCGCCATGATATTTAAGACCACTGTGCAATGCACGCAGCAAATTCAGCGGACTGACATGCCCGTCATGCGGCCCGTACGATGCGCCCAATACTTCGGCGCCCAGTTGCGCGCGCGGCATCAGTTGCATCAGTTCGCCGCGATCCAGCATGCGCGTTTCATACGGGTCGCGCTCGGCTTGCGCGCGCATGCGCTGGATGGTTTCGATTTTCTTGTTGTATTCCGCTTCGCCCAGACAATACGACAGCCCGCCGGATTTAACGTAGTGCGTATCAACGCCAGTGATTTCTTTAAGCTCCGCCGCAAACGCCGGCCACGCATCGCATGCACGCCGCGTCCAGAAACCATAGGCCGGCATACCAGCGCCCTTGCTGTGCAGCCACACCAAACCGAAATTCACACGCGACGCGCGAAACGCATCGTCGCCCTCATCAAGCACCGTGACACGCGCGCCGCGTTTGGCCAAACCGTACGCGATTGCCGAGCCGACCACGCCGCCGCCGATAACCACCGTGTCTGTTGTTTGATTCATCGCCTTGCTTCCGCGCGATGCGCGCCATAAGATGGCCGCATGCCCATGAACCTGCGCCACATCGAAGCCTTCAAAGCCGTGATGGAAAACGGCACGGTGAATCGCGCCGCCGAGGCAATGCACATCTCGCAACCGGCGGTAAGCAAACTGTTACAGGCGTTCGAACGCGCAGCGGGCTTTAAAGCGTTCGACCGCACGCAAGGCCGCTTGTCGCCCACGGCGGAAGGGTTGACACTGTATCGTGATGTCGAACGCGTGTTCGCCGGCGCGGACGAAATCCGCCGCGCCGCCGAGGAAATCCGCACCCTACGGCGCGGCGCGCTGTCGGTAGGCGCTATGCCTGCGCTCTCGGCCGGTTTTGTGCAGCGCGTGGCGGCTGCTTTTTTGCAAGACCATCCTGATGTAAAACTCGAAATCCGCGTGGCGCAGCGCGTGAAGTTGATGGATTGGGTTTCCAGCGGACAGCTCGATATCGCGCTCTGTAATTCCATGCACGAGCATCCTGAAATCGAAACGGAATTGCTGTCGCGGCAAGCGGCAGTGTGTTTGCTGCCGCCGTCGCATCCATTGACGAAAAAAAACGAAGTTACCGCGCGTGATCTCAAGAACGAAACCTTCGTGTCGTGGAGCGAAGGCACACTGACACGGGTGAGAGTGGATGCGTTGTTCGACAAGCTTGGCGTTGAGCGCCGATTTGGATTCTCGGCATCCACCGCGCCGGCCATCTGCGCCTTCGTCGCCAATGGCCTGGGCGTGGCGCTGACGCATCCGCTATACGTCGGCATCGCGGATTCCACCATGGCGGTGCGGCCCTTTAAACCGAAGCTGGAACTGGATTTGCTGATGGCATTTCCCAAGCGCGCGTCGCGCCCGGCGCTGGTGAAAGCATTCGCCGCCGAAGCGCTGCGGCAGGCGCGCATCATGGAAAAAATCATATATAAATAATTGTTTAAAAACAAATAGTTACGATA